>JAJDVB010000148.1 GCA_022826345.1 Alphaproteobacteria bacterium
AGTCCGCCGTGTCGTAGGGCGACGGCCCGACGTAGACCACGTCCTTGGTCCAGTCCTGACACTGCATCATGATCGTGGGCATGCCGAGCGACGGATCGTTGGTCTCCGCCGGATACGGCGTTGCCGCCTGACCCCACATGAACCGGATGGTGCCCACCACGCCGCGATAGATCGATTCGCGGAGGAAGTGACACACCTTCCTGTTCTGCTCGATGCCGTCGTAGGGCACGCCTGTGCCGCCGGCACGGGCGGCCGCGATCGCCCACAGGTAGTACGAGTCGTAGACCTGTCCGCCGACCGACGGGCTCATGTCCTGACCCCAGCGGTCGCGGATCTTCTTGGTGAAGATGTTGCCGATCTCGTCCTGCAGGGTGCCGATGGTGGTCGAGCAGAACACGCCTTGGCCGGTCTCCTTGACGATGTCGAGGAAGGCCCGCTGCTGCAGCGCGTACTGCACGTAGACCAGGCTGTTGGTCGGGTTCTCGGCGAAGCCGGTGACCAGACCGGTCTGATCGGTCGGGAATCCGTGAGTCGCCGCGATGATTGCGGGGTCGGCCTCCCGCGCACGCACCAGTGCCGGTCCCCAGTCATCGACCGGCTGGGTCACGACATCATCGATCGCGAGCTCCCAGCCGAACTGCGGAGCCGTGTCGCGCACCGCAGCGGCGATGGTGATCGCATAGTCGATGCTGCCCGAGAAGAGCACGAACTTGTTGTTTGGCCGCTTCCACTTGCCGAGCTTCTCAAGCTCGTCAAGGAAGTAGATCAGGCCCGAGCCGTAATAGTACTCCGACGGGTCGTCCTGGAAGATGCACCAGTAGCGATCCGGATTGTCTCTCACCGCGAACTGG
This sequence comes from Alphaproteobacteria bacterium, assembly GCA_022826345.1. Next base: position 852 of record JAJDVB010000148.1, read on the forward strand.
TGTCCGTACTGCGTGTTGTCGTGCATGTAGGGAATGCCCGCATCCGCGATGGTGTCGTACTCGGCCCGGACTGAGAGCGAGTTGTAGCCGTTGATGATGGCATGCACCTCGTGCCGGTCGATCAGGCGCCGCGCGGCCGAGGTCACGGTCTCGGCGGTGATCTCCTTGGTGTCCTCATAGTGGACCTCAATGGGCCGGCCGTGAATGCCGCCGTAGGAGTTGATCTCCTCCACCGCCAAGGTGATGCCCGCCTCGAAGTTGCGCGAATCCTCCGCGCCCCATCCGGTGTAGGGCAGCATGGCGCCGACCGGGATCGGCTCGCCGTCGGCCTTCGCGCCGTTGTTTAGCGCGATCAGGGTGTTGGCCCCGGCCACGCCCATCGCGCCGATCGCCGCAGTGCCGGCCATCGACATGAAGCCGCGCCGCGACGGGTTCAGCGGATCAATCAGACCGCCAGAGGCCTTGATCTCCTCGTCGAACTTCTGCTTCTTCGTCTGCTTCCGTTTGTGAAACCACTCCATCGAGCCGCCTCCCCTTGCTTGTGGTTCGAAGGTCGCACACCAGCCGACGGGCGAAGCGCCGCGCCGACCGAGTCTTCAAAGTTGTGAATCGGAGTTTAGCGACGGCGCTGCGCCGTGCGCAAGCGCGCAAAGCCCACGGTCTGGCGGAGGCGAGGGGCATTGCCCGGTCAGTCGCGCAGCACCAACTGTCGCGTGGCCGTGGGAGCGGCTACAAAGGCTGGCGCCAAGACGGGAGCGGCGGGAGGCGATCGGCCATGAGCGGCGACTGGCATCTGATGAGCGCGCTTGCGCTGGGCGCAGGGATCGAGAGCGGTGCCATCGACCCGCGGACGCTCACCGAGCACTTCCTCGAGCGAATCGAGGCAGCCGACGGCGACCGCGCGATCTACCTGCGCCTTACCGCCGAGCGCGCCCGCGCCGAAGCAGAGGCGGCGCACCGGCGCGCCCAGGCGGGCCAGAGGCAATCGCCGCTCGACGGCGTGCCGATCTCGTGGAAGGACCTCTACGACAGCGCCGGCAACGTCACCGGCCACGGCACGCCTGCGCTGGCGGACCGCGTCGCCCGACGCGACGCAACGGTTCTGGCGCGCGCCACCCGCGCGGGCCTGGTCTGCCTCGGCAAGACCAACCAGAGCGAGTTCGCCTTCTCCATCCTCGGGCTCAATCCCAAGCTGGGCACGCCGCCCAATCCCTTCGACGCCACCGTCGACCGCCTGCCCGGCGGGTCGTCCTCGGGTGCAGCGGTCTCCCTCTCGCGCGGCCTCGCCGCCGCTGCCATCGGCTCGGACACCGGCGGCTCCGTGCGGGTGCCGGCTGCGTGGAACGGCCTCGTCGGTCTCAAGACGAGCTTTGGGCTGCTGCCGCTGGGTGGTGTGCTCGGGCTCAGCACCAGCATGGACACGGTAGGCCCGCTGACCCGCGACGTGGCCGATGCCGCCGCCCTCTTCGCGGTGCTCGACGGGCGCTTCGGCGCCGGCAACCGCCCGGCCCCCGACCTCGCAGGCGCCGCGCTCGACCGAGACCGATTCGCACTGCCGACCACGCTCGTGTGGGACTCACTCGATACAGGCGTCGAAGCCGCGACGCGCGGTGCGGTCGAGCGCCTACGCGCCGCCGGCTGCACCATTGGTGAGACGCCGGCACCCGAGTTCGACGAGGCCGAGGCGTTGGTTGGCCGCCTCGGCCCCTATCACGCCGCCGAGTGCCACGCGCTCTGGTACGACGTGATCGAGTCGCGGCCCGAGCAGGTCTACACACCCATTCTGCAGCGCATCCGCTCCGGTGCTGAGATGTCGGCCACCGATGCCGCGCGGACCAAGCAGGGACTCGGCGAGATCGCCGGACGCCTGCACGCGCGAATCAGGCGGCACGGCGTTCTCGTCATGCCCACGGTGGCGGTGAGCGCGCCGCCCATCGCCGACCTCGAAGCCGACATCGAGGTCTATCGCGCGGCCAACGTCGCGATCCTGCGCAACACGCGCCTCGCGAATTACCTGGCGTGCTGCGCCCTGACGCTCCCCTGCGGGCGGGACGGCAACGGCGTGCCGGTGGGTCTCATGCTGATGGCGCCGCCCGGTGACGAGGAGCGGCTGTTGCGCCTGGGCCGCGCTATCGAGCCTGTGCTGGCTGGCGACGTCTGACCCGCGCTGCCGGGGCGGGGCAAGTCAACGAGCGCCCGGTCATCGCTGCCGGTGCAGGCAGGCCCATGAGATCGAGCACCGTCGGCGCAATATCGGTAAGCCCGCCGTCGCCGAGCGCCAAGCCCGGCGCGCCGACGAGCACGGCGGGGACGGGGCCATCGGTGTGAGCCGTGTGGGGTGTCGCGCCATCGGCGCCCCGCATCCGCTCGGCGTTGCCGTGATCGGCGGTGATAAGCAGCGCGCCGCCCGCCTCCTCCACGGCGTCGGCGAGCCGGCCGAGGCAGCGGTCCACCGTCGCGACCGCCGTCATTGCGGCGTCGAGGTTGCCGCTGTGGCCCACCATGTCGGTGTTGGCGTAGTTCACGACGATCAGGTCGAATCGCCCGCCTGCGATTGCCTCCACCGCGCGGTCGGTGACCGCCGGCGCCGACATTTCGGGCTTGAGGTCGTAGGTCGCGACCTTGGGCGAGGGCACGAGAACCCGTTCCTCCCCTGGCAGCTCCCGCTCCTCGCCGCCGTTGAGGAAGAAGGTGACGTGGGCGTACTTCTCGGTCTCGGCGACGCGTAGCTGCCGCAGCCCGGCACGTGAGACGACCTCGCCCAGGTGATCCGCCACCTGAAGCGGCGGGAAGAGCGTGTCGGTCAGGCGATCCAGGGTTTCGGAATAGCTGCACATGCCGCAGGCTGCGGCGAAGTCTGGCCAGCGCGTGCGCACGAAGCCGTCGAAGGCCGGGTCGAGCAGTGCCGCCATGATCTGGCGCGCGCGGTCCGCCCGAAAATTGGCCATGATCAGCCCGTCGCCGTCGGCCATTCCCTCGTAGCCGGCGATCACCGCAGGCTCGACGAACTCGTCGCCGATGTCCTCCGCATGGCTCTTGCTCACGGCTTCTGATGCGCTTGCCGCCGGCCGGCCCTGCGCGGAGACCACCGCGTCGTAGGCCCGCGCGGTCCGCTCCCAACGCCGGTCCCGGTCCATGGCGTGGTAGCGGCCGGCGACCGTCGCGATCCGCACGTTCGGAAGATCACCAAGAGCCGCCTCGAACGTCGGCAGGTTGCCGAGCGCCGAGCGCGGCGGTACGTCGCGGCCGTCGAGGAAGGCGTGGATCGCCACCGGCACGCCGGCGCCGCTCACGATCCGCGCGAGCGCCGCCATGTGTTTCTCGTGCGAGTGGACACCGCCCGGCGAGACCAGCCCCATCAGGTGGCAGCGGCCGCCGCTCTCGCGCAGCCGCTCCATCAGTGAGAGGAGAGCAGGGTTGCGCGCGAGCGAGCCGTCGGCCACGGCGGCGTCGATGCGGGGCAGGTCCTGCAGAATCACTCGGCCTGCGCCAATGGTTATGTGGCCGACCTCGGAGTTGCCCATCTGGCCTTCGGGCAGGCCTACGGCAGGGCCGGCGGTGGCGAGCAGGCCGTAAGGGCGGGCGGCGGTCAGACGGTCCCACACCGGCGTCTCGGCAAGCGCGATGGCGTTGTGCTCGGTCTCTGCCCGATGCCCCCAACCGTCCAGTACGCACAGGACGACGGGGCGATATGCGCGCTCGCTCCCCATGGCCGGGGTTCTACCCCGCCCACCCCGGATTCGCCACGGCACGCGCCGCTTCAGCCCGATCCCGCGCGGTCGCTGCGGCTGATGGTCACCGGGGCGTCGCCCGTGAGCGTCTGGTAGACCACGCAGTAGCGCTCGGTCAGCTTGTAGAGCCGGTCGAGGTCCTCCGGCGCGGCATCGCTTTCCAGCGCGAAGTGCAGGCGGATCGCGCGGAAACCCACCGGCGCGTCGCGATCGACGCCGAGCGTGCCGCGCACGTCGAGATCGCCTTCGGCGCTCACCCGAGCGTCCCGGATGTCGATGGAGAGCGCGGTCGCGACGGCTCTCAGCGTCACGCCGGCGCAGGCGACGAGGGCCTGGAGCAGCATGTCGCCGGAGCATGCCTGGAGCCCGGTGCCGCCGCCCGAGGGGTGCAGCCCGGCCTCGACCAGCGCCTTGCCGGTATCGACCGAGCAGGCGATCTCCGAATCGTCCACCGCGCCCGAAGCCTTGAGCACGATGAGGGCGGCATCGGCGTCCTCGCGGTAACGCTCCTTGAGCGGCGCTTGCAGCGATCTGAGTTGGTCGGCGTCCATGGTTTGCATCCTCTCTAACGTCGATATTGGGCGGCGGGGTGGCGTGCCGATAATCGGGCGTTTCCGAACAGCTTCTCGCGCAGCGTGCCCGGCGCGTAGTCCGATTGCACCAGCCCGCGCCGCCTTAGCTCCGGCACCACGCTCTCGATGAAGTCCGCGAAGGTGCCGGGCGTCACCGCGTAGACGATATTGAAGCCGTCCACGCCCGCTTCGTGCCAGGTCTCGAACGTGTCCGCGATCTGCTCGGGTGTGCCGACGAGGAACTGGCCCGACGCGCGGGAGCGGATGAGGTCGCGGAAGGTGACCGACTTGTCCGGCGCCGATTCGATCAGCCCCCGCACCACGCCCTGCATGGCGTCGGTCTCGAGGCTCGCGAGCGGCGCATCGAGGCCGATCGCGCCCAAGTCCACACCGACGCTGCCGCTCATGTGCGCGAGGCCGCCGTCGACACTCGATTGCGCCGCGTAGTCCGCCGCCTTGGCCTTGGCCTCCGCCTCCGTTCCGCCCACCACGGGCGTCACGCCCTGGAAGAACAGGATGTCCTCCGGTGACCGCCCGCGTCGCGCGGCGCGGGCCCGGATGTCCTGCACCACGCCGGTGGACGCCTTGAGACTCCGCATGGAGGCGAACATGAAGACGCACTCCGCATGGGTGGCGGCGAACTCGCGCCCGCGCTCCGACGAGCCCGCCTGGAAGAGCAGCGGCGTCCGCTGCGGCGAAGGCTCGGAGAGATGCGGCCCCTCGACCTCGTAGTACGCGCCTGCATGATCGATGGAGTGGATCCTGTCGGGGTCGGCGTAGCGGCCGCGCGCGGTGTCGCAGAGCACCGCGTCCTCCTCCCAGCTTCCCTCCCAGAGCTTGTAGGCGACCTCCAGATACTCCTCGGCGCGGGCGTAGCGCTCGTCATGGGGTGGTAGTCCGCCGAGGCCGAGATTGGTGCCCGCGTTGGGCAGGTAGGAGGTCACGATGTTCCAGGCGATCCGCCCCCGCGTGATGTGATCCAGCGTCGAGATCTGGCGGGCGAACGTAAATGGCGGCACCTGCAGCACGGAGCTGGTGAAGGCGAAGCCGAGGTTCTCAGTCGCCATCGCCATGGCCGGGATCAGGGGCATCGGATCATTCGCCGGAATCTGCACCGCTTCTTGGATCGCGGTCTCCGGCCCGCCGCGATAGAGGTCGTAGGTGCCGATCACGTCGGCGAGGAAGAGCGCGTCGAAGCCGCCCCTCTCCAGCAGCCGGGCGAGCTCGATCCAGGGCTCGATCCGGTTGAACTCGCGCTGGCGCGTGTCGTCCCGCACCCAGAGGCCGTGCTGGATGTGGGAGACGCAGTTCATCGAGAACGCGTTGAGGTGGATGCGCTTCTTCATCGGCGTCCGCCTCCGGGATCGCGAACCAGCATGGCACGCCCGCGCCGGCTGCGAAATGCGCGTGACGTGCTGCCGGAATTGCCCACTCTAGTATGGTCGAAATCCTCGAGTCGTTTCGGTGACCGGCGGAGGAGGCGATGGCGGAAGATCGTGCGGCGAGCGGGACAGTTGGTGTGAAAGACAAGATCGTGCTGATCACCGGCGCGTCGCGCGGCATCGGCGCTTGCTGTGTGCGTGCGCTGCTCGATGACGGTGCCTCTGTCGTCATCCACTACAACCAGAACCGGGTGGCGGCTGAGGCGCTGGCCGAAGCAGCGCCCGATCGCTGCCACCTGGTGGGTGCTGATCTAACGGATGAGGCAGCGCCCAAGACGCTTTGGCGAGAGGCGGTCGCCTGGCAGGGCCGAATCGACGTGCTGGTCAACAACGCCGCGGTCTATGAGGCCGAGCCCGCCTTTGCCGACGACGATGCCTGGCCTGTAGCGTGGCGCAAAGTCTGGCAGCGCACCCTGCAGCTCAACCTCCTGGCGCCTGCGGAGCTTGCCACGCGCGCCGTCGCACACTTCCGCGAGCGCGAGGAGGGCGGCATTCTGATCCACCTTTCGAGCCGCGCCGCGCATCGGGGCGAAAAGCCGCTGCTCGGCTCCTATGCTGCCAGCAAGGGCGCGCTCAACGCGCTGAGTCATACGCTCGCCCGCACCCACGGTGGCGAGGGAATCCTCTCCTACGCGGTGGCGCCGGGCTGGGTCGGCACCGACATGTCGTGGGACTACATCAACGAGACCGGCGATCGCGGCCCGCTCGGCGAGAACGCGCTGGGCACGCTGATCCCGCCCGAGGAGGTGGCGAACATCGTGACCTTCCTCGCCTCGGGCGCGGCCCGGCATGCCACCGGCACCGTCATCGACATCAACGGAGCGTCTTTCCCGCGCTAGCAGGCAAGAGCCCGTCGTGGAAGGCGCAACGACCACGGAGGACAACCATGAAGGCAACCACAGGCGCAGCGGTGCTGGCCACGATCGGCCTGTTGGCACTTTCGGCATGCTTTCACGACGACTCCGAGCGTCCTGCAACCGACGAAACGGACGAGGCCACAGAAACTTTCGACGATTTGCGCGGGACCAACGCTGCCGAAATCCTGGATGTGACCGGTGCCGCGGCACTGTCGCCGCCTCGATCCGGGGGCGGAGGCGTTGTTCAGTCCGCAGGCGTTGGCTTAGCGAGCGCTTCCGGCGTTTCCACGAGCTTCGACGGCACCGACCTGACCGTCACGATATCGCGCGAGGATGGCAGCGCGCTGACGCTGAACTCGGGGAGCGATGCGTCAGAGACTTCTGGAACTACCGACTCCCCAATTGCCGGCCATAGCGCTCAAAATTGGGTCCTGTTTGAGCCCGCCACCGACGGCATGTCGATCGCGATCGCAACGGTGACCGCGAACCAGGACGATGCGGCCGACTACCTGACCGTGGGTCACTGGATGCACATCGCCGTCGATGTGGCCGAATTCAGCTTCACCGGCGCGGAGACCGGAGCGTTCGTCGATGGTCCCGAGCTCATGGCACCGCCGGCGAGCCTGCCTGCCCAGGGCACGGCGTCGTATTACGGGCCGGCATCGGGCGCCTACAGCGTCCTCCACGGCACCGACACGGGGGTCGTCCCGGGTTCGACGGAGAGCGGCATGTTCAACTCGACCATCGAGCTCGCGGCCGATTTCGCAGCCAACACCATCTCCGGATGTGTGGGCTGCCGCGATGGGGTCGCGCTGTTCGGGACACTGGACGATGCAGGCACCGGCGAGAGCACCGAAGTCATGTTTGAGGATTCGGGTTACCGGCTGTACCTCGACTCCACCGCCCTCGACCCGAACGGTACGTTCCTCGGCGAGGATATGCGCCTGGAGCACCCGCACATTTCGATCGCGAGCACGGAGGGTGCGTGGGGCGGTCGATTCTCGAGTATTGCGGACAGCACCGGCGATCCCCGCCTGGTGGCCGGCACCTTTGGCGCTGAAGCGACCAGCGTCGGCGGCAGCGAGGGCGCCTTCCTCGGCTCCTTCGTCGGCACGAAGGAGTAGACGCCCGGCGAGCACCGCGGTATCGAACGCGCCGCTAAGCTCGCCAACGAGTGGAGGCAGAGATGACAGATGCGTTCACCAAGTGGGACGTTACCGAGCATCTCCGCACCCGCGAAGACGCGCGCCTCTACCTGGAAGCCTGCGCGGAGGAAGACCCGGGCGACGGCAGTCTGATCCGCGCCGCTTCGCGCGACGTCGTACGGGCGTTGGGACTGCAGGTGCGGATTACGGTGTAGCCGCTGCGCTGCCAGCCCGTCCTCAGCGCCCCCTGCGCTCGTAGACGTTGGCGCGGGGGGTGGCGCCGATGCGTCGGGCGATGGCCTTCCACCGGGCGCCGTGGCGGGCTTCGGGGCCGGCCAGGGCATGGGCGATCTCGTGCAGGATCGTATCCCTGATCTCGGCCTCGCTCGCGTCCAAGGCATGGGCGCGGCCGATGCGGATCACGCGGTCCTGGAAGTTGCAGTCGCCAAGGCGCCGCTCGGCTTCGAGGAAGGCGAAGGTCCACGCGTCGAGGCCGTGCTGGTCCATGAGTTCGCGCGCCGTCGCGGCGATGCGGGTCAGCCGTTCTGCCCCGTTCCTCAAACGGCCCTTGCCGGTGCCCGCGTCGTTCAGGCCGGCGTAAGGCACGTTCCACAGGGTCCGGCCCACCCGCACCCTGGCCTGGGTCGGGTTGAGCTTCACGATCTTGCCCTGAAGCGTGCCGTCGGCGCTGGCGAAGGTGACCCGATCGCCCACCCGCCAGCGGGCGCGCGCCGCGTCTTGCGGTGTCAGCATCGTTGCGCGGCGGGCGCGGCCGGAAGGCGAGAGCGCCGCCTCCGACACCTTCCAGGTCTGGTCTTCGCCGTCGATCACCGTCGCGAGGCGCCTGTGCCCCGGCCGGCGGAGGAGGTGGCCGTGAATCGTTCGCCCGCGATGGCTGAAGCGCACGGCATCGCCGATGGAGAGTGTCCGTTCCTCCTGCCGTTCCGCCACCCGCCAACTCCTCTCCGGCCCCGCCGACTCCACCGGTCCCGCGGCACCCGGCGCGGGCCGCGACTCGGCGCTCATTATGCGAAGACTTGTACAGGATTCGACGCCGCGAGGGGCAATTCGTCGGCAGAGTCCGGGGCGGTCTTCCCGTCGCCGTCATGTACGCCGATGCGCCCAATTTGCCTTGTTTTACGGGCATAACCGCACAATTGCGCACTGTGTGATAGCTCAAAGCCCGAAGCCGTTCTGCGCGTTGACGTATTGACAACTGACATCCGAGGGTTACAAGCCCGGCCGTCATGTTCAGCGCCCGGTGGATTCGCGAAAACGGCGCCGCGTTCGACGCAGGCCTCGCCCGGCGCGGCGTGGAACCGGCTTCCCAGCACGTAATCGCTCTCGATACGGCTCGGCGCGAACTCATGACCGCAGTTCAGGACCGCCAGACAGCGCGCAACCGGATGTCGAAGGAGATCGGCGCCGCGCGCGCCAGGGGCGAGGACGCCTCCGCTCTCGTTGCGGAGGTCGCGGACTTGAGAGACGGAGCCAAGATACTAGAGCGTAAAGCGTCGGAGCTTGCTACCGAGCTTAACGAGTTTCTAGCGGGCCTCCCCAACTTGCCGGCAGATAACGTGCCGGATGGTGCCGACGAGAGCGCCAACGTCGAGATCAGGCGCTGGGGCGAGCCGGCGCACACGGACGGCGGCGCCCGCCAGCACTTTGAGATCGGCGAGACACTCGGGCTCATGGACTTCGAGCGGGCGGCGAAACTATCCGGCGCGCGTTTCGTCGTGCTCTCCGGCGCTCTGGCCCGGCTGGAGCGGGCGCTCTCGGCCTTCATGCTGGACATGCACACCACCGAGTTCGGCTACACCGAGACTGCGCCGCCGCTGCTGGTCCGCGATGCTGCCGCCTTCGGCACCGGCAACCTGCCGAAGTTCGAGGAAGACCTGTTTCACACCACCGACGGCTACTGGCTGATCCCCACTGCCGAGATGCCACTCACCAACCTCGTGGCTGGCGGAATCCTGGAGGAGGACGCGCTGCCGCTCCGCTTCACTGCCTACACGCCCTGCTTCCGGGCCGAAGCGGGCGCTGCCGGCAAGGACACCAGAGGCATGCTGCGCCAGCACCAGTTCTCCAAGGTCGAGCTGGTGAGCGTGACCCGGCCGGAGGATTCGGAGGCCGAGCACGAGCGCATGACCGAGTGCGCCGAAGAGGTCCTGAGGCGCCTCGACCTTCCCTACCGGGTGGTGGTGCTGAGCAGCGGCGACATGGGCTTCTCGGCGCGCAAGACCTACGACATCGAAGTCTGGCTGCCGGGGCAGGGGCGCTACCGCGAAATTTCGAGCTGCTCCAACTGCGGGGAGTTCCAGGCGCGGCGCATGAACGCGCGCTACCGCAAGGCCGGCGAGCGGCAGACGCAGTTCGTTCACACCCTCAACGGCTCGGCGCTCGCGGTCGGCCGCACTTTGGTCGCTGTGCTCGAAAACTACCAACGGGAGGACGGCAGCGTGACCGTACCCGAAGCGCTCCGCCCATATATGGGCGGCCTGGAGGTGATCGGCTGATGCGCATCCTGGTCTCCAACGACGACGGCATCGAGGCGCCCGGCATCAAGGTGCTGGAGCGGATCGCACGCGGCCTCTCCAAGGACGTCTGGGTAGTGGCGCCCGAGACCCAGCAGAGCGCGGCCTCCCATTCGCTCACGCTGCACCGGCCGCTCCGCATCCGCCGCATCTCCAAGCGCCGCCATGCGGTCAACGGCACGCCCACCGACTGCGTCTTCCTCGCCTTCAACAAGATCATGGCCGACGGTCCGCCCGACCTGGTGCTTTCCGGCGTCAACGACGGCCCCAACGTCGGCGAGGACGTCACCTATTCCGGCACCATCGCGGCGGCCATGGAGGCGACATTGTTCGGCGCGCCGGCGGTGGCGCTCAGCCAGGCCTACGGAGACGGCCGCAAGCACCAATGGGCGACCGCCGAGCAATGGGCTGGGCGTCTCCTGCCGATTCTGATCGAGCGCGGATGGCCCAAGCGTGTCCTCATCAACGTGAACTTTCCCGACTTGCCGGCTGCCGAGGTGCGCGGAATCAAAGTTGTGCGTCAGGGTTTGCACGCGCTCGACGATACCCTGGAAGAGCGGATCGACCCGCGCGGCAGGCCCTATTACTGGATCGGTGCGCAATTGCCTGCGGCCGGCAGTGGGCAGCGCGGCACCGACATGAATGCTCTCGACGAGGGCTACGTCTCTGTCACCCCGCTTCACATGGATCTCACTCACCGGCGGACTCTGACTTGGCTGCGGGAGGTCATCGAATGATGGGACACCTGCGTGAGACCGGCTTGATCGCGCCCGCTATCGGCGCCTCGCTGATGGCGGTTGTGCTCGTAGGCGTGAGCGCCTGCGCCGACCTGAAGGTCAGCGTTGAAGAGCTGATGAAACAGGAGACTGCCCAAGTCGATCCGGTTCCGGCGGGGCCGCGTGTCGGCCCTGCGCCCGAAGAGAGGATGCCACCGCCTTTCGAGGCGGCAGAGCCCCAACCGGCACCGCCGCGCGAGAAGCCGGCGCTGCTGCTGACGATCGCCGCCGCCGACACACTCAGCGAAATCGCCCACCGCTACGGCGTGGCGGCGGTCGCGATCATCAAGCTGAACGGCCTGACCTACCCCTACTGGCTGCGAACGGGGCAGCGGCTTCGGCTTCCACAGAAAGCCCTGGCCGTTGCCCGGCATCGCGCGCCGACGGGGGAGACACCGCCCCTCGCTCGGAACGGTACAGCGGTCGCCTGGATCGAGGCCGAGCCCGCGGCGTCGGCCCGCGTGGAGCCCGAAGAAGCCGCGCGTACAGTGATTGCGGCACCTGCTCCGAACATCCATGTCGAGCCCGCGGAGTCCGCGCCGCCGGAGCCGCTGGTCCGGGCGGAGACTGCGGCGCCGAAGCCGCCGCGTTCCCCCAGCCGGCGCGTGGCGCGAGCGGAGCCGGAAGCGACGCCGCCCCGACCCACACTGTATGCGCTGGCGCGACAGTCCGGACCGGACTATGTGCCGCTGCCGCCCACCCGCAACACCTTCCTCTGGCCGCTCGAAGGCCGCGTGATCTCCGGCTTCGGCGCCAAGCCGGGCGGCAAGCACAACGACGGAATCAACATCGCCGTGCCTGTCGGCAGCGAGGTGCGCGCCTCGCAGAACGGCGTGGTGGCCTATGCCGGCAACGAGCTGAGGGGGTATGGAAACCTCGTGCTCATTCGCCACGACGGCGGCTGGATGACGGCCTACGCCCACAACGACTCCCTCCTGGTGGGGAAGGGGGACGTGGTGCGGCGCGGCCAGGTGATCTCGCGCTCAGGGAGGTCGGGCGGCGTCTCTCGCCCGCAGGCCCATTTCGAAATCCGGCGCGACGGCGAGCCGCAGGACCCGCTGCGCCTGCTCTCCCGCAAGTAGAGGCGGCTACTTAGAGCACCTGTCAGCCGGTGCGATCGCGACCCCGAGCCGCCCGGCGAGGTCCTGCACGAACTGCCAGGCGACGCGGCCCGAGCGGGCGCCGCGGGTCATGCTCCACTCGATGGCTTCCGCGTGCAGGGTCTCGCGCTCGACGGCGAGGCCGAAGTGATCCGCATAGCCCTCGACCATGGCGAAGAACGTCGCCTGGTCGCAGGGGTGGAAGCCGAGCCAGAGGCCGAAACGGTCCGAGAGCGAGACCGACTCCTCCACCGCTTCACCGGGGTGGATCGCGGTCGAGCGCTCGTTGTCGATCATGTCGCGCGGCATCAGATGGCGGCGGTTCGAGGTGGCGTAGAAGAGCACGTTGTCGGGCCGCCCGCTGATGCCGCCTTCGAGCGCCGCCTTGAGGGACTTGTAGGTCGTGTCCTCGGACTCGAAGGAGAGGTCGTCGCAGAAGAGCAGGCACTGGTGGCCGCAGCCGCGCAGGCGCCCGAGCAGGATCGGGAGCGAGGAAATCTCTTCGCGGTGAATTTCGATGAGCTTGAGGCCGCCCGCAGCATCGGCCGCCACCACGCCGTGCACCGCCTTGATCAGCGAGCTCTTGCCCATGCCGCGCGCGCCCCACAGCAGCGCGTTGTTGGCAGGCAGGCCGCGGGCGAAGCGCCGGGTGTTGTCGAGCAGGATGTCGCGCACCCGGTCGATGCCCTTGAGCAGCGAAAGCTCCAGCCGGTTGATCCGGGGCACGGCCTCCAGGCACGCGCCGTCGGCGTGCCAGACGAAGCCTTCCGCCGCGTCGAGGCCCGCGTCCTCCGCGCCTGCCGGCGAGAGACGCTCAAGCGCTTCCGCGACCCGCTTGACGAGCGGCGCCAACTCCGAGTCCGACATGGGTGTTCCGGCTGGTTGAAAGGCGCGCGGACCCTAGCCCGGACCTCTCACCAATGTCACGGCCTGCGTCGTGGTTGCTACGCCTCTGGACCGACGAAGGTGCGGGTGATCTCGACAGCCTCGGCGAGGCCGACGCGCTCTACCTCGACGCCGGGCGGGAAGGCGCCGGTGAGCCGGCTCGGCAGCGCGGGGTCAAGCAGGACGAAGACGCCGCGATCGTCCGCCCGCCGCACCAGCCGGCCGTAGGCCTGGCGGAGCCGACCGCGCGTGAGCCGGTCATCGTAGCGTCCGCTCCCAAAAACCCGGCGCCGCGCCTTGTGCAGGATGTCGGGCCTGGGCCATGGCACCCGGTCGAAGACGATGAGCCGTAGGCTCCGACCCGGCACGTCGATGCCGTCCCGCATCGCATCGGTGCCGAGCAAGCAGGCATCGGTTTCGCTGCGGAAGATGTCGACCAGCGTGGTCGGGTCGAGCGGGTCCACGTGCTGGGCCCAGAGCGAAAGGCCGGCTTCTTCCAGCGCGCCGGCGATGCGCTCGTGCACCCCGCGCAGCCGCGCGATCGCGGTGAAGAGGCCCAACGCGCCGCCGCCGGCGGCCGTGAAGAGCGCGCGGTAGGCTGCCGCCACCTGATCCGGCGCGCCCCTTCTCACATCGGTCACCACCAGAACGCGGGTCTGCGCGCCGTAGTCGAAGGGGGAGGGGAGGGCGGCGCGGGTCGCCGGCGCCTTCAGGTGTCGCCCGCCCGTCGTCGCCTCGGCTGCGGCCCAGTCGTGCTCCGGATCACCGCTGCCGTCGCGAAGGGTCGCCGAGGTGATGAGCGCGCCGTGGGAGCGGCCCATGACGAATGCGGCGAAGGGGATCGTCGGGTCGACGTGGTGGCGGTGCATGCCGACATCGACGTCACGCCCGTCGATGCGGGAGATCGCGAACCAGTCGACGAAGGCCGCGGGGTCGGCGGCGTCATCGGTGTCCTGCGACAGCTCCACGTCGGCGACCGGGGCGGCAGTCATGTCCGCGAGCATGGCGCGCCACGAATCGAGCTGTTCGCCCACGCGGCGCTCAATGCCGCGCACCACGGCCTCGATGCGCTGGCGCTCGGCGGTCTCCAGACTCTCGGCCTCGGCATCGAGATGCGCCGCGAGCGCCGCCGCGAGCCGCCCGAGAGGCCGGGCGATCCCGGCCAGTGCCGTCTCCAGGGTTGCCGCAGCCTCCACCATGCCGGGAATGAGCGGATGCACCGGCGCTTCGATGCCGTAGCCGCTGCGGGGCTCCGGCGCGCGCGCCATGACCTGGCTCCGCACCTGCGCGAGGAAGCGCTCGCACGGCCCCTGCGCCGATCCGCCCGCGATCCGCTGGTGCCAGTCGGTGCCGGGCAGCGCGTGCGCCGCCTTCAACGCTTCGTCGAGGGCCTCGCGCGCAGCATCGCGGTCCGCGATCAAGTCCTCGATCCGGCTTCGGAGGCCTCGCGCGCGGCCGGGATCGCCGCGCCCCCGCGATTCCGGCCCGAGCAGCCAGCGCCTAAGCTCGAGCGCCTCTTTGCCGGAGAGATGGGCGGAGAAGGCGCTGTCCGCCGCGTCGAAGAGGTGGTGCCCCTCATCGAGCACATAGCGGGTCGGCACGCTTCGCTCGTCGCCGGTGCCGAAGACCGCGCGCGCCGCCTGCACCATCAGCAGCGCGTGGTTGGCGATCACCATGTCGGCCCGCCGCGCCTTGCGCTGGCTCTTCTCGATGAAGCAGCGGCGGTAGTGGGTGCAGGCGCTGTGGATGCACTCGCCGCGCCGGTCTGCGAGGCCGAGGGTGCGGCCGTAGCCGAGCAGGTCGGCGAGCCAGGCCGGCAGGTCGCCGCCGGTGATGTCGCCGTCCCGCGTCGCGGCCGCCCAGCGAGCCATCAGGCCCAAGGCGATGCGGTCCCCCGTCACCAGCGCGCTGCGGCCGAGCGCCTCCTCCATGTTGAGCAGGCAGAGGTAGTTTTCGCGCCCCTTGCGCAGCACCACCTTCTCCGCCTTGACCTTGGGCTCCGGGTAGAGCCGGTCGAGCTCCTGGTCGATCTGGCGTTGGAGGTTGCGCGTGAAGGTGGAGAGCCAGACCGTGCCTTCGTTGCGTTCGGCCCAGAGGCTCGCCGGCGCGATGTAGCCGAGGGTCTTGCCGACTCCGGTGCCGGCCTCGGCCAGCACCACGTGGGGCTCCTCCTCCGCCTCGATGGGGTCGAAGGCGGCGCAGGCGGCAGACGCGAAGTCCGCTTGCTCAGGCCTGGGCTCCGCGCCCTCGCCCAGCAGGAGCGCGAGGCGCTGCCGGGCCGCCGCCGTCGCCACCGGGTCATGGCCCGGCGGCGGCGGCGGCGCGCTCTCCTGCCATTCCTTAAGCCGGGTCCAGACCGCGAGCGCGCCCCCGTCGCCGGCACGGCCCGCACCGGGCGCCGTGCGGCCGCCGGCCTCCAGCGCCGCCACCACCGCATCGCCCCAGAGCCAGCCCGCGCGGGCCATCGTGCGCGCGATAGCCGGTGCTTCGTCCGCGCCGGCGAGACCCGGTGCTGCCAGCGCGGCGAGAAGGGTTTCGGCCGCCTTGAGCAGGGTCGCCGCCTCGTCCTCGATGCTCGCGGGAAGCGACAGATCGAGCGCCCGCGCGAGCCCCCGCACCGTCGGCACGGCCTGGCGCGCCGGATGCACGAAGGCGAAGAGTTCCAGCACGTCCAGCGCCGCCAGCGTGTGCAGGCCCAGCCTGCGGGCGGTCGCCTTGGCGTGGCAGACGTAGGGCGGGCGGCCGTCGGCGGCGAGGCGCTCGGCCGCCGCGGCGTGGGAGAGCCGGTCGAGTGCGCCGTGCTCGTCCAGCCAGGCTGCGTGGCGCGGCGCCACCGCGAGCACTGGCGCGCGCGGCAGCAGCGGCGGCCCTGACGGTGTTGCGGAGGGGTCGAGAGACTCGAGGGTGGCGGGCATCGGGCGGGAGTATAGCGGTTGACGCGCGCCGGCGGCCCGGCGCATGTTCCGCCGGCTTCCGGACCCGGACGATGAACGAGACGACACACGACCTGCGGGCGCTGGCCCAGAACGCCAAGGCCTGGCCCTTCAAGGAGGCCGCGGCGCTCCTGAAGCGCATCGGCGGCAAGACGCCGGCGAAGGGCTATGCGCTGTTCGAGACCGGGTACGGCCCCTCGGGCCTGCCCCACATCGGCAC
This sequence comes from Alphaproteobacteria bacterium, assembly GCA_022826345.1. Next base: position 17,047 of record JAJDVB010000148.1, read on the forward strand.
CTTCGCCGAGGTCGCGCGCACCACCATGGTACGGCACGCTTTCGCCGTGCTCAGCGACATCCCGACGCGGCTGGTCGCCTTCTCCGACGACATGGACGCGCTGCGCAAGGTGCCGGACAACATCCCCGACAGGGCGATGGTGGAGGAGCATCTGGGCAAGCCGCTGACGCAGATCCCGGACCCCTTCGGCACGCACGAGAGCTTCGGGGCCCACAACAACGCCAGGCTCCGCGCCTTCCTCGACGATTTCGGCTTCGACTACACCTTCAAGAGCGCGAGCGAGGCCTACCGCTCGGGCGAATTCGACGGCGCGCTCATGGACGCGCTGCGCCACTACGACGCGATCATGCGCATCATCCTGCCGACCCTGGGGGCGGAGCGGCAGGCGACCTACAGCCCCTTCCTGCCGCTCTGCCCCAAGACTGGCCGCGTGCTGCAGGTGCCCATCACGGCCCGCGACGAGGACGCGGGCACCGTGAGCTA
>JAJDVB010000223.1 GCA_022826345.1 Alphaproteobacteria bacterium
TCGACGGTGAACGCATCGACGGTACGCTTGGTGAGTCGCAGTGCACTTCGCTTCGGCATCGCCGGTAATGCTTCCGTTCTCAGGTGATGGATGGAGATTTCAGCGATTGAGGGTTCGCTTCCAGTCTCGTCTCAGCGGCCTCAGCCAGATGTCCTTTCTCGGCTCGGCGCGCTTCATATGGGTGTCGTAGCGTCCCCGCCCCTGGGTGGTCCCTACGCGGGTCCAGCCCGACGCCTTGTAGACGGCACCGGTGTAGCGGGGCGTCTCGACGAAGGTCTCGATGAGCACGGGGGTGGTGCGGTAGCGCTCGGTCCAGTCTCCGGGCAGGCGGCGGCGCACGATGGCGAGGATGTGCGAGCCGAGGTTGGGGATCTCGATCCAGGGCAGGATCAGGAAGCGCGGGTTGTCGATCACCAGCGGCAGGTTCTTCTCGCGCATCTGGGGCGACCATCCGATGAACTTGTCGCGCGGGGCGAGCTTCCAGGCGGCGGTGGAGAAGCCGAGCATGGCGAGCGGCCAGCCGTCACGGTCGTGGACCGCGTAGCGCATCTGAGCGCCGACCAAGGGCTTGTAGCCGAGGTAGTGGTAGCGGGCGACGAACTCGTTCCACAGCTTCCCTTCGCGGGTGTTGCGCACGACCGTGCGGAAGTCGAGGGGGCGCACCTCGTCGAGGGTCGTCGGCGCGGGGAACAGCGGCGGCTCGGTGTCCGGTCCGAAGACGATGGGCTTGGGCCGGCCCTGCCTGCCCCTGGGCGGCGGCAGGATGATCACGCCGTCGCGGTGCATGGCGAGCATGGTGACCTTCGCCATCATGTCCTTGAGGCCGCCGTCGGGCTTGAGCCAGCCGATACGCCGGCAGAACTCCCGGGACAGGGCGGCTCGGGTCGGCTGCGGATCGGCGTCTATGAGCGCGCGCAGCAGCGCCATCTCGTCGGCGGTGAAGTCGCGCCCGTAGTAGCGGCACTCGACGGCGCCAGTCATTCCGGCGTCATGAACTCGCGCCTGCGCTTCTCGCTCATCGTCCAGGGCAACCAGGGCGACAGGTCGTCGGGCGGCTTCCCGCCGTTCTCCGCGCAGGCGTCCAGCCATGCCTCCAACCAGCGCAGGACATCGATGCCGTTCATCGAGAGCGTGCCCACGACCGAGTACATGATTGCGGTGAACTTCGCGCCGTCCTCGCTGTTGGATCCGAAGCTCAATCGGCGCCCGATGACTGGCCCGCGGAGCGCCCGCTCCCCGGCATTGTTGTCCATCGGAACCTGCGGGTGGTCGACGAAGACGCACAACCCCTCGCGGTGGTTGAGCAGCGAGCGCAGGGCCTTGGCCTTGCGCGCCTTTTGCGGCAGGCCGGCCAACTCCGCCCCGGCGTCCGCGAACAGGCGCTCGACCGCCTTCTTCAACTCGTCCTGCGCCGCGTCGAACGCCGGCGTCTGGCGTTCGAGCGCACGAGCGGGGTCGTAATGCTTCAGTCTCTCGTCGTTCAGGCGGTAGATCTCCCCGATCCGCTCGATCCATCCCTCGCACCAGCGGGAGAGCCGCGCGTGGCCGGCGGCGCACTCGATGAAGTCGCGCCTCTGGTGCGCCCAACAGAGGCAGAGGATCACCTTGCCGTCGAGTTCGCGTGCCAGCTTCCGGTAGGCGCTGTAGCGGTCGCAGACCACGAACACGGTGCAGGCGGTGTCGCCGAACAGGGTCTTCGCCACCTCGGCGCTGCGCGAGGGGTCGATATGGAAGTAGACCGCGTCCGCGCTGACCGAAGTCCACAGCCAGGCGCGGCTCGACCGGCCGCTGTCGCGGAACTCCTGCACCCGCCAGCCGGTCTCGTCGGCATGGCGCACCGTCGTCCGGTTCTGGTGCGCGAGGATCGCCTCGTGGATCGGGTCGAACAGCGGCACGAAGCGCTTCAGGCTGTTCGCCAGGGTGCCCGGCGAGACCGGCAGCCCCTGGTCCGCATACCACGCCGCGACCCGGCTCAGCGGGCGCCGGCACGCACAGTGCTCGAACAGGAAGCGCGCCCAGAAGCTGGTTCCGTAGAGGGTTCCGGGGAACAGGCGCGGCACCGGCGGCGCCGTCACCTCCAACGGAGACGACGCGCACTCGCAGCCCCGGCGCCAGCGCGGCCGCTCGATCCTGCGGATGTGGGCCTTCACCTCGATCTCGATGAGGCTCGTCGAACGCTCGCCATTGGCGACATAGGGCTTGCCGCAGCAGGAACAGGTGCGCGCATCCTTCGGCGGGTTGTGCCGTTCCTTCTTCTCGCCGAGCCCGGGCCGCCGGGTACGGCCGTGGCCCGGCGCGCCGGGCTGCTGGCCGCGCTTGCGCCCCGTGCCCGCCTTCTTCCGCTTCTCGCTCCTGCTGCCGAACAGCGCCTTCGACAGAACCCTCCGGGTCGAGCGCAGCTTCTCGACCTGGGCTTCCAGTGTTTCGACGCGCGAGGCCAGCGCCGTCCTCTCGGCCTTCAACTCCCGGGTCTCGGCGCGCAGTTCGGCGTTGCGCCGGCGCAGCGATTCGATGACGTCCTTCGCCCGCCCGGTCGCCTTGCGAAGCTGGGCGAGCCGCCTGGTCAGCGGCTCGACGATGGCCTGCCGGGCCTGCCAGCTCCGGGCACGGAACGAGCGCTCCCGAGCGATATCCCCGTTCAGCCGGTCGATCTCGTCGCGATGCCGGTTCTTGAGCCGGTCCTCGCGCTCGTGGGAGTTGCGCTGAGCCCAGCGCAGATCGGCGTTCTCGGCGTCGAGCCATTTGCACCGGCTCTCCGCGGCCCTCGCCGTCTTGTGCAGGGCGGCATTCTCCGCGCGCAACGCCTCGATCGCGTCCGCCAGGGCCGTCGACGCCGACGCTTCCTCGCCGAGCTCCGTGACCTCCACGCCGAGCCACGCGATCTCCTTGTCCAGCCGCGCCGTTGCCTTGTGCGCCTCGCGCAGTTCCGTGCGCAGCGCCTCGATCGTGTCCTGCTGCCGGTTCGCCCGCTCCAGGGTTTTGCGCAACTTGGCGCTTTCCCTCGACAGAGACGCCTGCGCTGCCCGTTCCGACTTCCGCAGCGCCGAGATATCCCCGCGCAACGACGCGATCTCGTCCTTCTGCCCCTGCGCTCGCTCCAGCGCCTTGTGCAGCCGGGCGTTCTCCCTTCGCAGTCGCCCGTTCGCGCCTTTTCTCGAATCGACGCCGGCTTCCGCAAGCAGCTTCTCCAGCCGCGCCACTTCCGTCTGATGGAAAAGCGCGTCCTTCGCCGTGCGGCGAACCTCCGCCGTCTCCTCGACGGCCGCCTTCAGCCTGGTCCGGCTCCTGTCGAGCTGCCACTTCAGCGAACCCGCCCGGGAGCGGGCGACCCTCTCCGCCTGGAGCAACTCCTCGACACGCGCTTCCGCCGCTTCCGCCCGTGCACGTTCCGTCTCCGCGTGGGCGTGCGCCTCGTCGTACAGAGACCGCCAGTCGCACGGCCCGCGTGCCGGCGCCGCCATCGGCGGCGACCAGAGCCCGTCGCCCGCCTCGACCGGGGTCAGGACCGCCCCGAAGTCCTCGTCGCGCATCGCCATGGCGGCGACGATATCCGATGGCCGGCGGCGTTACCAGAGGTTTATGCAACGTGTTCAAAACGACGACAGCACCCATATGAAGCGCGCCGAGCCGAGAAAGGACATCTGGCTGAGGCCGCTGAGACGAGACTGGAAGCGAACCCTCAATCGCTGAAATCTCCATCCATCACCTGAGAACGGAAGCATTACGTCGATCTGCTCCCACCGGGCGTTTCGCACCTCGCCCGAGCGCGCGGCGGTGAGCACCAGGAACTCGAGCGCGAGCATGGTGCCGCGGTAGGCGCCATCCGTGTTCGGATAGCGACGGTATTGACGAAGAAACAAGGACTTGAAGCGGGCCACGACCTCTGATCAGATTGGAGTTGAGAGGCTTCAACTGATCAGGAGGATGGCCGTGGCCCGACCCAAGTGTATTGGCATTCGACAGACATTGACCACGCTGTTGCCGAAGGCGGAGATCGAGCGTCTTGCCCAGGAATGTGGAGCGGTTCGCCGACGACGCAAGGTCGAGGCGAGCGCGATGTTGTGGACGGTGTTGCTGGGATTCGGAACCGGACGCGAGCGCACGCTGGCTGGTCTTCGACGCACCTACGAGCGAGTGACGGGCAAGTCGTTGGTGCCCTCGTCGTTCTACGACCGATTCAGCGCCGAACTGGCACGGCTGTTTCGGGCGGTGCTGCGCGAGTTGATGACGAAGCTCGCTTCGAGCGAAGTGCGCTACGTCGGGGTGCTCGAAGGATTCCGTGATGTGTTGGTCGCCGATGCGACGGTGGTGAAGGTGCACCGACTGTTGGCGCGGCGCTTTCCCGGCACCCGGAAGAACTCGAGCCCGGCGGCGATGAAGCTGCACCTGGTGATGAGCGCGAGAGGGACCGGGGCGCACAAGGTCAAGGTGACCGGGGAGCGGGCGAACGACCACCGCACATTGCAGATGGGCCCGTGGGTCGAAGGCCGGCTGCTGCTCTTTGACCTGGGCTACTTTCGCTACCAACTCTTTGACGCGATTGACAGAAACGGCGGGTACTTCATCACCCGCCTGGCCACCAATGCCGACCCGCGCATCGTCGCCACTCACCGCCAGTGGCGCGGGCGCACCATCGAACTCGAGGGGAAACGGCTCAGCGAGGTCGCCCGCCGGTTGAAGCGAGACGCCCTGGACGTCGAAGTCGAGGTGGCGTTCAAGCGTCGCGCGTATGGCGGCATCCGGCGCACCGCTCGGCGTCGTCTGCGCCTGGTCGCAGTGCGCCTCCCCGAGAGCACCGAGTATCGGTTCTACCTCACCAACATCGACCCTGATTCGCTCGACGCACACGCCGTCGCTCAGACCTACGCGGCACGCTGGCAAATCGAGCTCGTCTTCAAGGAGTTGAAGTCCCATTACCGGCTCGAAGAACTGCCCACTCGCAAAGCCCATATCGTCGAGACCCTGTTGCTCGGCGCCGTCATCACCTTGCTCGTCAGTCGCCGGCTGCTCCTTGCCGTGCAGGAGCGATTGCGACGCACCTCCTACAAGATGCCCGAACAGCGCTGGGCCGCGATCTTTGCCGCCGCCGCGCCCGCGATACTCGACATCGTTCTGCTCCCGCCGAGGGTATCGAAGGTGATCGCCCGGCGCCTCGAATCGATGCTGCTCCACGAGGCACCCGACCCCAATCGCTCCCGAAAACTACTCATCGAACGCGTCGAATGTGGCGCCGCATGGACTTGATTCTATGCAACTCAAAGCGCTAACCGATCACGGATGCCCCAAGCGGCGCAAACCGCGAACGGAAGGAGCGCTCTGACTGCGCGGACAGGGCGCGAAGAGGCGTCACAACCAGCACGCGTCTTCTCATCGCGAGCGCGGTGAGCGTCGCCAGTTCGGCGATTCTCGTCTTTCCCGCGCTGGTCGGCAGCGCAACCACGAGATCGTCAGCGGGATCCGATGCCCGTCTCGCCGCATCGATTTGCGACGGCCAT
>JAJDVB010000060.1 GCA_022826345.1 Alphaproteobacteria bacterium
CGCAGCCTTCCGCCCAGGAAGCTCCCCCTTGTCCAGAAATACCTTGAGGCTTCTTTCGCCCAGCTCGATGCCTCGCGCCTTGAGCACTTCGTGCATCTGCGCCACGGTCACGCCCTTGGCCCGTTGCTCGAGCATGCGCTCTCGCAAGCGGTCCAGGACGTCTTTCAGCAACAGCTTCGGCGGCGCCAGCTTCGCAAGGTCCGCATCGATGGCATCGAAGTCGATATCCGATTCGTTGAAGCGTCTGACGACCATAACCGTTTCCTCCTCACGTCGTTTCTCACCTGGACGAGCTCGAATGATCGGCCTAGGCCCCCACCGTGTCAACGAGAAGACCGTAACGTTCTGCTTCTGCGCCCGATTTTCGGTCTGTTTCCCGTTCCACCTGCCGCAGGATGACCGCTATGATGTATATCCGCCTGTTGTTCGTCGCGTCTCGTCGTTGTTGACTTTTCACACCTATGCACTAAAGTGCAGTGTTCCGGGATACATAGCCCATTGTGGAGACAGTCTGGAAGCGGCCGTTTTGCGGAGTTGGGTAACCATCTGACCGTCATGAGGAATCTCTCTCCGACAGCGTTCAGGTCCGCTCCGGTCTCAGGCCAGGAGCGGCAGCCCGGCTGCGCCCAACGCATCAGCCCGGCAGTCCTGCATGGCGCGCCATGGTAGCCACGCTCGCCCAGGCCGCCTCCGCCGCATACTACATGGAGAGCCAGCGCTCGTTCCGGCATCCCAACGAGTACTACACCGCAGGCGAGGAGCCGGACGGGGTGTGGTTCAACCCCAGGGGCCTGCTCGGCCTTGAGAACGGCGGCAAAGTCGACAGCGCTGACTTCCAGCGGCTCTACAACGGCTTCGCGCCGGACGGCTCCCAGAAACTCACCAGGAACGCCGGCAGCGAGAACCGCTCGCCCGGCCTGGACATGACCTTCTCCGCCGACAAGAGCGTGTCCGCGCTCTGGGCCGTCGCCGACCCCGAGCTTCGCTCCCGGATCGAGGACGCGCACAACGACGCCGCCCGGGTGGCGCTGGAAGAGACCGTGTTCCGGCACTGCGCCTGGACGAGAATCAGGGACCAGGAAGGGCAGATTAAGGTTCTGCCTGCCGATATCGCCGTAGCGATGTTCCAGCACGGCACCAGCCGCGAGAACGACCCGCAGCTTCATACCCACTGCCTCATCTTCAACGCGGCCCGGACGCAGGAGGACGGCAAGTGGCGGGCAATGCACCAGTACCCGGTCTACAGCTGGGCCAAGGCGGCGGGCGCCGTCTACCGCAACGCGCTCGCCTGGAACCTGCGCGAGCGCCTCGGCGTCCGCATCGAACAGTACGGACCCGACGGCGCGTTCACCCGTATCGAGGGCATGCCGGAGGACCTGCAGGTCTTCTGGTCCAAGCGGCGCAGGACGATCGTCGCCAAGGCCGGGGAGCTGGGCATTCCGACGCTCGGCAACGCGTCCCGCATGGCAGGCGTCAACAAGCTGACCAGGGCAGGCAAGTCGCACGACAACGATCCCGAGGTGCGTCACGGGCGCTGGCGCGACGAAGCACAGGGCTTCGCCGAGCGCGAGAAACTGATCGCGGCCGTAACCGGCAACAGGGTGGAGACCGGCCGTGAGGCAGTGCGTGAGCTGACGGACCGGCTCGACGATCTTCCCGCTCACCTGGCCCGGGAGGAGGCGGTATTCCGGCGCCCGGACATGGTGGAAGCGGCGGCGAATGCAGCGGCAGGCCTGATCGGACCTGAAGCGCTGAAGACCGCCATCGAGAGGCTGCGGCGCAACCCCGAGATCGAGCGGCTGGAGCCGAAGAAGCCGACGGCCGAATCCCGCGCCGGCATGGTGCACACCGAGGTCTATTCCACCCGGCACAATCTCGGGCTCGAACAGGCTGTGAAGGACATGGCGTCCTCCATGGCGTCAGACGCCGGCCACGGACTGCCGGAAGAGGCGGTGGCGTTGAAGGTCGAGACGCTGCTGGACCGGGACTATCCGTTGAGCCAGGAGCAGTCGCTGGCGATCCGGCACGCCACCGTAACGGGTGGGCGCGTGGCGGTGATCGAAGGCGCGGCAGGCTCGGGCAAGACCACCACGCTCCGGCCCATCACCGACCTGCACAGGGAGCACGGCTACGAGATCGTGCCGACGGCAGTCGCCTGGCGTACCGCCGTCGCACTGGGCGACGACTGCGACGCCCGCCCCTACTGCGTGGACAAGCTGCTGAAGCTCGCCGCGAAGGGGCAGCTGGAGATCGGCAGGCGCACCCTGATCGTGGTGGACGAGGCGGGGATGCTGTCCACCCGCCAGGCCCATCACATCCTCCAGCTCTCCGAGCGCCACGGCGCGAAGGTGGTGTTCGCCGGCGACACCCGTCAGCAGCAGCCGGTGGAGGCGGGGCCGGGGCTGCGGCTCATCCGCGACGTCGCCGGCAGCGTCCGCGTCGACCGCATCAGGCGCCAGAAGGCGGACCTCGAAGACGTGCTGGTTCATGTCCACAAGGAGACGCCGGAGCAGGCGCGCTTCCGGGCCGGACTGACCTCACGGGAGGAACGCGATGCGATCCTCGCCGACTACGAGGCGATGGAGAAGAAACCCCTGTTCACGCCCTGGCAGGTGGCGGTGTCCGAAGCGCTCAGGGACGGCGACGCGGAACAGGCCATAGAGGCGTGGCGCCTCCGGAGCCGGCTTCACCTCTGCTACGACGAGGAGAAGACGCTCAGGCGTCTGGTGGACGACTGGGCGCGGCACATGGGGGCCGAGCCCGGCAAATCCGCCGTGGTGCTCGCGCGCACGCGCGCGGAAGCACGCGCTCTCTCGTGGCTGATGCGGGAGCGCGTGCTTGCCCGAACGCCGGACGCCACGCGCGCGGTGATCGAGGTGAGCCGGGACCTGGACGGCCGCGTCACGGAGCCGCTGGAGATCGCGGTCGGCGACCGCCTCCGCATCGGAGCCACGCAGTGGGAGAAGCAGCTCTTCAACGGCACCGTGGTCACCGTCGAAGGCATCGAGATGCAGAACCCAGAGGTGAGGCGCGGGGAACACGGAGCGGTGTCGCGCAAGGACCGGAACAGGGAAGCCAGGGAGCATACGGGGCCCGGCCCGGAGGCAGGCGAGGATCGCCTTGAGACGGGTCATGCCGGGAGAGAATCCGGAAGGAAAGCGGAAGACGAGCCATCCGTGTTCATCACGGCGCGCACCGACGACGGCCGGGCGGTCTCATTCCGCCACGACGAGATCCGCGACTTCCACGACAACATCCGCCTCGACTACGGCTACGCCATGACCATCGCGTCCGCTCAGGGGATCACGGTCGATCGGGCATTCCTCCTGATCGACGACCGGCCCTCCCGCGAGACCGTCTATCCCGCCGCGACGCGCCACCGCGAGGGCATCGATGTCTATGTCAATCGCGCGCCCATCGTCTTCGACATCGCCGAGCACCGGCCCGAGGACGAGGCGGACGCGCCCGTCACCGACTTCGACGTACGCGCGTATCTGGCGGAGCGCTGGGCGCGCTCGCAGCCCAAGGAAGCGGCGCTCGACTACATCGCGGACGGCGCATGGCGGGATGCGAGAGAACGGGCTCAGCTCGCTGCGCGGCATGAAGCGAAGCCCGGAGCGCAGCTCGGTCGCGGCGGTAACGATAACGGCGAAAGCCAGCCGCAGAGTGCGGCGCGTGGCGATCCGGGCGAACGGCAGGGAGAGGCGGTAGCGGCAACGGCGGCGGCGAACGACAACGCCATCGTCCGCATCGCCCGGGAAATCCGCCATGCGGTCAACGGCTGGCGCCACGGCGCCGCCGTCGACGCTTTCGCGGCGGAGAGCACCGAGGTCATGGCGGTATGGGACGAGCTTCGCAAGCGCGCTCGCGCCGAAGGCGAAGCGGTGGCGCTGTCCCCTGCTTTCCGCGACACCCTCGACCGTCACCGCGCGCTGATGAAGCAGGCCGCGTCCTTCCGCGCCCGGCCGCAAGCGTTCGAGCGCCTGCTCGCCGAGCGCGCCGGCATCGGAGAAGGCGAGCTCGAGAAACTCCGCAATCAGCACGCGCGCGCCGGCAGCTACCTCCGCTCCGTGACTGCCAGGGCCGCTCACCGGGCGCGGCAGGACGCAAAGCGCCAAGACGCACCGCGCGAAGAAGCGGGGATCGTCGAGGCTCTCGCAGCCGAGGCTGTCCCAACCGAGGTTGTCGCAGCCGAGGCTGACGCAGCCGGGATCGCCGCCCCTGCCGCCGGGCCCGCTCCCGAAGAGTCCCTGCCGCCCCCGACTTCGGAAGCGGCCGCGCCCGGCCCGGAGCGCGATGCCCCGCCCGACTGGCGCACGCTCTACGATGAGCTGCAACGTGACTGGAACGGGCTCGTCGCCCGCGCCGAGGAACCTGACCTTCCGCTGCCGCTGATGGACGGGTACGACGCGTTGATCGGCCGGCTGCGCTCACTTGCCGAACATTCCGATCTCTCCGAGCGCGCGCGCAGCGTGATCGACGGGCTCCTCGAGTACCATGACGACGAGACTGCGGCGCGCGAGATTGCCGAGGGCTATCTGGCGGCGGCGGAACAGCACGTAGAGGCGTACAGGGTGCTCGAACGCGATGCCGGCGAGCGCGGCGTTTCCGTTGCCCATCTCAACGCCTGGCCCGGGTGGCGCGAGACGGCCGAATTGCTGGCGGACACCGGCAAGGCCGTCCTCGCCAACGACGAGAGGTACGGCGCATATCTCGACGCGATCGCCGCCGGGAAGCCGCGCGCTCGCTTGAAGGTCGACCAACTGCGCAACCGGCTCGACGACAACCGCACCGTCGCAAGGAAGCCGCAGGTTCCGCAGACTCGGCGAGAGCCGACGCCGAAGCAGGAGCAGGGCTTTGCGCACAGGCTGGACGATGACCGCCAGCCTCGGCATCAACCCCGGTCGGCGGTCGAAGGCGAAAGACAGGGCATCGCCTGGATCCTCGACGATCCCGAGAAACTCCGTGAGCTGCGCGAGAAAGCCGAGAAGCGCGAACGCAAGCTCGGCAGGCACATGCGAAGGAGCCGGGGGCTCAGTATGTAAACCTATCTCCTTCTTGCCGCACGGTTCCAAGTTCGAGGCCAGGGCAGCGGCAGCGCCTACGCCCATCGCAGCATGCCGGAGACGGGCGAAAACGAATACGCGACCTGTCTGCGAATTGGCTGGAGATCTTCGCAACGGCCAAGTTCAGTGGCCGAGGGCGGGTGGAGGAAGCTGCTCGCCGGACCCCCGTCGATACTCAGCTCAATCGCACGCACCACAGTCGACCAGTACGAAACGATCAAGGCGATGCTCCGCGAAGCCGGCGTACAGCTATTGCCGCGTCCCACTGAGCAAAGTCGAGTCCAACGCCCTTGCCCGTGGTTCGCTCGAGATTCCGGCCGTCAGGATTGTTAAGCGAATGAGGCGAGGCCGCCTCATCGTCCGTCCAATACGATGCTGCCCTTGGCTATTCGAAGCCGCAGGCTTCAAAGGTCGTAAAGAGGGCAGCTCTTCGGCCCTGATCCTCGACGCAGCCGTCGCGCCAATCGCCCTCATATGTCTCTCCCCCCGAGAGGGTAACGGTTCCAAACCCGTTCGCCTTGCCGTCGCGAAATTCCCCCTCGAAACGAGTTCCATCTGCCCTACGCAAAACCCAGTGGCCCTCAAGCTTACCGTGAACAATCTCTCCGGTCCCCTGAGTGGAGGTTTCCGCGCTGCTCCAGTACAGGTTGCCCCTTCCATGAGCCGTGTCGCCGGAACACCCCCCGGACCATTCGACGTCCATAGAGGGCGCGGAATAAGTATCCCAGAAATAGCAGTCGGGCTTGTTGGATATCTCTCGCCAACACTCTGAACCTTCCGGCATGCCTTGGCATTTCGGCCCCGCGGCGGCGAAGTATAGAACTTGATTGCCAGATCGGCCTCCGCTTGCAGCGTCATGAGATGTCCCTTCCCCGCGGTCTTCACCCGCGGAGGCCGCGAGCGTCTCCGCCTCATCTTGTGTCAGGTACCCCGTCGCTTCGAGGCCCTTCGCCTGCTGCCACTCCCAGATGGCCGATCGGGTGCGCGGTCCGAACATGCCGTCCGCAGGACCGGCGTCGAACCCCAAAGCGGCGAGACCCCGCTGGACCCGGATACGCTGTTCACGGGTGAGCGATTCGTCCCGCGATGCGCCGCTCTTTTCCGGCCCGTCTCCGCCGTCGGTTCCTCGGGCCGCGAGGCCACCCGGCTCTTCCGACTTCACAAGGACGCTCTCGCTGCCCGACCATGTGCCCACCTCACCGCCCGGCCCGGCGCATTGGGACCCGACAATGGCGCAGCCGGAACCCCCGGCAGCCTCGCATGTCCGCAGGGCCCGCGCTTCCGCCTGTTCCATAGACATCCCGCTCTTTCCCTGCGCCATGCCGTACTGATCCACAGCAAGCGCGCCACAGCCGTTCTGGAACCAGGCGAGTTCGACACACTCCGTTCCGCTGCCGGCGAGACAGGCGTTCATTGCCACCTCTACCGCTTCGTCCCGACTTCCATAGTTCCAGGCGAATCCGTAGGCCACGGTCTCATCCTGATTTGCCCAGCCGAAGGCGATGGCGCCATGAGCGTCCTGCGCTTGGGCGGGACCGGCGAAAAACAGCAGAGCGCTCGCAGCCACCGCGAGGCACTCTATGGGCGATCGGCGACAATCGAACATGGCATTTCCGCAGCAGGCTCCCGGACACGACAGCGTTTCAAATCCGCGCGATGGATGCCAGTGTCATGTATCGTAGAAGCAGCAAATTGCCGCTCAAGGTGCGGGCGACGCTTGAGGAGCGGGGGCTGGACTATACATCCTCGGCACTCGTGAGCGCCGCGACGTGAGAGTGCGTCAGATGGTGCTCGCGAATGCGAAGCCGTTTGTCCCGCTTCGGGTCGAGCGTGCCCGCGGCGAGACCCAACTGTTCGTGAAGGAGGTCATCGCAGGTGGTGTTCATCGCAGGCGATGTGCACTACATCGTCTGCCGCAACGAGGCGGAGACCAAGAAGGACCGTGCGGACCGGCTTGCCATCGTCGACGGCCTTCAGCGGTGGCTGAAACAAGGCGAAAAGGTGGTGGTTACCAACACCGGTTACTACCGGCCTTATCTGCGCCGCTCGGGCGAGGGCGCGGCCTTCGAGATCAATGCCACAAGCTGGCCCAGAAGGCCCGCTATGACGGCATCTTCCTGCTCATGCGGGACGTGGTGGGGACGGTGGTACTGTCGATCCCCGCGGGTCAGTCGCGCTACGTGCACATCACGATGCTTCGCGGTGATGGCGTCAACCCGACAGGGCGGTTGCCCACGGACGCTAGGCAACACCGGAGCGCGTGAACGAGCCAGTGGAATTAGTCGACACCCAACGACGACGTGGTGCTGCGGACGCACATCACGCAGACGGCTGCTCCGTCGGGTCGCCTGCCGATTACAATAGCCTGCTCCAGGCGAGGGGTAGCTCCCCGCGCCGCTGCAAACCTATCCACAGGAGGAATGCGATGAGAATACGATCAATTTTGGGAACGCTGATTGTAGTCGCCTTGGCTACAGTCGCCTGAACGGAGTCCTCGGTTAATCTCAGTAAGGGCAATGCCGTATCCGAGGCCAAGGGAACAGATCCGTTTTACAGCATGAATTTCTTGCTCAAGGAAGCTGGTGCCAACCTCCAACAAGCGTGCGACGAGGCGGCACCGAAAAAGATCACTCCGCCCGAACATCTGATCGGTGAACTCGGGAAAACGAACGAAACTATGACGGCCATCTCGGATTTGGTGAAGACGGCTAGAGGAATCGTGGGACAGCTTCCCACCAATTCCGCAGGACGTCGAAAAGATGTGACAGATCCAATAGCGAGAAAAAGATAAACCCGGAGCAGCCACACTTCGGGACTGTCTAATTCAATATGTGATTCCCTTAATTCTTCTCTTCTAAGCACTCAGACTTCCGCACCAGCGCCGCTATATTGCCACTCGCGACTTGACAAGAAACCCACTTTTGTATTAATGGTGGCCGGAGTTCAATGATCCGTTTGCTGTAAAGTAAGGAGATGGGGTGGCAAATGACAGTCAGATATTGGTTTTGGAAATTCATCACTGCTTGTTTCTCAAGTACATTTAAGGCAGTGTGGAGAGTTTTGTCAAATACAGCATTTTCTAGCATCTTAAATCTTCTCGCATTAATTGGAGTAGTAACTACAATCATATATGCTCATAATCAATTCTCGGAGTCAAAGCGCGCTGTTAGCCTCAATTCGTTGTCGGCACTTTACGAAACGTATACGCGATCAAGAATCCGGTTATTTTCGTGGATTTCAGAAACCTATTTGAGTAACGACAGTGGCTATATAACTGACAACGTTAGTACTCACGAAGAAATTTTGACCCGACTATACTTGCATGACTACCTCCAAGTTGTCGAATTGACGTGCGATTTCTACATTGATGCTGTATTCGAGGAGGAAGTGAGAATGATATTCGAGAGCAATATCAAGGAAGATATGAAGTTCCTGTTGTTGTTCTATGTCGAAGAAGGTGTAAATGGTGGTCACTTAGTCATAAATGGAGAGCCATCAAGTGCCGTTTCTGTGCCTTGGATCGCACCACGTGACGCGACAGATGAAGATCGACGTACTGATGAGTATCCCATAACAAAAAAGTGTTTTGAAGAAATGAAAATTGAAATAGCGAGACTGACGCTTGATTTTTCTTGAGCCAAGTGAGTCACATGCGACTCGTCACAAATTCAATTTCCACGGCTTGAAGGACGGAAGGGTGTTGATTGGAAAATCCTCGAAATTAGCCTCTCGAACGTTGATGCTACAGAGCATTGACTATAGAGAGGTTGAGCAGGCTGATTGTGTGACGGACAGCCGTGGCGTGAGCTGAAGATCGTGGATCGTGCGCCACGAGCAGGCTGCACGGTGGCGGGACGTCTACGCGTGGACGCGATACCGCTACGTCAAGTGGATCAGTTCACGCGAGCAGACCGAGCCGTACAGCGCACCGCCGCTCCGAATGCGGTTGCAGTGCTGGCACGCAGTCGTGGTCCAGACCGCAGGAAACAAGCGGGTCGTTCTGCGCGAGGAGGGGCTGCGCGACGATGGTGAACGCACGGTCGCGAGGGCGGTTGCGCGCTGGCGTGAAGCGCGGCCCGAGCGTGCAAACGAGCCAGTGACGGTGATCGAGGTCCGCTTCGCGAAACGGCAGCCGCGCCCACTGCCTCCTCAGGTGGCATGAACCCGTGACCTGACGGCGAACTCGTGAACAGCCGGGACGGGCAAGCTCGACCATTATGGACCTGCCAGACGGCACTGGAGTCTGCATCGACGATCACTTGCTCTTCTGGCCGGCAGTGGATGCCTGCATGACACCCCCGCCGGGTGTGCTTGACCGAGCGAGGCGTGTAGACCAGACTGCGACTGGTTTATCCGAGACGGTACCCAAGGAGGTCAACCTCGTGTCGGAGATCGGTGCTTTCGAGGCCAAGACCCGTCTACCGCAATTGCTTCAGCGCGTGGAGGCAGGTGAGAGATTCGTCATCACAAGGCACAGCCGGCCTGTGGCGGAGCTCGTGCCGTTCAGTCCGCGTGACCCCGGCAAGGTACGATCGGCGATTGACGCCCTGACGGAGTTCCAGAGGACGCACAGCCTCGATGGGCTCTCGGTACGCGAGATTGTCGAGGAAGCGCGCAAGTACTGATGCCGTTCGTCCTCGACTGCTCGGTGGCCATGGCCTGGGTCTTCCCTGACGAGGCTTCCGAGGCAACCGGCCAATTGCGCGATTCGCTCATAGACGATCGCGCCTTCGTCCCGTCGCTGTGGCCGGTCGAAGTCGGCAGCGTGCTGCTCGCCGCAGCGCGGCGAGGCCGCGTCGACGCCGACGAATGGCCGCGCATCTGCGCCAGTTTGGGAGCTCTGCCGATCGAGGTCGAAGCTGTGTCCTTGTCGCGAGTGTGGGGCTCGGCGCTCATTCTCGCCGACCGCTATGACCTGTCCGTCTACGATGCCACCTACCTCGAACTCGCACTGCGTATGAGGCTTCCGCTGGCCACGTTGGACCGTGCACTCGCCGCAGCGGCCAAGACCGCCGGAGTCGACACGCCCACGACCCCATAGCGGGTTTGGCGTCTGCCGAGACGAGAGGGCCGTTGTCACCCTCGGCCGATCACCCCACTACGAATTCCGACCATTGCTCCATGAGCGCTCGCCTCCGGTCAAAGAGATCGGTCCGCCGATAGGCGGCCTCCACCCGGTCAGAGTTCACATGCGCCAGGGCGAGCTCGCAAACCTCGCGAGGCACATCGGTGCATTCCGCCGCCCAGTCCCGAAAGGACGACCGGAACCCGTGCGGCACTGCATCGATCCCCAACTCCCGGATGAGCCTGGAGACCGTGCCGCCGTGGATCGCGCGGGCGCGCTGCGACGGAAAGATCAGGTCCGAGCCGTCTGCCAACGCGCGCGCCTCGCGCAGAATCTCCAGCGCTCGCGCAGAGAGCGGAACACGATGCTCGCGCTGTGCCTTCATCCGCTGCGCTGGAATCGTCCATGTCGCCGATGCGAAATCGATCTCGTCCCATGTCGCGAAGCGAACCTCGCCGGACCGGCACGCCGTCAGCACCATAAACTCGAAGGCGAGCACCGCAGGCCGGTAGGCATCCGATGTTCTCACCCTGGCGAGCGCGCCCCCGACCTCCCGGAAGGGCAGGGCGCGCTGATGCTGGCGCACGCTGCCGCCCTTGGGCAGCGCGGCGGCGATGGCGTCGCCGGCGGGGTTGTCGCTCCGATGGCCCTGCGCCACGGCCCACTTCATCACCGCCCCGATGCGCTGGCGCACGCGGCGCATGGTCTCGGTCTTGGTGTGCCAGTGCGGAATGAGCACCGCCATCACGTCTGCGGTGGTGATCTCGTCGACGCCCTTGCGGCCGAGCCTCGGCATGGCGTAGTCCCTGAGGCTCGCCTTCCACTGCATCTCGCTCTTGCCGCCATCCTTCCAGCCCTCGCAGTGGATGGCGATGACGGTCTCGGCCGCTTGCGCGAAGGTTGGAACCTCGAGCCTGCGCCTGAGGGTCTTTGGATCGCCGCCGGCCTTCGAGACCTTGCGGTACTCGAAGGCGGTCTGCCGGGCTTCGGCCAGGGAAACCCAGGGGAAGCCGCCGAGCCCGATATCACGTCGGATTCCGTTGACGGTTCCGCGCCAGATCCATTGCTTGGAGATCGACGCCCGTTTTCTGGACTTGTAGACTCGCAGCCTCAGGCCGTGCTGATCGCCGTAGACGCCTGGTCGGCTGACGGTTCGGACGAAGGCGGCGTTGAGGCGTCCTGGTCTGGCGGCATTCGAGGCGGCAGCACGTAATCCT
Organism: Alphaproteobacteria bacterium; assembly: GCA_022826345.1. The sequence goes on from JAJDVB010000060.1 coordinate 11,349, forward strand.
TCGGTCATAGAGTGATGGCATGTTGGGCGTTGACATCAACGGCCGCGCCTGGAGACGCGCTCCGTAGGAATTGCTGGTAACGAATTTCGCCATGCGCTAGCGTCAGAGCATGGCGATTCGCGACGCGTCTGC
>JAJDVB010000200.1 GCA_022826345.1 Alphaproteobacteria bacterium
ACCGCGCAGATCAGCAAATCGAAGATCACCAGATACATGACGACCTGGCGCGAGCGGCCGGTCAGGTTGGCCGACAACACGGTGAGGATCGCGGCCGAGCCGAAGTAACTCCCGTAGATGGTCATGATGGCCTGATCGACGGAGATGACGCCGACCGACGCCAGGCTGATCCCGAAAACGGAGACCGCGCCCGACGACTGCACGATGAAGGTCAGCGCGGCCGCGACCACGAAGGCGAGAATCAGCGAGTGCCCGCTTCCCTCCACCATGTCCCGGAACCAGGGCTCATCGGCCAGCGGCGCGGCCGCCTCCCTGAGCAGCATCAGGCCGAGGATGATCATGGCACCGCCCAGAAACGAGCCGGCAATCGCCCGGTATCTCGCCAGCCTCTCCGTGGCCACGACCGCGCCGGCAAGGCCGATGACATAGAGCGCCGCAACCTTGATGTCGAAAGTGACGATCAAGACGAGGCCCGTCACGCCGATGGACCCGCCCAGAATCATCGCGAACGCGCCGCTCATGGTGGTCAACCGCGAGCGCAGGATGCTGACCACGATGAACGTCAGCGCGGTCATGCTCTGGGTGATGCCGCCGCCGATCGTTCCCCACAGCAGCGCTGTAAATCGGTTCCCGGTCCAGCGATGCGCGATCTTGCGCAGCCGTCGGCTCGCGAGCTTCTTCAGGTTCTCCGTCAGGAGCCACATCCCGAAGAAGAACAGGCCGAGACCGCCTGCGACGCCCGCGAGAAGTTCCATGGCCTTGCGCCACTTTCAGGATTCTGCCGTTGAGCGAGGGTTGCCGCCCGAGAGCCAGGCCGCAGAAGAGGCGAGTGCAATCAGTCCTTTGCAATTCACCTCTTGCGGTCCACAGCAAGGGGAACCGCAAGATGAAGACTGACGTCACTCGCGAGAAGTATGAGCGCAGCGGGCTCCGCTACGCAAGCGGCCTGACGGATGAGGAATAGGCTCTGCTGGAGCCATTGCTCTCGGCGCCGTCATCGTGCACTTCGGGTAGCCCCGGTGAAGCCACGTCTGGTCAAGGTAAAGGGCGCAGTAGATGGTGCCGAGACAGCGGTCTTCATTTCCTGTGCATTCCTCATCGTCCGATTGCGAGTCAGGTTCCCACGTCAAGCACGGGACAGGGGCATGTGATGGGCTCGTATCAGCAAGTCAGAAGGCCAACAAGGGCCGTCTCCCGAAGCCTTGTGCGGGGCGGCCCCGTGTCGTCGGGCGAATCCCGAATCCACGAACTCCTGCCCTGAAACTTCGACCCGGCGTCAAGCTGAAAACCAAGATGGTGCTCTCGCACCGGTCTTACAGAGTATCCGGTGCCGCGCGAGAAGCGGAACGCCGTCACCGAACCCGCCGACGCAAACATGAAGAGCCGCTGCCGGCAGGGGTCGTTTCCCGTCGAGGCGCAAACCCCGTACGCTTGCGGTCCAACGGTTCCGCGCCGGCCCAGTGCTTCAACCCCGTGGGCACCCGCGGCACGACCGAATCCCCGAGTTTCGCTCAGGTAGAATCGGAGGCGGATGCGCCTCGTGGGAAACACTCGTCGATTTCGTCTTGCAGCCAGGCGCGGAAGGCGGCAATCCCAGGTTGGCGGAGCCGAGACCTGGGCACCTGCAGCCAATAGCCGCAGCCGTTCTGCATGCTCTCCGCAATCGGGCGCACCAGGCGACCGGTGGCCAGGTCATCGTGGGCGACGGCAGTGTTGGTGAGCAGCAGCCCCTTCCCGTTGCGTGCGGCTTCCAGGATGAGCGCCGTCGAGAGGTGCAGCCCCTGCGTGTTGTCGAAGGCGCCGTTCAGATTCACTGCCGCTGCAAAGCTCTTCCAACCCGGCCAGTGCGCGGTTTCCGGAATGCCCTTGCGGTGCAGAAGCGTGACATCGGCAAGACCGCAACCTTGCGCGATGCGCTGGCCCAGCTCCGGGTTGCACACCGGAAATATCTCCTCGTCCGTGAGTTTCTGGGCGACGAAGCCCTCGACGGGCGTGGGCCGACCGTAGTCGATGATCAGGTCTGCCGAAGGCGGATACGTGTCATTGCAGGTCCACTTGTCCTCAATGACCACTTCGGACTGGAGACCGAAGCGGTCAATACGCGGAATCAACCAGGCCGATGCGAACATCGGCGGACAGAAGATACTCAGCCGGTTGCGTGAGCGCCTCTTGCCCAAGCCCTCGACAGTCTTAGCGATTTGGGAAAATGCAGCCTGCAGATCTCGTTGAAGACGCTCACCGGCATCGGTCGGACGCACGCCACGATGGTCCCGGCTTAGCAGAGCGACATCCAGTTCGACCTCGAGGCTCTTGATCTGGCGGCTGACGGCGCCGGGCGTGACGCGCAGTTCACAGGCCGCTGCAGCTATGGAGCCCTTGCGAACCACAGTCTCGAAGGTGCGTAACGAATTGAGCGACGTTCTCATCACCGATTCTCGCGAAGTGGCACTGACATGGGTAGACTCCACCAAGGCTCACCACAGTTCAAGTGAGCAAACAGTGAACAGGTCGGCTGGCTTGCCTATGGTGCATTCTTTGGCAGTTGCCGATCCCAACGATCACCGCAAGGGTGGAGCTCGGTCTACATGGTCGGCGGCACAGAGCGCGTCGAATGAAGTTTGGCCGGCACGCGACCACCTGGAGCAACACTCGAACCGAGGCCTGCAAGGTGCGGTGCCGGTGATCGCTGACATAGGGGGGTTGAGTTTTCCTCAACGTTGATCGATATTTTCTCAACAGTTGAGTATTTCTCTTGGCCTGTTGAGTTTTAATCGCTTGCAACTTTGCCCCGCTCGTGTATTCGGTGAACTCTGCACATAAACACCGGGGCACCAACGACATGGTTGCGGGCTGCCTTCGCCGCCTCACACGAACGAGTGCCGTCATCGGTCGGCCGGCCGGCATGCGCCTGCGGATCCCGCACTTCCTTCGCGATATCCGGGGCGGGGCCACGTCGATCGTTGCGGCTTGGGTAACGGTGATGGTGGTCGTCGCGGCGGCTCTCATTGTAGACCACAATTGGCTAGTCGATAAGCGAGACGTCCTTAAGGCCGCTGCCGATGCGGGCGCGATCGCGGCGACCAAGGAAATGAGGCGGCCTGGAATTTTGAGCAAGTTCCCGGACGACGACGATTTAGAGACACACCTCGAAGATGTCGCCGAGACCTACGTGCTTCTGAATTTGACCCATCTGTCGGAGGAGGATTTCAAGAAGGCGAAGGATAACCTGAGTGTAGAAGCCGAAACGAAGCGCGAAGCGACATCCGTAGACTTGGAAGTCAAGGCGGATCTGGGCGGTACGCTCTTCTCGCGCCACCTTCCGATCCTGAACAGCCAGGGGCCCGAGAAGATCAAGGAGTTCAGCACGAAAGCCGGGGTGGAGGGAGTGAGCAACCCGATCGAGGTGGTCTTGGCCATCGATGTCAGTGGTTCGATGAGTCGCCGTCTGGATGGAGGGAGGGCCAAGCAAGACGGAAGTGACAGCCGCATGGCGATAGTCAAGCGTGCGGCCTCCACGCTGGTCGATATTGTCGGCCCCGACAGCGGGAAGCGGATTGCCGTGGGCTTGGTGCCGTGGCAGGCACAGGTGCGCCTGAACGAGCAAGCTCGGGTCCAATGGAAGGGGGGTTGGGCGAAGTACCCCGACAAGCGTAACTACGGCGCACCGTATAGATGCACTACCTTAAGTCCCTGCAAGGCGGAAGATCAGGACCTGCCTGATAACGCGCCGGAGCCGTGGCGAGGCTGTCTCGACGAGCAGCGAGTCTATGGCAACGTTGCGAAGCTCCCGGATCCTCTGCACAAGGACGACAATTTACTGAGCCATCCATCCCGGCGTGCTTTTGCGCAAGGGATTTATGCCGCCTACTTCGGCGTAGCCTACGACTGCCTTGAGAAAGATCCGGGCAATCATGGTGGCCAGCAATGTTACGGCACCGATACGGCCAATGCTCTTTTACGGGTTTACGACAATATCCCCGCCCAGAAATACTGCACCCCCGACATGCCGGCCATTCTTCCTCTCACATCCAATACGACGCAGCTCAAGGAAGAAATCGCCAAACTGGAACCGATTTTTGTTGGAATGACGTATTCCGCTCTGGGAGTTCTGTGGGGCCAACGGCTCCTGTCGCACGAATGGCAGGATGTCTGGGGCCATACCGTCCATCCAGTAGATCCCGAATCGGACGACGGTGCCGGTGCCCGAAAGGCCATCGTTTTGCTCACTGATGGCGAGGACAACCAGTGCGGCTTCGAGGATCGTGAGTGCAAAAACATCAAGGCAGGGATCTCGAAAGAGACCGCCTGCAAGCTGGCCAAGGGTGCCGATACCGAGATATTCGTCGTCGCTGCGATGGATCCGGAGAATGTGACCGGGGAGCTGGCTGACTCATTGCGCGCATGTTCAAGCCAAGCCAAAAATCCCACGGGTACATACGTGTTCATCAACAACGAGAACAAGGAAGACCTCGAAAGGGCGTTTGCCGACATCGCGAATCAGTTGACCGTATTCCGCCGCGTCAAGTGAGCGGCGCTTGCTGGCGGAGGCGGTAGCGCGAACCGCCAGCCCCCGAGTATCCCCGTCACAGGGTGGATGTCTCGGTGAGCCGATGTCAGCTCGGGGGCGGACCCAGGACGGAAAGATCGAGAGGCTGCTCGATCAGGTATTCGTAGATCGCCATGCTGCAGGTCGCCCACCAGCCGCCCTCCGCACCCGTGGCGCTGCTTGCGGCCACCTCCACCCCACGGTTCAGACCCTCCTCTACAGTCTCTTTAGCTGCTGCCATGTAGGAAGGCGCCAGCGCGAGAGGGCCGGCGACCACCACCATCTCGGGCCTCACGAAATTCCCATACTGCACGACGATGCGCCCGAGCTCGCGTCCGGCGCGAGCCATCTGCGCAGCGACCGGCGAGTCTCCTGTCCGGTCACGCTCGATGGCGTCGCCGAGGGCTTCATTGAGTGCCGAGAGCGGCAATCGAGCCAGGCTGCCGCCCTGCAGACGGCGGAGGATGCCAAGGCCGCTGGCATGATCGTCCAGTGTCCCTTCGGTGCCGTCCTCTCCGGTCACCGTCATCATGCCGATGCCGCCGGTGGGAAAGCCGCTGTCGCCGACGATGCGCCCGTCGATCAGCACCGCCGCAGCGGTCCCCGGTCCGCACAGCAGTCCGAGCATGTTGCCGCACCCCCGGGCCACACCGAAGAGCAACTCCGCCTGAGCGACGACGTTCGCGAGAGTTCGAACCTGCATCGGCACATTGAGCAGGTCGGCAAGCTGTGCCCGTATCGGCACGGGCCCCCAACCCAGGTAGGGGCACTGCGTGATGCTGCCTCGCGTGATGTCTACCATGGCCGTGACCGCGAGGAGGCCGCCGAGAAGGCGGCTGCGATCCTCGAGATGCGTACCGATCAGGCGGCGGCTCTCCTGCGCAATCCGCCGCACGACCTTGTCCACATCCCCGATGGGCTCGACGACGAAATCGGTGCCGGCGATGATGTTCCCTCCGATGTCCGCCAGCGCTACGGTCTGGAGCACCGGCGTGATGGCGATACCGAGCACCTGCCCGCCTTGCGGGTCGATCTCCAGGGGTTGGAAGCGCCGGCCTCTCGTCGATGGCCGCGCGCCGGGCTCTTCCATCTCCTCCTGCGCCAGACCGGCGGCGATCAGCGCACGGGCCGTGCGCGAAATCGTCGACGGGTCCATCTCAAGCCGGTAAGCGATGCTCCTTCGTGTCACCGGCCCCGTCAGCAGGACTTCCTTGAGGGTCGCCCGCAAGGCCCCGCTGACCGTACCGTCGGGGTTACGACTTTCATCCGCCATGTGAACGGTCCCTAAAGACGCGGCCGTTTATCCGCGCGATTCTGCCCCCCCCCCCCCCGAGGGAAGCAGGCGGCGAACTCGCCCTTGATCCAGTTGCGGAATGCCTGGACTTCGGGCCGATTGCGAGCGGCTCTGTCCATCAACAGACAGTAGCTGTCCTCGACCCTCATGCTCTCGGCAATCGGGCGCACGAACCGGCCCGATGCGAGGTCGTCGTGGGCCAACGCGTCGTTGGCGAGCATGACGCCCTTGCCTCTGCGTGCGGCATCAAGCAGCAAGGCGGGGGTCAGGCGAGGACCGTCTCTCAACTCCGAACTGTCCAGTCCCACGGCATCTATGAACTCCGGCCAGCTGGGCCATCCCCAGGAGTTTCCGACGGTCTCATAATGCAGCAGGGTAGCTCCGGTCAGACCGTCGCGTCCACAGATTCCGGGGAGGCAAACGGGAAACACGTTCTCGGAGGGGCTCAGCCGTTCGGCGATCACGTTCGGACCCTCTTCCAGACGACCCCACGAGATGACGAGGTCGATGCCCCTTTTCGTTCCCGTCTTCTCGGCCAAATCAATGAGAATAACCTCGGTGTCCGGCCTGCGCTCCTTGAACCCTTCGAGTCGCGACAGCAGCCAGCAAGAGGCGAAAATCGGTGGCACCATGACGCGCAGCCTGGCACCGCGCGCCGGCCGCTTGAGGCGATCGACCGCCTCGCCGATGCGGGAGAAGATATCCTCAAGCCCTTCTTCGAGTTCTCTACCGTCCGCGGTGAGCCGCATGGAGCGTCCGTCCCGGACAAGGAGGGCCAGGCCGATGTTCTCCTCGAGGCTCTTGATCTGGCGGCTGACGGCGCCGGGCGTAACGCCGAGCTCGCGGGCTGCAGCGGTTACAGAGAGGGTTTGCGCGACGGCGTGGAAGGCTCTGAGGGCGTTGAGCGAGGGCGTCGTTGCCATGGTTACCCGCTGATCGTTGAGTTTTTGTAAATATACCGTTGAGAATATCTCAACCTTTGAGCTCACGTCAATACCACTTGAGTTTTTCTCCGTTATTGACATTTTCTCAACGCATTATTGAGAATTAATCGTTTGTGTTTCGCTTCGACTTGCGGCATTTGGGTTCGCCAAGCACCGCAAGCTGTACATGAGCGCAGCATGAACGCCAGTCCAGTCGACAGTCTCCGGGAGACCGGTGGGACCGCCAAGGTGAGGCGGACCGCAGCCGGGTCTGCCTGCCCACGGCTGGAATTTCATGCGTCTGCGGGTCGCCGTCGGTCGCGCTTCGGGTCATTTGTCTACGCCCGCCGCGGCGCGGTGGCTATCGAATCGGCGCTAGCAATTGCGGCTCTGATGGTGGTGCTCGCGGGCCTCATGGCGATCGCGCATACGACCTACAGCGAGGACAGGATGGGCCGCGCAGCGCGTGCGGCCGCCCGCGCCGTCGCTCTCGTGACGGACGCATCCGCGACAATGGCCAAACTGAAAGAGGTCGCCTGCAAGGCAATCAAGAATGAGCTCGATCTCGCGGACCATTTCGACTGCAAAGGAACCTGGAACGTCAATGTCAGCCCGGACCTGAAGCCGTCGACCCTCGAAGCGGGTAAGAACGGCAACGGCGACGCCGGTGACATGGTTCTGGTCGAAATCGATTGGGAGCCAACAGTCTGGCAGCAAGCCGTAAAGGCGCTGAAGGACGATGAACGGCCGGTCGCTACGGGTGTCGCCCGCCGCGAGCCGGCTGAGGCGTGAGGTCGGTCATGGCTGACACACACGTATTCTCCGGGTCCATTCCAAGGCTGGTTCGCCAGATTATGTGCGCTTGGCGCCTCGTGCCCGAATCGTGCTCCGTCTTCCGGACTCACGCGCCAGCGCAGGCACTGCCGGTCTCATTTGCGGGGCCGGCTCCCCTCGCGCGGGGGGGGGGGGGGGGGTGATAACCCACCCGGCCGCGTGCAGAGGCGGCCGGCTTCGGGGATCGCTGACACGGCCTGAGTCTGCTTCCGGGCGGCCCGCCCGGCCGGTAACCTTGCCAGGGCTGCTCGAACGCCTGGTGTGCGAGACGCGTGCCTCGGCCGGAATCGAGCTCGCGATCAGCACGTTCCTTCTGCTCGGCATCGCCGCGCTCGCCCTGGACGTCTATTCCATGACCCGGGCCCACGCCGCGGGCGCGCGTGTCGCCGCCATCATGGCCGATTACGTGTCCCGCGATTCGGCGCCGAACGGCGACGAGATGGCGGCGCTCGGCGAATTCCTGCACAAGCGCGAGCTGCGCTCGCCGCCAGGGCTCGTCTACGTGATTTCGGCGGTGCACGAGCCGGCGGGCGACGATCCCGCCGATGAAGGCGATGACATCAAGGAACTCTGGAGCCGCTACGAGATCCGCATCGGTGATTCCGAGACGACGACGGACCTTGTCGGGCATTGCACGCAGCGGGCCAAGAACGGCTGGCATGCGGCGCTGATCGGCGACGATGCGAACCTGACGCTCGAAGACGATGACGTGTTGATCGTTGTCGATGTCTGCGCCGAGCTGGACATGCTGACGAGTCGGTTCACAGGGATACTTTACCGGGTCCATGTGCTGCCGACGCGTATCCCGGGTCTGCCTGAGAGGCCGGTTCATTCGCCGTCGAGTGACGAGGCTGCTGTCCTGCCCGGGGGACCGGCTGGGACGGTGGCCCTCCTCCACGCTCCGTCTGAGCCTGCCGTTCAGCGCACGGTGCTCCGGCCGGGCATGCGCACAGTCCTGAGGGAGGCTGCATGACCATGAGCTGTGGCGCCAATCCCTGGACAGTAGCCGACAAGTCGGAGGAGTCGTGGACGGGTGCGTCTGCAACCTCAAGGAATGCGAAGCGGGATGTGCACAACAAAATACTCACCCGCTTCGCCACAGATCCGGAGGCAGTTGGGAGTACCTCCGGAGGCCAACACCGCGCCGGCGCGGCTCGCCGGTATCGTTGCAAAAGGAGCATGAGATGAAAGTGAAGAAGGTCATGCGGGCCGTTGCCCGCTTTGCGCGCGAGAAGGCGGCCGTGTCGGCACTCGAGTACGCCATCGTCGTCAGCGTCGTCGTCGCTGGAGTCGGCGGGGCCGTATGGGCCTTTAGCGGCAGCGTGGAGACAGCGATCGGAGACATCGGCACCGCTGTTGAGGCGACGGCGAACACGGCCCCGACGGGCACACTACAGCAGCCGACGACGCCTTAATCCGCCACGCTTAGCGCGGAACGGGACGGACAAGAGCTTGGGCGGCGATTGGACCGCCGCCCAAGCCTCGCCGTCCGGCGATGCCATCGGGACTCGAGCACAGGCATGAACTCTGAAATGCGTGAGCCCGCTCAGCACCTGAGCCCGCCTCTCCGGCAGAGCGGCGGGAACACCGCACCCACGCAGGAACACGCCATTCCGGTCAGTCTCAAATTGTTTGTATGCAAAGCGAAGTGCGTGCCGGCACGTGGGAGAAATGGAGTGCGGAGGTATATGACGGCATCGAGCCGTCGGGTTAAGGCCGGCGGAGTCGGCGCAGGTGGCGAGGTTGCACGGGAACTGCAACGCGCACAGTCATTGAATGTCTCGCCCGCGCCGATTGGCCGGCCGAATTTCAGGGCCATCCAGGACGTTCCGCGCGCCTGCCGCACGGACGGCTGCACCCAAGCCGCGCGTCACGCGAAAGGAATCGTTTCATGAGCGAATGGGGAGTGCACGGAGCCAGGGCGGCGTTCCAGGGGATCGTGGAGGGCCTGATGAGAACGTTGCTGGAGCAACACCCCACGATTCTGCGAGAGACGGACGTGTCCAACCTGATGGATGCCGGCTACTGCAAGGATGTCCTTGAGCTGAACATCGCGAACTTCGCGCTGCTTCGCCATCGGCAGCAGGGCCACATGATTCAGGGTCACGCCCGGTACTGGAAGCACGTGTACGCCGGTGAGTTTTACGTCTGTTCGCAATGGTGGAAGGACCATCACCGCTCCAATGCCGCTGCTCTGTCGAGGTTCGCATCGAGCCTTGCCGGGAGACAGCCCGAACACCCGGGGGCCCCGGAGCTTCAGCGCCACATCGACGCGCTCGACCGTTACGCCGCAAATGGCGATCCGTCCTTCTCAGATGAACGCCAGGTGCATTCGCTAGGTGCAGCAGCACGCCATGGCTGAAGCGATCAAAAGTGCACCCTCCGGTATGGACGGGCCGGCGGCAATGAGTGTTCGTCACGGCAGACGCCGGGGCAGCGCCCATGGCCGAGCGGCGCCGACCACGACCGGCCATGGTGAGGGGGCACGCCTGGGATGACTCTCGACGCCCCCGGAGCGCGCAGCGCGACCGCACCGGCACCGCCGCGCGACGAATCCGATCGTCCGCCCGAGGCGCAGGACGAGAACCTGCGCATGCTTGAGGCTCTGCTCGCAGATTCTTCAGCGGTTTCGTCTGGAGCGACGGGGACTACAAATCCATCGAGCTGGATGTCCGAAACTTCAGGCGAGGACGACGCAGGCGGCGACGGCGACGATCCGGAATGGTCACGATCAGGCCGAGTGACGTCGGAAGACTTACTTGCCGACCCCATACCCGGCACACGAGACTTTGCCCTGCAGACAGCATCCGGGACCGCACTCGAGGCGGACGCTGGAAATTCGAATGACGCGGCTGTGGCGGCCGATTCGCCCAATTCCCGTTCCCACGGGCTCCGCGCCACCGATCGGGAAGAGCTTGCCGCGCCCGAACTGGTAACCGCGCGACGGGATGCGCAGGCAGTTCCGGACCGGTCCCACATCGATCCCATCGACTACGCCGGACTGGCAGTGCCCTCCGGGAACGTCGGCGCACGCGCCAAGAGCGACGTGTCGGATGCCGCCGAAACGGCGGGTGCGCTTGAGACCGCGCACCGCGGCGAATCCAAGAGTATGGACGACACCGGCGATGAGGGCGCAAGTGCCGAGGACACGGATGTCGCCGACACGAGTGTCGTTGCTGCGAACGTCACGGCCTCGGTCGAGACGGTGGAGCCCGAGAACCGGCTGCCGGGGGGCAAACGCCCCTACGGACGCAACAAGACGGCCCAGGAGCAGACCTCGACGGACGCGGGCACTTCCTCGGCCGTTCTGGACGACATCCTGCTTCGGCACATTGCCGAGGCACCTTCGGTTTCGTCCGACACGAGCTCTTCAGACCTAGCCGGGGCGGCTGCTCTCGCAACCGAGTCTCGCGATGCCCACGCCTGGACGCTGCGTGACCGGGAAACCGACAGTCTCTCCGAAGCCGACCCTTACGACGTGCATGCCGCCGATGCCGACGACTCGCCGTCCCATGGAGCCGCAGGTGAAATGGGCTTTGGCGAGCCGGTCGCGGTAGCCCGCACGAGTCTGGAGCATGCGCAGAGCTTCGGCCCATCCGAACCGGAAGAGCCGGCCATCGATACGGTTGCGGAAGAGCGTGGCGAGGCGCGCAGCGAGTCGTCCGGCGACTTGCCTTGGGACGTATCGTGGTTTCCCGGACCGGCCGAGCCCGGGGCGAAGGGGTCCACCCACTCGATTGGCCTCAATAAGACCGCCGCTGCAACCGAAGACGTCCCCAGCGCAGACGATGCCGAGACGGGCGGCAGTACCGACCCCGCCTTTCGTCGTCCCGATCTCGGCGGAACGCCTTCCTCCGAAGCGGCCGCAGAGGACGACGAGCCGCCGCTCGGGCACATCGCCGGCGCTGCAGCCCGCAGTTCCGGGGAAACCGCAGGGCCGCTTGTACCGGGTGTTCCCGGACCTGAAGACGCGCCGATGCGGGCTCGTGCAAACGACTTGGTATCCCCGGATGCCGAGGGCGAAGACGCGGATCCGGAGGCCGGGCACGTCATTACTCTGCCCGGATCGGGAGAGCGCGACGCAGGCGTCGATCCGAGCGGGATCGAAGTTGACGGCAGCCCCGGCGAGCCGTCTTGCGGACCTACCTCGCTTGCTGCGCATGCCGAGCATGCGACGCCCGCTGGGAACGCGACGGCAGCATCCGATCTCGCCGCCGCCCTCCTTCGGGATATGGCGGGAGCCTCCATCTCTTCCGATCAAGTCGACGCGCCTGACACGGCGGCAGGAATTCCTGACCTCGACCGCGATTCCGATATCGATGCCGGCCGGTTAACCGGTACAGGCCAGACCACAGCACCGGCGGATCTCGACAATGACCCGGCAGTCGCAGACGGACAGCCAGGCCGAGTCGTGGGCGCGACAAAACCGTCTGAACCGGCCATGGCGGCCGGCTCGATCTCCGAGGAAGGCCCGGCCGAAACCGGGCTGGAGGAGCCGGACAGCAACGCCGAGCGGGTCCTGGACGAGCATCTCGACTCGCAGATCGATTCTCCCGGGAACGATTTCCATCCCTTTGCTTCGGTCGCGCCTGGGGCCGAGTCGTCCACCGTCCGGAGCGACCCCGGCGAAGCATCGGTTGCGGTCTCGCCCCCGGATGCCGTCGGAGCGCATGACGCCGAAGCCGATGAGGATCCCGGTTCCGTCATTTGCCTGCCCGATCTCAGCGGCCCGGCGCCTTCCGACGGAAACGCGGGTCGCGATGACGATCTCCTGCGGCAGATTGCCGAAGTCGCGGCTGCATCCACCGGCAAAACTGCCGGACCGCCGCACGAGGATGCCAATAAGCGCGACGACGATGCGTCGGCATGCGGCCCTGGGCACGCAACGGAGCGTGCCGGGGAAGCCTCTGCGGACAGTGAGCGTGTTGAGGACGCGCGCGTTGCCGTCCACCTCGCCCCGGGAGGGGCCCAGAACGACTTCGACCCGATCGGAGTCGAAGGTAGCGGCGAAACCGGCACGCTCTCTTCTGCGCATGCAACGCCAACCCAGCATGGCTCCGCAGAACCCGGACTCTTGGACACTCTTCTTCGGGACGTGACCGGGACTTCCGTCTCTTCCGATCTGGCCGGTACGCCGGACTCTGCTGCAGGAGACCATGTCCGCAATGGCGGTTACGATGTCGATGCCGGCCCGCCGCCCGATCCCGACCCCGTGCTTCACCACGCGGCATCGGTGGGTCTCGATGCCTCATTACGTACAGAAGAATCGGCACTCGGCAACGAGGGTCCGACGAGTGCGCATGAACCGGCTGTCTCCGATAGCGCACCCTTCGAAGACTCCAGCGAGCCGTCGCAGACCGGACTGGAGCCCGGCTGGAACGCCGAGCAGAACGAAAGCCTCGAGGGGCGCGTCGAATCGCAAGGCGAAGCAGTCACGGCTCCCGGTTTCGCCACGAGCGGGACGCAGTCGCCCACCGACGGCAGCGGCTCCGGTGAGGCACCGGATGCGGCCTCGAACAGGGATGCCATCGATGCACCTGACGCCGGGGAGAGTGCCGGCTCCGTCATTCACCTGCCCGATCTGAGCGGCCCGCCGCGATTCGGGGCGGACGCGGACCCTGACGACGATCGGCAGCGGCAGACTTCGGACATCGTCATGGCATCTAAAGGCGATGCCGTAGAGGTGTCGGAACCGGCTTCGCCGGAGTCGCGCGCCGCGCAGGCGAGCAGCGCCGAAGTTTCGCCGGCAGTTACCGACGAGGCCGCCGCGGATGCAAGGCGTCCCGAGGATATGGACATCGTCGTCCTTTCTGGACAGGCCGAAGCCGACGCGCCGGACCATGAGGTCGAGGACCAAAGCGACAGCGAACCCGACCGGCGGCCTTCCGACCCGGCCGGCGCAGCCGCGACCGAGGCCGCGACAGGCGGCATCGTCTTCGACGACACCCTCGCCCTGGAACTTGCCGACGCGGTGCCGATCTCGTCCGACGAGGGCGAAGCACCGCAATCTGTCTTCGATGTCTCGCTGCCCGATACTGGAACCGCGGCGTTCGAGCCTGCCGGCGAAGAGACGGACGCCACGTACGCGGAGACTTCCCTCGAAGCGGCACCTCCCGGTCCAGCGGCAGCCCTGGCCTTCGCGACCGATCCCGACACGGAGGTGGCACTGCGAGACGGCTTGTTCGGCTTCGGCAGCGCCTCGGCCGAAACGGACGAGGCGCAGGTATGGCAGGGCGGGCTCAGGGCCGCGATTGCCGCGCTCGGCGAGGGCCGCACGGCGCCGCTGGTGATCGTCGATATCGACGGGGTTCCCTATCCTGCGGGCGCCATCCACGAACTAGCGGCCGTCTGTGAAGTCGGCACCGTAGTGATCGCGGTAGGCTCGGACGTTTCGGCACGGCCCGGGCGTGAGCTTCTGCTCGCAGGGGTCAGCGACTACCTGGCCAAGCCCCTGACGGCGGAGGCCGTGGGCCGGGTTGCGAGCCGTGCCCTCGCGAGCGCGTCTGCAGACCGCCCGGGTGGGCGTGTGGCGGGATTCGTCGGCTGCGGCGGTAGCGGGTCGACGACGATGGCGGTGGCGACTGCGCTCGATGCGGCATCGCGCGGCTGCTACGTCTCCGTGCTGGATCTGAGCCGTTCGGTGGCGGCGGCGGCGCTGGCGCTTGGCGTCGAGCCCGTGGCCGGACTGGATCAGCTTCTGGAAACGGCTGACAAGGTGGCGGTTGACTCCGAGTCGCTGGAGGCCGTGCGCGCGCGCCGCTCGGACCGGATCGAGGTCTATGCCCATCGCTGGAGTCCGGAACACCCGATGACCGCATCGGCGGACGCGGTGGACCGGCTGCTGGCTGTCTTGAGGCAGCGCTCGCAGCTGGTGCTGGTGGACGGCCTCGACGAGACCGCGATGCGGTTCCGTTCCTCGGTCGAGATGGACATGCGGGTGTTCGTCGCGGAGCTGACGTACGCGAAGACGCCGCGCCTCGCCCGCACGGTGAACCTGCTCGACGGCGATCTTCCGCTGGTATTGGTGCAGAACCATACGCGCGCCTTTCGGCGAAACGGCGGCGGTCGCACCCTGCGGGATGCCGGGATCGGTATCGAGCCGGACGTGGTGGTCCCGTTCGATCCCGTCATTCCCGAAACGGCGGATCGGGGCTGGCCCCAGGGCAGGCTTCCGCGCTCGATGCGCAAGCCGCTGGCAGCGCTGACCGACCGTCTTCTGGGGGCCTCTTCCGGCGCAGGCGCGGCGGCAGCGCTGGCCTCCGCTCGGGCAGCCTGACCATGGTAGCCCGCGCGTTCGGCCGCCGTCCCCGGCCTTCCACTCCGCCGCCCGCGCCTCAGGCGGCGAGAGCGGCGCCACCTCCCCCGGCCGCCGCCCCTCGGGAGCAGGCGAGCCCGCCGCGTCCGCGTGGTCGGACGAACACCGTGATCTCCGACATCGTGGCCAGGATCCACCCGGTCATCGTCAAGTCGCTGGACATGACGAAGATCGCCGAGCTCGACAACGAACGCCTGGCCTCGCAGCTGCTGGCGTTCCTGGAGACCGGCGAGGCCGGTCTGCCGGACCTCAGTCCTCTGGACCGCCAGCAGGTGGTCACGCAGCTCGTCCACGACATCAAGGGGCTGGGACCGATCGAGCCGCTGCTGCTGGACAGCCGGGTTTCCGACATCCTGATCAACGGCATGGACTCGGTCTACGTGGAGCGCAACGGCCAGCTGCGGCAGATGGATGTGCGCTTCCGGGATTCCCAGCACCTGCTGCATATCGCCCAGCGCATCGCGGGCTGGGTCGGCAGGCGGGTGGACGAATCGAACCCGATGGTGGATGCGCGCCTACCCGACGGCTCCCGCGTGAACATCATCATCCCGCCCCTGGCGATCGACGGAGCTGCGGTCTCGATCCGGCGCTTCACGCTGCAGGGGATCGGGCTCGAGGAGATGGCGGAGCGCCAGGTGATGTCGGCGGCGATGGCGGAGGCGTTCAGGATCTGCGTCAAGGCGCGCCTGAACATCCTGATCAGCGGCGGCACGGGCTCTGGCAAGACCACGTTCATGAACGCGCTGTCGCAGCATATCGACCACGGCGAGCGGCTGGTCACCATCGAGGACGCGGCAGAGCTTCAGTTGCAGCAGCCGCACGTGGTGCGGCTGGAGACCCGGACCATGAGCGCGGAGGGCACCGGCGAGGTGACCATGCGCGACCTGCTTGTGAACACGCTCAGGATGCGCCCGGACCGCATCATCGTCGGCGAGGTGCGGGGCGGCGAGGCGACCGAGATGCTGCAGGCGATGAACACGGGCCATCCGGGCTCGATGTGCACCCTGCATGCGAACAGCCCGCGCGACGCGCTGACGCGTCTCGAGAACATGCTGATGATGGCGGGCACGGAGATGCCGCTGTCTGCGATCCGCCGCCAGATCGCATCGAGTGTGGATATCGTGGTTCAGCTCGCGCGACTGCGCACGGGCCACCGCTGCGTGGTCAGCCTGACCAACGTGGTGGGCATCGAGAACGACATCGTGACCACGGAGGAGCTCTGGCGTCGGCGTCCGACCGTCGAGACCCAGCTCATCTTCGAGACCTCCGGAAGGCAGCCGTCCTGGATGGCGGCGGTGGACGCGGTGGAGCTGCGGGAGCCGCTGTTGGCGGCGCTCAAGGCGGACCCCCGGATCGGGGAAGAGCCGTCATGAGACGCTACCGCACCGTCATCATCATTGCGCTGATGGGCATTGTTCCCATGGTCGCGGCCGTGTTCGTGATGCGCTTCATCCTTCCTGCCACGGAGCCGGTTCAGGCGCCGCCGCCCGTGCAGCAGGCGGTGGCGGCGCCCGCGCCGGTGGTCGAGGAGGAGCCGGACGAAGTCATGGTGCTCGCGGCCGCGCAGGCACTGCCGGTGGGCACCCTGCTGGACGAGCAGCATCTCACCGAGGTCGGCGTCGAGGAAGACAGCGTCAGGCGCTGGCATATCTGGACCGAGGACCTGGATCCGGACGAGATGCCCTACGGCCATGTGGTGCGGCAGGCGATTTCAGCCGGCGCGCCGGTGACCTTGCAGTCCCTGGTGGGGCCCCGGCAGCGGGGCTTCCTGGCGGCGGTGCTGAGGCCCGGCATGCGGGCCATCACCGTCAGGCTCGGGGCCGGCACGCGCCACTCGGGCCTGGTCGATCCAGGCGATCGCGTGGACGTGGTGCTGACGGCGCAGTCGCGCGACCGGGGCGAGCAGAACGTGCTTGCGCGGACGATCCTTGAGGACGTGCGCGTGGTGGCAGTGGACCGGCGCATCGGCAGTGCGGCGAGCGCTGCGGAAGGCGGCGGCGAGGTCGAGCGCACGGAGATCGTGACGGCGACCCTTGAGGTTCTTCCCTCTCAGACAGGTCTGCTTGCGCTTGGAGAGCTGGAGGGCGAGCTCTCGCTT
>JAJDVB010000210.1 GCA_022826345.1 Alphaproteobacteria bacterium
GCGATCCGGCGATCCGGCGATCCGGCGATCCGGCGATCCGGCGATCCGGCGATCCGGCGATCCGGCGATCCGGCGATCCGGCGATCCGGCGATCCGGCGATCCGGCGATCCGGCGATCTTAATTGTACTGTCCGAGACCCCGGTCGAAGTTGTCAACCCCCAATCCGAGGTGGCGTCAGCGCAGCCCTTGCGACCCGCCGCCGCCGCACGAATGACAGTCCAGATCCCGCTCAACAGTCCAGTCATGGCCTCACCCCACCCGATGGCGACGAACCCGGCGGGCGCAGCGCACAACTCCGCCGAGCGTCGCATGCTTGTCTGATGCGATCTTTCCCGCATTTCCGGCCGTAAGGAAAGAACGAGAGGCGACATCGCGATCTCGGCGCGATTCCCCGGGCGGTCCGGGCCGCCCCCCGTGGACCGTGCTGCCGGCCCGATGCGTATCGCGCGGTCGGCGCAGGCAGGCTTCTCGAATCGTTGAATCGTGCAGCCGCAGGCATCCCGGTTCTTGTGCCGTATCGGCAGGGATGTATGATCGACCGATGTCCGAGGCCATCGCGTTCGACACTCACCGCTTCGTGAAGCGCCTGACCGAGAGCGGCTTCACCGAGAAGCAGGCCGAGACCCTGGCCGAGGAGCATGTCCACCTGCTCAACGCCAATCTCGCAACCAAGGCCGATGTGGAGGCGGCAAGAGCCGACATCGCCAGGGTCGAGGCCGGAATCGAGACGCTCCGGCAGGAGACCAGGGCCGGTATCGAGTCGCTACGCCAGGAGACCAAGGCCGAAATCGCCAGGATCGAGGCGGGCGTGGAAGCTCTGCGCCAAGAGACCAAGGCTGCCGTCGAGGCGGTCAAGGTCGACTTGCTGAAGTGGCTGTTCGGGGCGCTGATCGCTCAGGGCGGCCTGATCGTCGCTCTGGTCAAGCTCCTCCCATGAGGCCGTACGGCCGTACGTAATTGTTCGGTTACCGAGTGACGGGCAGATGCTGGGGCTACCTTCAACTACACCACCACATGTAGCAATTCGGGGCTGGTAACGCGATTCGACATGCGCTAGTTTCCGCGCATGGCGAGCCGCGACGAGGATTCCGGGGCAGACTTGGCGCTGATCGAGGTGGACGACGGGATTTTGTCGTCCGCGTCGACCCCGGCGCGCGGGGCGCGTGACTGGCGGTCCCTGTACGAGCAGGAACATGCCCGCGCGGAGCGGGAACGCTCGCGAGCGGACACGGCCGAAGCGCGCTGCGAAGAGTTGCGCCGAGCGGAGGTGGATGCCCGCGCCAGGGCGGGTTTCCTGAAGTGGCAGGTCGACTCGAACCGGGCCAAGTTGAAGGCTGCCCGCGAGGAGACGAAGGGCGTCCGCCGCACGGCGAAGAACGCCCTTGCATTGCAGGCCGAGGTGACACGCCTGGAGAAGCTGCTCTCCGAAGCCGGTACCGAACCGGCCAGGCGCAGGCCAATCACAAAGGCCGACAACGAGCTCCGCCGGCTGCGTGCGACCCTGAAGCGGGTGGAGCACCGGAAGGCCACGATCGACTCCCTGCGCGCGGAACGCGGCGAGCTGCGCAAGGAGGTGACCCAGCTCAACAGGGAGATCGCCCGTTTGGGCAAACGGTTGGCCCGTGAGGAACGGGCGTCGGAAAAACACAAGGAGACCATACGCGAACAGTTCGACCGGGACATTCAACTGCGCGCGACGTTGAGACGGTCGCGCGATCAATCGGACAGGGTTCGGTCGCTGTCGGACGAGGTGTTCTGGCTGCGCCTTGCGCTGGACGTGGCCAAGGGAGCCAACGAGAAGCTGACGGCTCGGGTTGCCAGGTTCCGCGCGGCCGGAGCGACGCTTTCAAGGTTGCCGTTCGACGAGACCGCCCACCTGCGCAACGTTCTGCGGAGGTCGCGACGCCAAAAAGCGGCCATCAAGTCGCTGTCCCGGGAGAACACCCGGCTGCGCAGGGCCGTGAAGACCTCCCAGACCCGGGTCGAGAAGTTGGAAGGGCAGTATGTCAGGCTTCGCGCCAGCACGACCGTGCTGCAGAAGGCCCTTTTCGGGAGCAGGAGCGAGCAGCAGGAGAAGCCGCGCTCGGAGCGCAAGCGCGGCAAGCAGCCCGGCGCCCCCGGCCACGGCCGCACCCAACGGCCCACGCTCGAAGAGAAGCCCGAAACGCACAACCCGCCCAAGGATGCGCGCCATTGTTCCTGTTGCGGGAAGCCTTATGTGGCCAACGGCGAGAACTCCTCGACCGTCATCGAGATCGAAGTCAAGGCGCACACGCGCAGGATCGTCCGTCCCCGATGGCGCCGCGGCTGCGGCTGCGTATCGTCGCCCCTGGAAGTGTCGGCGCCCCCGGTGCCGCGTCTGTTCCCGAGGACGCCCTACGGAACCAGCGTGTGGGCATGCTTCCTGTACGAGCGCTACGCCTGTCTGCGGCCCCTGCACCGGGTCTCCACATGGATGTCGGACCAGGGGCTGCCGATCTCGGCCGGGACGCTGGCTGACAGCGTGCCCCGGTTCCTGCCGCTGTTCGAGCCGTTCGACGAAGCGATCCTCACACACCAGAGCCGGGCTGCGGTGCGCCATGGTGACGAGACCGTCTGGCGCATCCAGTCGCTGAAGGAAACGGGCCGATCGAGCCGCGCCTGGTTGTGGACCTCGGTGAGCGACGATGCGGTCTACTTCCACATCGACCCGTCCCGCAGCGCCAAGGTCGCCACGCAGTTGTTCGGCGGCACGGCGTGCATTCTGTTCCTGGTCTGCGACCGTCTCTCGTCCTACAAGACGATGGCGCACGAACTCGGCGGTGCGGTGATTCTATGTTGGTGCTGGGCGCATCAGCGCCGCGACTTCATCCACGGCGCGGCCGGTCAGGCAGGGCTGGAGCACTGGTGCCAGAAGTGGATCGAACGAATCGCGTCGATCTACAAGCTGAACGAGGCGAGGCTGGAGCACCACGACCCCGCTTTCGAGCGCCAGACGGCGACGTTCGCGCAAGCCCAGCGCGTCTTGGAAGCGGAGGTCGAGCGCCTGTTCGCGGACGCCGAGCGGGAACTCGCCGCCTTGCCGGCCGGGGCGCGCGAGACCAGGGCGCTGCGCTCGCTGCTCAACCATCGCAGCGGGCTGAGCGTCTTCGTCGACAAGCCCCAAGTTCCCATGGACAACAATGCCGCGGAGAGGGCGCTCAGAGGTCCGGTCATCGGAAGACGGCTCTCGTTCGGCTCCGACGGGGAGACTGGTGCCCGGTTCACGGCACTGCTGTACTCCGTCGTCGCCACGCTCAAGACCAACGGTATCGATGTCCGGCGCTGGCTTCAGGCGTGGCTTCAAGCCTGCGCGAACAACGGCGGCCGACCGCCAGACGATCTGTCGCCGTGGCTTCCCTGGTCCATGAGCGAGGAACGCAGGCGCTTCCTGACGGCGCCGGGATGACCGCCGACGTCGAGTGCCGCTATTACGGGCGCGACTTCACCAGCGAACAGATGGCGCTGCTGCGCGCGCTGATCGCCGCCGACCCGCCGCCCAACCGCCATGCCCTGTCGAGAGAGTTCTGCCGGCGCATCGGCTGGTTCAAGCCTGACGGCGGGCTCAAGGACATGATGGCCAGGGTGACCATGCTGGCCATGCAGAAGGACGGACTGATCGTCCTGCCGCCACCGAAATGGCCGCGCCCTCCGCGCCGGCCCATGATCTTCGGACCGGACACCGAACCGCCGCCGTTGCAGGCGCCGACAACTCTCGATGAGGTCCGCCCGCTCAGCCTTCGCCCCGTCGTGCGCTATACCCGCGAGGGCAGGCTGTGGAACGAGTTCGTCGCCCGCTACCACTACCTCGGCTACAAGACCCTGGTCGGCGCCCAGATGCGCTACGCCGTCCATGACCGCAACGGCCGGCCCCTCGCCATGCTGGGCTTCAGCACGGCGGCGCGCAAGCTCGCGCCGCGCGACCGCTTCATCGGATGGACGCCGCAACTGCGGGAGAAGAACCTCCCCCTCGTCATCGACAACCCGAGGTTCCTGATCCTGCCCTGGATCGCGATCCCCAACCTGGGTTCGCACATGCTCTCGCTGGTGCGTCGGCGACTTCCCGAGGACTGGACCGAGCGCTACAACGTCACGCCCGTGCTCATCGAGACCTTCGTCGAGACCCCGCGCTACACCGGCGCCGTCTATCGGGCGTCGGGTTGGCTCCATGTCGGCACTACCCAGGGTCGAGGGCGCTACGACCGGGACAAGCTCTACGACAAGCCCCGCAAGGACGTCTGGCTCCGGCCCCTCCGACGGGATTGGCAGCGCACCCTCAATCGGTAATATCCTCGCGCGGGTCGGTGTAAGCACCCGCGGAGGACGCCAAGCAGATCGCCATGCACGGCTCGATTGAACGGCTACAGACCTTCATCACGCCGTGACCGAACAAAAACGGCCGTACGGGGACGTGAGGGGTCGCTGGGTTGCAGCCATCCGCATACGGTTTGATTACTGCTTTGGGAATATGAGGCCAGCAGGGATTAGGCAGTAGAAAAAAAGCATTTTGTTACAATGACTTAGTCTGTATCTGACCAGCAGGGCAGGCCAAGGTTCGTCTAAGCGACAGCAAGACCGGCCCGCGCACGGCCTGGCTGTGCGAGGCGGCGCGCGATGTCCTCGACCGCCTGCCCCGGTCCTCCGGATGGGTCTTCCCAGTTGTCGGTCTGCGCACCCCCTGGCAATGGCTGGATCACTTCTGGCACGGCGTGAGGGAGGAGGCCGGACTCGGGGATGTCCGCCTGCACGACACGAGGCATTCGTACGCCAGCATGGCGCTACTCGGCGGGGAGAGCGTGCGCACGGTCGGCCGCTTGCTCGGTCACGAGAAGGCAGCGACCACCCTGAAATACGCCCATCTGTCCGGCGCCACGGTCAGCGAAGCGTTCGAGACCCTGTCTCCCGTCCTTTCGGGGAGGCAAGCGTGAAGGGGCGAAGGGTCCGGCTGACCGACGCGGGCGTCGGCAAGTTGAAGCCGGACACGACGGAATACGCGGTCTGGGATAGCGAGGTGCCCGGTCTCGGCGTGCGGGTGCGCCCGTCCGGGCATCGCAGCTTCGTCTGGCATGGGCGCGTCCAGGGAGTGCCGATTAGGGCGACCGTCGGCCCGGCAGCGATCGTGACCGTCGAGGATGCGCGGAAGCGAGCCCTGGCGTTCCGCCTGGGAACCGCCCCGCGCAAGGCGGAAGGACGTTCTAGCACTCCCCTGTTCCGCGATTTCGTCCTGCACGAGTGGTTGCCGGCGTACCGCCGCCGCTGCGCCCCGTCGTCCTGCCGATCCGCCAACCTCGTGCTGAGCCGGCAGCTGATCCCCGCTTTCGGCCGCTTCCCGCTGGACGCCATCCGGCGGATCGGCGTCGAACGCTGGTTCGACGACTACGGCCGCACCGCTCCGGGCGGAGCCAATAAGGCGCTCGATATCCTCGGCCAGATCATGAACGCTGCCCTCGCCGCCGGCCATGTGGAGAGCGCCCCCGTCAAGGGCATCGCGAAGAACCCCCGCCCGAAACTCTCCCGGTTCCTCTCCGCCGAAGAGATCGAAGGGCTTCACCGCGTCCTCGACCGGCTGGTCGGAGAGCGGCCCTCCCGCCGGCAACGGGCCGACATCGTCCGGCTGCTCCTGCTCACCGGCTGCCGGGTGGGCGAGATTTTGAGGCTCCAGTGGTCGGAGGTCGACGGCGACCGCCTCAACCTCGCCAACACCAAGACCGGGCCGCGAAGGGTCTGGTTGAGCCAGGCCGCGCAGGCCATCCTCGCCCGTCAGCCGTGCGCCGCGAGCCCTTACGTGTTCCCATCCCCGAGGCATCCCGACAAACCACTTTCGGACACACTGCACCTCTGGCGGCGGGCGCGGAAGGAGGCCGGGCTCGACGATGTCCGCCTGCACGATCTCAGGCATACCGTCGCCAGCCAAGCGGTCGCGCGGGGCATTCCCCTGCCCACCGTCGCGCGCGTGCTCGGGCACGCCGACCCCAGGATGACCCTGCGATACGCCCATGTCGGCGACCGCGACCTGCAGGCCGCCGCCGAGCGCATCGGAAAGGCCATCGAGGCCGCAATGGAATCCGGCGAGTCTGGAACACTAAACCTTCCGTCCGCCGAATTGCCCCCATCCGCTCGGCCCCCGGCGTGTTGAGCAGCCGGTCAAGGCCCAAAGGCGACGTCCCGGCCTGTCGGAGACGAGGCTCGTGTCTTCGTCGGACATGACCACCTATCCGAACGAGTCTCGGACCTATCCATTTGGTCGACTGACACGCGAGCGGCCTGCTCCATAGACTCGAACATCGGGTTGCTACCCGACGGGTTGGCGCGGGCGGGGCGTTGGGGCAACATCGGCGTCATGAACGTTTGGAGAGCAGACGGATAGATGGCGCTTGCTGCCGCCGAGGCGGGGCCGAAGCCCCCGCTGCCGGATCTTCGGCGCTTTTTCGCCGACGCCAAGTTCTATTGGCTGGTGCTGCCGGCCTTCACGTTCTTCCTGATCTTCTTCGTCATCCCGACCGTCTCGCTGTTCCTGATCTCCTTCGACAAGTCGATCGCGGGCGTGGTCGACATCCAGTGGGACTTCACGCTCAAGAACTACATCCGCTTCTTCAACCGTTCGCTCTACTACGAGGCGGCAATACGTTCGATCGGGCTGGCGGCGATCGTCTCGGTCGTTGCGCTCGCGTTGGGCTACCCGCTGGCCTACTTCGTTGCCAAGACCAGGCATCCGGGGCGCAACACCTTCTACATGATCCTCGTGTTGAGCGCGATGCAGCTTGACATGGTGATCCGGCTCTTCGGCCTGATGGTGCTGATGGGCGACAACGGAGTCATCAACGGCATCCTGAAGGACGTTGGCGCCATCCGCGAGCCGCTGCCGCTGATGTACAACTTCTTCGGTGCGGTGGTGGGGCTCGTTCAGTTCACCTTGCCCTTCATGGTGCTCTCTCTGATCGGCATCATCAGGAGCATCCACCCCTCGCTGGAGGAGGCCGCGCGCAGCCTCGGCGCGAACCGCTGGACCACCTTCTGGCGCATCACCTTCCCGCTCAGCATGCCCGGCATCCTCGCCGGCACGCTGCTGGTGTTCGCGATCTCGATCTCGTCCTACGTGGTGCCAGCGCTGATGGGCGGCTGGAAGGTGATCGTGATGCCGCTCCACATCTATCAGCAGATCGCCGAGATGGGTAAGTGGCAGTTCGGCGCGACCATCGCGGTGGTGCTCTTCGTCACCAGCATGATCGCGGTCTACGTCTATCAGCGCTTCGCGGCGCGCACCGCAGGCGGGCGGGCCTGAGATGGCGGAGATGGTGACGGATACGGCGCCCGAGCCGCGCAACGGCCGTTGGACTCCCTTCGGACGGCGGAACGGCCCGCGCGAGGAGCCGGCGGTGGCGCTGCCGCTCCAGATCGGCGCGTGGATCGCCTTCGTGGTGCTGCTGCTACCGGTGGTCATCGTGGTGCTGGCCGGGCTCAACTCCGGCGACCATCTGACCTGGCCGCCGGAGGGGCTCTCGCTTCGCTGGGTGTTCGCGTTCTTCGAGGCGAGCGAGTTCCTGGATGCCTACGTCTTCAGCCTGTGGCTCGCGGTGGTGGTCATGGTGATCTCGACCACGCTCGGCACAATGGCCGCGATCTTCCTCACGCGCATGACCTTCCCCGGCCGCAATCTGCTCAGGGCGTACTTCCTCTCGCCGCTGATCCTGCCGGGGATCGTGCTGGGGCTCGCGCTCTACGTCTTCTACGTCTCGAGCGGCATCGGCCTCTCGCGCACGCTGCCGGGGCTCATCATCGGCCATGTGCTGGTGACGGCACCCTATGTAATCGGCACGGTCTCCGCTGCGCTTTTCAACTTCGACATTGCGCTGGAGGAGGCCGCGCGCAGCCTCGGCGCCGGTCCCTTCACGGCGTTCCGCAAGGTGACGCTTCCAATCATCGGGCCGGGTGTTGCCGCCGGCGCGATCTTCGCTTTCATCGTGTCGTTCGGCCAATTCGACGTGTCGCTGTTTCTCAGCACGCCGAACTATACGCCGCTGCCCATCGCCCTTTATATTTCGCTGCGATACACCTTCGAGCCGACCGCGGCGGCGGCGGGCATCTTCGCGATCGCGCTGGTCGTGATCTCGATGCTGCTCACTTCGCGACTCATCAACATCCGGCGCTTCGCCGGAATCAAGTTCTCGTAACCGACGATGCCATCGACGAAAGGAGAATTAACGATGACCGTCAAGCGCACTATCAAGCCGTCACGCCGCACTGTCCTCAAGGGGCTGGCTGCCGGCGGCGGCGTAGCGGCCTCGACCAAGTTCGGGCTCTTCAACATCAACCATTCCTGGTCGCAGGACGTGCA
The DNA here is from genome assembly GCA_022826345.1 of Alphaproteobacteria bacterium. Next base: position 8,355 of record JAJDVB010000210.1, read on the forward strand.
CTGGGACGGCCAGCCCTTCGACGCGGGCGGCGCCACCTTCACCCTCGGCGAGTGGGGCGGCTTCTGGGAGGAGTTCGTCCGCGACGCCCAGCTGAACGAGTTCGAGAAGACCTACAACTGCACCATCGCCTACGATTCCTCGTGGCCCTGGTTCCCCAAGTACGTGGCCGGTGGGCCGCAGGACCCGGCCTTCGACATGTGCAACTGGAACCTGCCCGAGATGATGAAGACTGCGCGGGCCGGCGACTACTTCCTGCCCATCGACGACATCAAGGCGAACGTACCCAACGCGAACGACTGCTGGGACTTCGCCTTCGGCAACGGCATCGGCGTGACCTGGGCCTTCGGCCAATACGCCTACGTGTACCGGACCGACCTGGTCGATCCCGCGCCAGCCGACTTCAAGTCGTTCTGGGAGGACCGCTTCGCCGGCAACCGCGCCACATACATCACGTCCAACACCCTGCAGATGGTCTTCTTCATCACCGCCAGCGCCGCCTGGGGCGAGGGGCCGGAGGACCTGGACGCTGGCTTCGATGCCATGGAGCGTGCCATGCCGATGAAGATCAGCGACTTCACCGGCAACATGCAGACCCTGGTGGAGCGCGGCGAGGTGCACCTCGGTGTCCAGTGGGAAGGCGAGGTCTACCTGCAGATGGACAAGGGCATCTCCGTTGCCCCGGTCATCTGGGACGCCAAACCGATCCTGACCCAGACCAAGACCATCAGCCGCTACGCAGAGCCGATGCAGAAGAAGCTCGGCTACGCGCTGATGAACGAGGCGCTCGATCCGGGCTACCAGTCGAAGGCCGGCTCCATCTTCTATCTGCGCCCGACCAACGGCAAGGCGGCGGTGTCGGACAATCTCGCGAGCAAGGGCGTGGCCAACACGGCCGGCGCCATGGAAGGTCTCTGGATCCCCGATTGGAACTGGTATCTCGACAACGAGGACGACATCGTCGAGACCACCAACGAGATCTTCGGCGGCTGAAGCCTTCTTACCGGGCGGCTGAACGAGGCGGCGCGTGTCGGACGTCGAGCTCTCGAGCCTGACGAAGCGCTTCGGCGAAACCCTCGCGGTCGACGACGTCTCGCTCCGGGTCGAGGAGGGGGAGTTCTTCTCCCTCCTCGGCCCGTCCGGCTGCGGCAAGACGACGACGCTCCGCATGATCGCGGGCTTCGTCCGCCCGAACGAGGGGCAGGTCTTCATCGGTGGGGAAGACATGACCCTGCTCCCGCCGGAGAAGCGGGGGATCGGGATCGTCTTTCAGAACTACGCGATCTTTCCGCACATGACGGTGTTCGACAACATCGCTTTCGGCCTGAAGATGCGGAAGGTGCCGAAGCGGGAGATTCGCGGCCGCGTCGGCAAGGCGCTGGAACAGGTCAACCTCGACGGGTACGAGAGGCGCTATCAACGAGAGCTATCCGGCGGGGAGCAGCAGCGCGTGGCGCTCGCCCGCGTGCTCATTACCGAGCCCAAGATCCTGCTTCTCGACGAGCCCTTGAGCGCGCTCGACAAGAAGCTTCGGGAGGAGATGAAGTACTGGATCAAGGGGCTGCAGCACTCCCTCGGCATCACCACCGTCTACGTCACCCACGACCAGGGCGAGGCGCTCACCATGTCGGACCGGATCGCGGTGATGAACCGCGCGAAGGTTGTCCAGATCGGTGCACCCGATACGATCTACGAGCATCCGGCGGATCGTTTCGTCACCGACTTCATCGGCGAGTCCAACATCCTCGAAGCGCGCGTCGCGGCGGTGAACGCGCGCGAATGTCGCGTTGCCGTGGGCCGGGTCGAGTTTGCAGCGCCGCGGCGCGATGGGATCGAGACCGGCCAGGCGGTTGGCTTCGTGGTGAGGCCGGAGCGTGTGCTGATCGGCGCCGCGGCCCAGGCCGTCGATGGCCCCAAGGTCACCGCGACCGTGATGGATCGCAGCTATCAGGGCGCGATCATCCGCTACCGATTGCAGCTCGAAGGCCAGGAGATCGTGGCCGAGGTACCCAACCGGCCAGACCAGCCGGAGCTTGCCGACGGTGCCGAGACCGTGATCGGCTGGACCGTGGCGAGCAGCGAGCTGCTCGTCGACTGAGGACTGCCGGCTTCGGCCGCGCGCTCAGACCAGTTCTTCGATCGGCGTGTAGACGTCCGCGATCCCGAAGTACTTGGGGCCGAACACGTCGAGCGCCTCGGGTGTGCGCATCACCGGTGGCACGCTCACGCCCACCACGCGCACGCGCTGGCCGTACTTGAGCCCCTCGGTGGTGATCGGCTCGGCATTTTCCTGATCGAGAATGCAGATCAGGTCCGGCACCATGCCGAGCATGCGCTCACCCTGCTGGGCCACCAGGAACTCGTTCTGGAAGCGCACCTCCAGTTTCTCGCCCGTGCTCTCGCCTATGCCCTCGAACTTGACCCGGCCGATGGCCCAGCCGCGGGTGGTCTCTCGCAGGAGGTCCACCACCTTGCCTTCGAAGAGCACCTTGCAGAAGCGCTTGTCGCGCGAGGTTGCGAAGTAGCGCTGCAACCCAGCGAAGGGGTCGCTCTGAGTCTCCCGCGCCTCGCGGATCGAGCGGCCGATCTCCATGGCGAGCGTGGTCGTGTAGAGCACGCCGGTCTCCTTCGCCTCCTTGCCCGACATGGAATAGAGCGCGATCTCCGACTTGGTGCCCATGCGGGTGCACACCACCCGCGCGAACCACTCGGATTCGAGGTTGCTGCGCGCCCGGACGATGACCTCGTTGCCGTGCTCGTCGCGCAGCACGATGGGGGATGCGGGGACGCCGTAGACGCCGAAGGTGCACATCTGCAGCTCGGGGAAGGCGCGGCCCATGCCGTCGCCGTCTACCACCGGCAGCCCGGTCATGGCGCCGATCACCATGGGCAGCGTGCCGTTGATGCCGCCGGCCTCGGCGGAGATCAGCGCGTCGGCCTTGCGGCCCTTCTCGCGCTCGATCGAGCGCAGGCACTCCACCATGGCATGCGCGCTCGGAATTTTTTCCACCATCACGGTGGGCGCGCCCATGTTGGCGACCGAGACGACGAAGTCGTCGTCGTCGAGCTCCATCGGGTCCATGATCGTGATATCGGCGCCTTCCTCCAGCTTCTGCCGCAGGATCAGCCCACCGACGTAGGGATCGCCGCCGCCGCCGGTGCCGAGAAACGCGGTGCCGCGCAAGAAATCCGGCAGCAGGTCGAGGTGCATCTTCATCGTTTGCATATTCCTGCTGTCGCTCCTGCTTGCTGCTCAGCGTTCGGCGAGATCGCCCACCGCCTTGACCCGCACCCGGCAGGCGGCGCCCGGCAGGTAGGCAAGGGGGATCTCCTCCACCTCGATGATTTCGATGCTGGCAGGCTCGGCGCCGGCATCCACCGCCTTGGCCTGCGCCTCGTCCTTGGCCTGGGCGATCGCGTTCTCGCGTCCCTCCTGCTCGTAGGAGAAGACGCGGTCGACCTCACCGCCAACCTGCGCGATGGCGGCGCCGATGGCGTTGGCCACCGCCGAGTGCTCGGGCACGCTCAGCGTCGAGACGCCGGCGAGGTCGCGTTCGATCAGGATGCTGCCGCCGCCCACCAGGATGGCGGGCACTGCGTCCGCGCTCGTCTTCATGCGGTCGATGGCGTCTTCCACCATGGTGTGGATGGTATCCAGCCCGCGCTGCACCGCGGCACCGTCGAGCCCGGCGATGGCGCTACGGTCGCCGATATCGGCGAGGCCCGCGGCGACGGCGATATCGGTGGCGGTGAGCGTGTCGCCACCGAAGACCAGCGCCTTCTCCGTAAGCTCGAAGCCGACCGAATCGGGGCCGACGGTCACCGCGTCGTCGCCCCGCACCAAGCTGCCGCCGCCGAGCCCGATGGCCAGCACATCGGGCATGCGGAAGTTGGTGCGCACGCCGCCCACATCGACGGCAACCGCCGATTCCCGGGGGAAGCCGCGAGCCAATACGCCGACATCGGTGGTGGTGCCGCCGATATCGACCACCACGGCATTCTCCTGGTCGGAGAGGAAGGCCGCGCCCCGCATGCTGTTGGTGGGGCCCGAGGCGAAGGTCAGCACCGGATAGCGCTCGACGTAAGCCGCGCTCATCAGAGTGCCGTCGTTCTGGCTGATGAAGAAGGGCGCGTCGATCTTGAGTTCTTTCAATGCGTCGCGGAATGCGCCCACCACCTTGGCCGAAAGCGAGACCAGGGCGGCGTTCATCACCGCCGCGTTCTCCCGCTCGATCAGCCCGACCCTGCCGATCTCGTTGGAAAGCGTGATCTGGGCTTCCGGGTGCTCGTTGCGGATAATCTCGGCGGCGCGGTCCTCCTGCGCGCTGTTGAGCGGCGCAAATACCGAGGAAACCGCGATCGACTGGAGGCCCTTGGCGGCGATATCGCGTGCGATGTGGGCGATCTCGGCTTCGTCGAGGGGCGAGATTTCGCGCCCGTCGACCTCGTAGCCGCCCTTGGCCATGTAGACATTGCGGCCGATGGTATCCACCAGGTCGCGCGGCCAGTCGATCAGGGGATTGAGGCTCTCGGTCGCCGGCAGCGCGAGGCGCACGATGGCGACCGGCACCAGGCGCCGGCGCTCGACGATGGCGTTGGTGAACTGGGTGGTGCCGATCATCACGCCGGTGATGGCCTGGGGCGCAACCTCGGAGCGGGCCAGCACGCCCTCGATCGCGGCCACGACGCCCGCACCCACATCGGCGGTGGTTGGCGCCTTGATCGAGGCGAACACCGTGGCGCCATCCATCACCACCGCGTCGGTGTTCGTGCCGCCGACGTCGACACCAATTCTCATGCTTTTCTCCTGCGCATCGTGCCGCCGCATCCTAGTCTCAGCGCTGTGGGATCGCACCGGCAAACATCCCGCCTTCGCGCCCGATTGAACGCCGGACGGCAGAGACGTAGACTCCTCGCCAGGCAGCGCCCGCTGAGCGGCGTTCCAATGGAAGGGCACCGGCCATGGCAACGGATGTGAGAGTAGTTACCCCGATCACCACCTGGGGTTTTCGGGACAGCTCCGAGTTTCGCGCCCTCGAAAGGCCCGACTTGACGATCAGTCATGTCGAGATCGAGACCGGCCCGGCCTCGATCGAATGCGAATACGACGAAGCGCTCGCCGTCCCCGGAACGATCGCGAAGATCATCGAGGCCGAACGCGACGGATGCGACGCGGTCGTGATCGACTGCATGGGCGATCCCGGCATGCTGCCGGGCCGCGAGTGTGTCTCGATCCCCGTGATTGGGCCGTGCGAAGCGGCGATGCACGTGGCGTCGATGCTGGGGCACACTTTCAGCGTGGTGACGGTGCTCAAGCGTCTCCGCCCGCAGTTCGAGCATCAGGCGCAGATCTATGGCGTGCGCGAGAAGCTCGCCTCGGTTCGTGCCGTCTCGATCCCGGTGCTGGAGCTGGAGCAGGATCTCGACCGCACCAAGGCGGCGCTTGCGGAGGAGGCGGTGAAGGCGGTCGAGGAAGACGGCGCCGATGCGATTATCTTCGGCTGCACCGGCATGCTGGGTTGCGCCGAAGCCGTGCGCCGCGGCCTGCTCGCCAGGGGCTACGACGTGCCGGTGGTCGACCCGGTACCGTGGGCGGTCAAGCTCGCTGCGAGTCTGGTCGACGCCGGGATGAGCCACAGCAAGATTACCTACGAGCGCCCGCCGTCGAAGCCCGTAGTCGGCTACGAAATTCCACCGCTGACGAGCCTCGCCCGCGACGCCGCCGAGTAGGTGTCGCGCCCAACCCGGTGGACTAGCGTTTCGATCACGCCGCCGCCTCGCCCGCGACCTCGGTTGACGGCGTAGGGTGCCCGATCTGGGCCGACCTGACGCCCCTCCTGCGGATTTTCCCTTTCGGATCGACGACTGCGGCTTCGTCGAGGGCATCAAGTTCCCGAACGTCGAATTCATGACCTCCGCCAATCCGGTGGACTTGCTGACCCAATTCTGGAGAAGGCGCGACCGGAGCGCTGATTGGCCTCGTGCGATTAGGAGCAGGAAACCCGTTACTCGACCGTAGGCGGATGCCGGTCGCGTGTCAGTCGGCGAAACGGATAGGTCCGCAACTCGTCCGGATAGGTGATCGTAGCCGGCAAAGACTCGAGCCCCTTCGCAGGGCAGCCAAGCTTTCGTCTCTCGACCTGGGCTGATCGATTTCGCTACAGATGTTGCACTTCCGGCGGTTTGTCCAGACCATGTCGCCGTGCCACGGAGACGGCAAGGGCCCGCTTATTCACGCCCAGCTTGGCATAGATATTCTTCAGGTGAAATTTCACCGTCGGCTCCGAGAGCCCCAGATGCCGGGCGATAAGTTTGTTCGAGCTACCAGGGGCGCAACGCCTCGTTGCTCCCCTCGCGGGAAGCGCTGGCCTTCCTTGCTTTGCCGGTCTGCTTTGCTGACCGAGCGGCCTGCTTCTTGATCCACCGGGGGCAATGCCAACCTCGTGACGCCCACCGCCGCTTGTACTTCTCGATCTGCCTGACCGTCGCCTGCACGTCGGAGAGCGGGAGCGGGTGGTGGAAGTCCTGGTTGACAGCGAGCAGGGCTGGGAGCAAATCTAGGTGCTCGTTGGCCCGCCGGCCAGCCCACTTCATGCCAGCCTCGAACAGATCGACGTTGCGACCCACGCCTGTCTGGCGAACGGTGGGCCTCATCCACCCGAAGGGGATGACGCTCGCCAACTGCTCGAGCGTGTACGGTTCTCTGCTTCCCCATGTCGTTCGATAGGGAGAGCAGTCTATCGACGTGGGGTTATGGGCGAGGACGCCTGCATAGCCCGGATCGGCACCTACAGCCTGCGCGTAGTAGTCGGCGATGCCGGCAAGGTAGCGAAGTGGCTCGATCCGGGCGGCAGAATATCGGTGCACGGGTTTGGCGAGGGTCCAACAGACATGCGCGTGATCGTTCGCCGGGCGCCACACTACCCAGTTCGGGTCGGGTAGATCAGGCAGCCCGCGTCTCAGGTCGGCTGAACTGTCGCAGTCCAGCACCAGCACCGCGACAGAAGATCCGGCATTGCCGTACTCGACCTCAGGGAAGTTCCACGCCCTCTCGGGCGTCGTGCGGAATGATGTGTACGGGCGCCCCGGTCGCTTGCCAGGCGACACGAACGGGAAGGGGTGAGCGGCCCTCAGACCATGCCCCCGCATGGTTGCCGGGGCGGCCGCCAAGGGCAGTTCTAGCTGCTCGGGAGGGGATGTTCCGCGAACAGATGAGGGTGGTTTCTGTGCGTTCGCACAGTTATCGTCGCTTTCTGAGGTCCGCGGATTTTGGCTAAGTGCTTGAAAGGAAACGGTGCCGCCGGGAAGAATTGAACTTCCGACCCCTCCCTTACCAAGGGAGTGCTCTACCCCTGAGCTACGGCGGCGCGGGCGCGACATTGCCATAGCGCAGGCGCAGCGGCAACGGCGTGTCCCGTTTCAGGACATTCACCCCCGTTTCAAGGGACCCGTCTCATGCCTCCCTGTATTTGGTCAGATCAGCCCGGAGGCAGGCGGGGTGGCGAGGCCGGCCTTCGGGCCGGCCTCGGTTCCTTCGCTACCGAGCTTCATAGAAGCCGGATGGCCGCGAGCGCACGATGTCGCCACGCAGTGCGGCGTCGATGTTGCCCCGGCTGAGCCCGATATCGGCAAGCTCGAGATCGGTCAGGCGCTGGAGCTCTCGCCGCGCACGGCTGCGCTCCCGCCATTTCCGGACCGCTCGGGTGATGGGTGTGAGATCCATGTCCTCACCTCCTGTTTCCGGAGTGTTACGGGTGCTGCGACGGCCCACATCGGAACCGCCGCACACCGTTCCTTGTTCCGATATGTGTCCGGCCGTGGCGTGGGCGAAGCCCAGCGACCGGCATAGCTGCTATGCTGTGGCGGCAGACGGCAGCGCGCGCTGTCATTCGACGAACGAGCCAAGCATGTTCGACGGCTTCACCAAGGCCCGAATCGAGACCTCGTCCATCGCGATCAATCTGGTGAAGGGCGGCGAGGGTCCGCCGCTCCTGCTGCTCCACGGCTACCCACAGAATCACCTGATGTGGCACAAGGTGGCGCCGCTGCTTGCCCCGTACTACACGCTGGTGGTGCCCGACTTGCGCGGCTACGGTGACAGTGGCAAGCCCGCCTCCGACGATCTCGACCACCACTGCAAGCGTGCCTCAGCGCTAGATCAGGTCGGAGTGATGGCGGCACTGGGCTTCGATCGTTTCCACGTGGTCGGCCACGACCGCGGCGCCCGCGTCGGCCACCGCATGGCGCTCGACCATCCCGCGCAGGTGCGTACCTTCACCTCGCTCGACGTGGTGGCCTCCCAGGCGGCTTTCGAGAACATGGACCGCGATCTGGCGTTCTCATGGTTCCACTGGCACCTGATGCGCCAGCCCGCACCGTTTCCCGAAACGCTGATCGGCAACAGCGCGCAGCTCTTCCTCGACTTCCTGCTGGACCAATGGACCGCGGTGGACGGCGCCATCGCGCCCGAGGCCTACGCCGAGTATCTCCGCTGCTTCGGCGACCCCGAGACCCTCCACTGCATGTGCATGGACTACCGCGCCATCGCGCTGGACCTGGTTCACGACGAGGCGGACCGGGGCCGCAAGATCGCCTGCCCGATGCTGGTGCTCTGGGCCGGTACCATGCCCAAGCGCCCCGGCTGGCAGACCGGCAAGGGGCTCAGCATGCTGGAGAGCTGGCGCGAGCGGGCGGAGGACGTGCAGGGCCGGGCGCTTGACTGCGGCCACTTCCTGCCCGAGGAGGCGCCGGAGGAAACGGCGCGGGAGATTCTGGCCTTCCTCGCCGGCCGTTGACGCGATCCTTTGTCCATCTGCGGCGTCTCAGGTCCCAATCGCAGGTCGCGCGACGCTTGACGACCCGCGCATTGCTGGTCGAACACCGATATGAGATGCGGGCCGTGACCGTGGCGAGAAATCCGGGCTAGAGTCCCGCGCGCTTGGCGCCGAGTCGCGGCCTGGGCGGGTCGGCCCGGAGGCGTCATCGACGGGAACGCTGCGTGAAGAGACCTCCGTTACAGGCGATCGGCCATGGCGTCCTGGCGCTGTTCGAGGCTGTCGGGCGCCTCTCCCTCTTCGCGCTTGAAGCAACTTCGCACTGTGCGAGACCACCGTTCTACCCGCGCCTTCTCCTCCGCCAGATGGTGGAGATCGGCTTCTATTCGCTGCCGGTGGTGGGGCTGACCGGCCTCTTCGCTGGCATGGTGCTGGCGCTGCAGAGCTACACCGGCTTCTCCCGCTTCTCGGCCGAGAGCACGATTCCGACCGTCGTGGTGCTCTCGATCACCCGCGAGTTGGGTCCCGTGCTGGCGGGCCTCATGGTGGCCGGCCGGGTCGGCGCCGCGATGGCGGCGGAAATCGGCACCATGCGGGTTACAGAGCAGATCGACGCACTCACCACGCTCTCGACCAACCCACACAAGTACCTGATCGTGCCGCGCCTTCTCGCTGGCCTGCTGATGTTGCCGTTCCTGGTCCTCGTTACCGACATCATTGGAGTCGGTGGTGGCTATCTCGTCAGCGTCTTCAAGCTCGGGTTCAACCCGGACGCCTACATCAACAACACTCTCGAATATCTGGAGGTGATGGACGTTGCTTCGGGCCTCGTCAAAGCCGCGGTCTTCGGCTACCTGATCGCGCTGATGGGCTGCTACCACGGCTTCCACTCCAAGGGCGGCGCCCAGGGGGTGGGCAAGGCCACCACCAACGCCGTGGTCACCGGCGCGATCCTGGTGCTGATCTTCAACTACATCATCACCGAGGCGTTTTTCGCCCAATGAGCGCGCCTGAAAGCGCCCTGGGCGGGTACAGCACTAACCAGCCCAAGATCGCCCTGCGCGGCTTGCACAAGGCGTTCGGCGCCGCAGTGGTGCTCGACGGCCTCGACCTCGAGATCGGCACCGGGGAATCGGTGGTGGTGATCGGCTGCTCCGGCGTCGGCAAGTCGGTCATGCTCAAGTGCTTGCTGGGCCTGCTGCGCCCCGACGCCGGCAGCGTGACCATCGACGGCGAGGAGATCTCCCGCAGCCGCGCTGCGCGCGAGGCCGCCATGCGCAAGATCGGCATGCTGTTCCAGAACGCAGCACTCTTCGACAGTCTCTCGGTGTGGGAGAACGTCGCCTTCGGCCTGATCCAGGCGCAGGGCATGCCCCGCAGGCAGGCGCGCGGAATCGCCATAGAGACGATGGCCCAGGTGGGCCTCGATGCGGACTCGGCCGATCTCTACCCCGCCGCGCTCTCCGGCGGCATGCGCAAGCGGGTCGGGCTTGCCCGCGCCATCGCCACGAAGCCCGAAATCATTCTCTTTGACGAGCCGACGACGGGGCTCGACCCGATCATGGCCGATGTCATCAACGACCTGATCGTCGCTTGCACGCACGAGCTCGGCGCAACCGCGCTCACCATCACCCACGACATGAGGAGCGCGCGCAAGATCGCCGACCGGATCGCCATGATCCACGACGGCACGATCGTCTGGCAGGGGCCTGCTGCCGAGATCGACGGCAGCGGGAACGCGCATGTGGAGCAATTCGTCAACGGCCGGGCAGAGGGGCCGATCCAGCTCGCGGTCGCCCATGCCGCTGCGGGCTGAGCGGCTCGCGGAGCCGGCGCTGCGGGTCGGATAAGAGAAATTCATGGCGCGGGTGGAGAAGCGCTTTGTCTGCAGCGACTGCGGTGCCGCGCGGCCGCGCTGGGCCGGCCGTTGCGACGCCTGTGGCGCCTGGAACAGCCTCTCGGAGGAGGTGCCGCGCGAGGCACCGCCGCGCGGCCTCGGCGGCGGCAAGGGCCGCGTGATCGATTTTCAGCCCCTCGACGGACCGGGCGGCGTGCTCACCCGGCGGCCCTGCGGCATCGGAGAGATCGACCGGGTCGTGGGCGGCGGCTTCGTGCCGGGCTCGGCGGTCCTGCTGGCGGGCGATCCGGGCATCGGCAAGTCCACCTTGCTTCTGCAGGTCGCGGCTGCACTGACCGGCGGAGGCAGACCCGCCGCCTACATCTCGGGCGAAGAGGGCCTGGAGCAGATCCGCATGCGCGCCGCCCGTCTCGGCCTCGCGGGCGCGCCGATCGGGCTTGCCGCGGCCATCGACGTGCGCGACATCGTGACGAGCCTGGAGGGGGAGTCGCCGCCCGATATGGTGGTGATCGATTCGATCCAGACCATGTACCTCGACAACCTGGATTCGGCGCCGGGGACGGTCGCCCAGGTGCGGGGCTCGGCGCAGGAGCTGATCCGGCTCGCCAAGCGCACCGGCACGGTCCTCGTGCTGGTCGGCCACGTCACCAAAGAAGGGCAGATCGCGGGCCCCCGCGTGCTCGAGCACATGGTGGACTGCGTGCTCTACTTCGAGGGCGAGCGCGGTCACCAGTTCCGCATCGTGCGCGCCATCAAGAACCGCTTCGGGCCGACCGACGAGATCGGTGTCTTCGAGATGACCGACCGCGGCCTCGTGGAAATTCCCAACCCCTCCAGCCTGTTCGTCGATCCCGAGCGGGGACCGGTGCCCGGTGCCGCGGTCTTCGCCGGAGTCGAAGGCTCGCGGCCGGTGCTGGTCGAGATTCAGGCCCTGGTGGCGCCGGGGCCGGCGGGTTCGCCACGACGCACCGTGGTGGGCTGGGACGCGGGCCGGCTCGCCATGGTGCTTGCGGTGCTGGAGGCCCGCGCGGGACTCCGGTTGAGCATCTGCGACGTCTATCTCAATGTCGCCGGCGGCTTGCGTATCACCGAGCCTGCGGCCGACCTCGCAGTCGCAGCCGCGCTCGCCTCATCGGCGGCGGGTCGGGCTTTGGACCACGGCGCCGTCATCTTCGGCGAAATTGGGCTGGGAGGCGAAATTCGGCCGGTGAGCCAGGGCGAGGCCAGGCTCAAGGAGGCCGCGAAGCTCGGCTTCACCCACGCGCTTGCGCCGGTGCCGGACCGCGCCCAGGGCAGCGAGGCGGAGGGCCAGGGGATCGCGGTGCGGCGGCTCACCCATGTGCGCGACCTGGTGGCGCTCTTTCCCCTAGAGGCAGGGCCCGCGCGCTGATGATCGAGGCAGAATGGAAGACCTGCCGGTCAATCTGATCGACATCCTGGTGGCGCTGATCATCATCCTCTCGGCGCTGCTCGCCTTCGGTCGAGGAGCGGCGCGGGAGATTCTCGGCATCGGGGCCTGGGTGGGCGCGGGCGTTGCGACCTTCTTCGCCTTTCCCCATGCACGCCCCATCGCCCGCGACCTGATCCCGGACTCCCTGCTGATCGCCGACGTGGTGGCCGGCGTCGCGGTCTTCGTCGTCGTACTGGTGATCCTCACGATCATCAACCAGATCATCTCCGGCCGCATTCAGCGCAGCCGGGGCGGGGCGCTGGACCGTACCCTCGGCTTTATCTTCGGTATCCTGCGCGGTGCGGCGCTGGTCTGCATCGCCTACATGCTGTTCGGCTCGGTGGTGCCGCAAAGCGATTGGCCGCCCTGGGTCGACGAGGCCAGGACCTTGCCCTATATCAAGCAGGGCGTCGCCGCGTTGCAGGAGGTGGTCCCGGAAGAGGTCGCCGAGGAAGGCACCCGGCACATCGAGGAGACCTTCGAGGATGGCCGGGAGCGAAGCGTGAAGGAGCTGACCGAGCCCGTGCCTGCCGAGCGAAGCGAAGAGGACGGCGAGACCGGCTACAGCGACCGCGAGCGGAACCAGCTCGACGGCTTGAGCGAGAGTGTCGAGTGATGGCGGCAGCCTGGACGGGCGGCGCGGCTGACGACGACAAGCTGCGCGAAGAATGCGGGGTCTTCGGCATCTTCGGCCACCCCGACGCTGCGGCCCATGCGGCGCTCGGCCTGCATGCGCTTCAGCACCGGGGGCAGGAATCGGCCGGCATCGTCAGCACCGACGGCGCGCTCTTCCACTCGCACCGGGCGCTCGGCCGGGTCGGCGATATATTCTCTTCGGGCGAGGTGATTGACGCGCTGGAGGGCCATGCCGCCATCGGCCACAACCGCTACTCCACGCAGGGCGCGCCCGAGGTGCGCAATATCCAGCCGCTCTTCGCTGATCTCGCCTTCGGCGGGCTCAGCATCGCGCACAACGGCAACCTCACTAACGCGCTCTCGCTCCGCGCCGATCTCGTCTCGCGCGGCTGTATCTTCCAGTCCACCTCCGACACCGAGGTGATCGTGCACCTGATCGCCATCAGCCGGCGCGAGCGCGTGGTCGAGCGCATGATCGAGGCGTTGGGCCGGGTGCACGGCGCTTATTCCCTGGTGGCGCTGACCAGGGACGCCATGATCGGCGTGCGCGATCCCTTTGGCGTGCGTCCGCTGGTGCTGGGTCGGCTCGACGGCGCCATGATCCTGGCGTCGGAGACGGTGGCCTTCGACATCATCGGCGCCGAATTCGTGCGCGACATCGAGCCGGGCGAGATGGTCATCGTCTCGGAGTCAGGGGTGGAAAGCATCAAGCCATTCCGCCCCACACAGAAGCGCTTCTGCATCTTCGAATACATCTACTTTGCGCGGCCCGACAGCGTCTCCGAAGGGATCGGCGTCTACGAGGCCCGGCACCGCATCGGAGCCCAACTCGCCCGTGAGGCGCCGGCGCCGGCGGACGTGGTGGTGCCGGTGCCCGATTCAGGCGTGCCGGCGGCCATCGGCTACGCCGCCGAGGCCGGCCTCCCCTTCGAGCTCGGCATCATCCGCAACCACTATGTCGGACGCACCTTCATAGAGCCCACCGACCGAATCAGGCACCTCGGCGTCAAGCTCAAGCACAACGCCAACCGCCGCCTCATCGAAGGCCGGCGGGTGGTGCTGGTCGACGACAGCATCGTGCGCGGCACCACGTCGACCAAGATCGTGGAAATGGTGCGCTCGGCGGGCGCGGCGGCGGTCCATATGCGGATCGCGAGCCCGCCGACCGCTCATTCCTGCTTCTACGGCGTCGATACGCCGGCGCGCGAGAAACTCCTCGCCGCGAGTCGCGACGTGGACGCTATGGCGCGCTCTATCGGCGTCGACAGCCTCGCCTTCCTCACCATCGACGGCCTCTACCGGGCCATGGGCGAGCCGGGCCGCGATCCGGCGCGCCCGCGCTATTGCGACGCCTGCTTCTCCGGCGACTATCCGATCCCGCTTTCGGATCAACAGGTTGGTGAGCCGCCGGCGCAGCTCTCCCTGCTCGCGGATTCAGGCTAGGCGCCGCCGTGGCGCCGCGTCTGGAAGGCCGGATCGCGCTCGTAACCGGCGCCTCGCGCGGCATCGGCGCGGCCGTCGCACGCCGCTTCGCCAGCGAAGGCGCCAGGCTCGTCCTCGTCGCCCGCACCACCGGGGGGCTGGAGGAGGTGGACGACGCGGTGCAGCGCGCGGCAGGCGAGCCCGCGACTCTGGTGCCGATGGACCTGCGCGACGGCGAGCAGATCGACCGGCTGGGCGGCGCGCTGGCCGAACGCTTCGGCCGCCTCGACATTCTGGTCGCCAACGCCGGCACGCTGGGGCAGCTGAGCCCGGTGGGGCACTACGCCCCCGATGACTGGGAGCAGACGCTCGGGCTCAACCTGGGCACCAACTGGCGCCTGATCCGCAGCCTGGATCCGCTTCTGCGCGCCTCGCCTGCGGGCCGGGCGATCTTCGTGACCGCCGCCGCGGCCGAGACCACGCCCGCTTTCTGGGGTCCCTATGCGGCGAGCAAGGCCGGCCTGGAGGCGCTGGTGCGCTGCTACGCGGCGGAGACGCGGCGCAGCGCGCTCCGGGTCAACCTGCTCGACCCCGGCCCGGTGGCGACGGAGCTCCGCCGCCGCGCCTATCCCGGCGAGGATGCGAGCAAGCTGCCCGCACCGGACGACGTGACCGAGCCCTTCGTCGCACTGGCCGAAGCCTCGTGCGAAGAACACGGCGCGCGCATCGGCCCGGCCTCATGCGCTCCCGCCAACAACTGAAGCCAACGGAGCATCGAGCCATGAAGATCGGAATCGTCGGTGCCGGCGCCATGGGCTGCGTCTACGCGGCGCTCATGGCGGATGCCGGCAACGAGGTCTGGGCGGTCGACACCTGGCAGGCGCATGTCGATGCGATCGCCGCCAAGGGGCTCCGGCTCGAAGGCGCGAGCGGCGATCGTACGGTGGCAGTGGGCGCCACCGGCGATCCCGCAACCGTCGGTCCCTGCGACCTCGTCATCATCGCGACCAAGGCACCGCAGGTGGAGGCCGCCGCCAACGGCGCCCGCGCCCTGCTCGACCCCGAGACCCCGGTGCTGACCATCCAGAACGGCCTCGGCAGCTCTGCGAAGGTCGCCCGTATTCTGGGCGAGGAGCGCGTGATCGTCGGCGTGGTCGGGGGCTTCGGCGCCTCGATCGTGGCGCCCGGCCACGCCCATCACAACGGCATGGAGCTGGTGCGGCTCGGCGAAGCGCACGGCGCGGTGACGCCCAGGTTAGAACGCATCGCCGCGCTCTGGCGGGACTCGGGCTTCAAGGTCAAGTGCTTCGATAATATCGACCAGCTCGTCTGGGAGAAGCTCATCTGCAACGTCTGCTACAGCGGCACTGCGACACTCACGGGGCTCACCGTGGGCGAGATCATGGCGGATGCCGACGCCTGGCCCATCGCTTCCGGTTGCGCGGCGGAGGCCTATCGGGTCGCGCGCGCCAAGGGCATCCGGCTCGATTTCGACGACCCGGTCGCCTACGTGCACGACTTCGGCGCCAAGATCCCCGGCGCCCGCCCCTCGATGCTGCTGGACCACATGGCCGGCCGCCGTTCGGAGATCGACGCGATCAACGGCGCGATCCCCCCAGAAGCTCTGGCGCTCGGCTTGGAAGCACCCTACAACACGCTCGTCTCGGCGCTGGTCCGGGCCAAGGAGACGGCCTTCGACACGCCGCAGACTGCGTAGCGGGAGCAAGCATGTCCGACGCTGAACTCAAGGAGCTCATTGACGGCTACCGCCGGCTCTCCACCGCCAACGTCTCGGACGGTCTCGACCGAGCCGGGATCGCCGGCGCGCCGCACGGCATCGGCCCGCTCTGGGATAGCTGCGGCAAGATCGTGGGACCTGCCGCGACGCTGAAGCTGGTGCCGGTGGGCGAGGCGGACGAATCGCCGGTGCTCGGCACCCTGGAGGCGGTGAAGCTGGGCAATCCCGGCGACATACTGGTGATCGACCAGGGCGGGCGGATGGACGTGAACAGCTACGGCGGTGTCGCGGGCTTCACCACCCGGCACTTCGGCCTCGTCGGCACGGTGATCGACGGCGTCACCCGCGACATCGACGAGTACAAGGAACTGAACCTGCCGGTCTACGGGCGGGGCTTCATCCAGCAGTCGATCCGCAACCGCTGCGCCTGCGCCGGTTACGGAATCAGCGTGCGCCTTGGCGGCATCCCGGTCGACCCGGGCGACATCATCGTCGCCGACGAGAACGGGGTCTGCGTCGTGCCCCGCGCCCGCGCGGCCGAGGTGCTGGAGCACGCGACGCTCTTCAAGAACATCGAGGAGGGCATCATCGAGGCGGTGCGTCAGGGTGTGGACCCGGTGGAGGCCCACGACCGGGTGCGCTACGATATGATGACGAAGGCGGGCGGTGGCTCATGAAGATCGACGGCCGGCCCTATCGCAGCATCTGGCTGGACGAGGACGGCCGCACGGTCGTCGTCATCGACCAGACGCGGCTTCCTCACAACTTCGAAACGCGCCGGCTTCGCTCGGTCGAGGAGGCCGCACACGCCATCAGCACGATGGTGGTGCGGGGCGCGCCGCTTATCGGCGCGACGGCGGCCTACGGCATGGCTCTCGCGCTCGCCGAGGACCCGAGCGATTCGAACCTGGAGAACGCCATCACGCTCCTGGCCGGCACGCGGCCGACCGCGGCCAACCTGCGCTGGGCACTGGAGGATCTCGGCCGCCGGCTGCGGCCCTTGCCTGCCGCGGACCGCGCTGCCGCTGCCTACCGGCGGGCGGCTGAGATCTGCGACGAAGACGTCGCCATCAACCGGGCGATCGGGGAAAACGGCCTCGCGCTGGTGGAAGAGGCAGCAGAAGGTCGAGACGGTCCCGTTAACGTGCTGACCCACTGCAACGCCGGCTGGCTCGCCACGGTCGACTGGGGCACGGCGCTGGCGCCGCTCTACATGGCCTACGACAAGGGCATCCCGGTTCACGTCTGGGTCGACGAAACGCGGCCGCGCAACCAGGGCGCTGCGCTGACGGCGTGGGAGCTGGCGCGCCACGGGGTGCCGCACACGGTGATCGTGGACAACGCCGGCGGCCATCTGATGCAGCTCGGGATGGTCGATCTCTGCATCACCGGCACCGACCGCACGACCTCCCGCGGCGATGTCTGCAACAAGATCGGCACCTATCTGAAGGCCTTGGCTGCCAGCGACAACAACGTCCCCTTTTACGTCGCACTACCCCATCCAACCATCGACTGGTCCTTGGAGGACGGCGCGGAGACCCCCATCGAGCAGCGGGACGAAGACGAGGTACTGACGATCACGGGACGTGACGAGGCGGGTCAGGAGACGAAGGTGGCGCTCACGCCCGCCGGCAGCCGCGCCGCCAACTACGCCTTCGACGTGACCCCTGCGCGGCTCGTGACCGCGCTCATCACCGATCGCGGCGTGTGCGAAGCGTCCCAGAAGGGCCTTCTGACGCTGTTCCCGGACCGCGCCGCCGAGACGTCATCGTCATAGTGCCAGAGGCTGTGCCGGCGGAAGGTCGCCGAGCCGCGCCTCGATCTCTGCTGCCGACGGCATCGCGGGCGCCGCGCCCTCACGCAAGCAGGCGAGGCCGCCCATGACGCTCGCCCGGTGCAGCATTACGGGCAGCGTCGCGCCCGCTTCGAGCCCAAGGGCGAGGCCGGCGACGAAGGCATCGCCCGCCCCCACCGTGTCCACGGGCTCGATCGCGAGCGCACCGCAGCGCCAGGCTTCGTCGGGTGAGAAGGCGGCGGCCCCGGCGTTCCCCAGGCTCACCACCGTCGTCACGCCATAGCGCGCGGTAATGGCGCGGGCCGCGTCCTCGCCCGCGGCGGCATCCAGCGCACTCCCGCGAGCGAGCATCTCGGCCTCCACCTCATTGAACACCACGAGGTCGAAGGCGGGAAGCAGTTCGGCAGGCACGGGCTTGGCCGGGGCCAGATTGAGCACCACGCGCGCGCCCCGCGCCTTGGCCCGCCGGGCGACCGCCCAGTTCGATTCTGGCGGCACTTCCATCTGTAGGACGAGCACCGTCTCCGGCCCAAGCCATTCCTCGGGCAAATCCTCGGGCGGCAGGTCCATGTTAGCGCCGCTCGCCACGGTGATCTGGTTTTCGCCTACTCTGTCCACGATCACCGCGGCGCAGCCGGTCGGGAGCGCACTCTCGGTGATCGCTTCGGTCCCGACGCCCGCGTCCTTCAGGGCTTGGAGCGCGAGCGAGGCGAAGCCGTCGGGGCCTACGTGGCCGACCATCTGCACCGTCGCCGCCTGGTCGGTTGCGGCCAGCGCCGCGGCGACCGCCTGGTTCAGCCCCTTGCCGCCAGCCACGGCGCGATGGCCAGGGCAGAGCACCGTCTCGCCCGCGCGCGGCAGGGTGTCGACAGCGAACACGAGATCGGCGTTGATCGAGCCGAAGACGACGATCATCGGCGTGCCCCGCTAATGACGGAAGTGGCGGAGGCCGGTGAAGACCATGGCAAGGCCCTGCTCGTTCGCCGCCGCGATCACCTCGTCGTCCCGTTTCGACCCGCCCGGCTGGATCACGGCGGTGGCGCCAGCCGCAGCGGCGGCCAAGAGCCCGTCCGCAAAGGGAAAGAACGCATCGGAGGCGACCACGCAGCCCTCCGCACGGGAGCGGGCCTCGCCGGCGGCAGCAGACGCGTCCGCCGCCTTCTGTGCTGCGATCCGGGAGGAATCGACGCGGCTCATCTGGCCGGCGCCGACGCCGACCGTGGCGCCCTCCTTGGCGTAGACGATGGCGTTCGACTTCACGTGCTTGGCCACCGTGAATGCGAATAGCAGGTCCGCACGCTCCTGTTCAGTGGGTGCGCGCTTGGTCACGGTCTTGAGCGCCTCTGCCGTCACCCGCGCGGCATCCTGCGTCTGTACCAGGAAACCGTCGTCCAGAGTGCGGACCATGACGCGGTCGCTGCGATCGCCAGGGCTGGGGCCGGTGAGCAGGAGGCGCAGGCCGCTCTTCTCCGCGAGGATGGCGCGCGCTTCGTCGTCCGCGTCGGGCGCCACCACGACCTCGGTGAAGAGGCCCGCGATGGCCCGCGCGGTCGCGCCATCGAGTGGCCGGTTGGCCGCCACCACGCCGCCGAAGGCGCTCACCGGATCGCAATCCCTGGCCTTCTCGTAAGCCTCGGCGAGAGTGTCGCGGACGGCGACGCCGCAGGGATTGTTGTGCTTGATGATGGCGATGGCGGGGGGACCCAGCTCGCGCACCAGCCCGTACGCCGCGTCGGCATCGGCCAGGTTGTTATAGCTCGGCGCCTTGCCCTGGATCAGCGCGGCCTGGGCGACACCGGGCGGCGCGGTGGGGTCGACGTAGAGAGCCGCGCTCTGGTGGGGGTTCTCACCGTAGCGCAGCAGTCTGCTCCGCTTGCCGCCGAATACGAAGCGGGAAGGCAGCAGGTCGTCCTCCGTCTCCGCCGCGAGCCGGCGGGCGATGGTAGCGTCGTAGGCTGCCGTGCGCGCGAACGCCGTCGCGGCCAGCCGCCGGCGCAAGCCGAGGCTGGTGGCGCCGCTCATCGTCTCCATCTCCTCCATGACCGCTGCGTAGTCCGAGGGCTGGACCACCACCGTCACGTCCTCATGGTTCTTGGCCGCTGCCCGGATCATCGCCGGGCCGCCGATGTCGATGGTCTCGATGCACTGGTCGAGCGCGGCGCCGTCGCGCACCGCTTCCTCGAAGGGGTAGAGGTTGACCACGACCAAGTCGATGCCGGCGATTCCATGCGCCTCCAGCGCCGCGCGATGGCCGGCGTCGCTCCTGCGAGCGAGGATTCCGCCGTGGATCGCCGGGTGCAGGGTCTTGACCCGGCCGTCCATGATCTCGGGAAAGCCGGTGTGATCCGACACGTCGGTGACGGCGATGCCGGCGTCGCGCAGGGCCCGTGCAGTGCCGCCGGTGGAAAGGATGGCGATGCCATGGCGCACGAGCGCGGCAGCGAACGGCTCCAGGCCCGTCTTGTCCGATACCGATATCAGCGCACGGACGATGGACCGGCGTGGGCTGTCGGGCATCGAGTGACTCCTGCTGGGGCGTTGCGGACGGCTAGCGGGCCAGACCGGATGCCGCGGGCGTGGCCGAGAGAGCGCCGTCGCTCGGCTCGTACTCGGGCACCATCGCCGCCGCCAGCGCCAGCGTGTCGCGCGTGCGTCGATCGCGCGCCGCGGCCGCAAGCTGGTCGAGCCGGCGCCGCATGAAAGCGATGTCGGCGGGACGCGACCGCGCCTTGAGAATACCGGGCATCTCGGTGACGACCATGGGCTCGGCTCGATGGAACAGGCTCTCGCCCTTCTTCTCGCCTGGACGCAGTCCGGTGTAAACGATTTCGATATCTCTATCGGGGACGAGCCCGGCGAGGCGGATCATCCGCCGCGCGAGATCGACGATCTTGATGGGCTCGCCCATATCGAGCACGTAGATGCCGCCGCCCTCTTCGGCCGCGCCGAGCGCTGACGCCTGGAGAAGGAGCTGCACCGCCTCCCGCGTCGTCATGAAGTAGCGCGCAACGTCGGGATCGGTGACGGTCACCGGACCGCCGGCGGCAATCTGGCGCTGGAAGAGCGGCACGACCGAGCCGGAGGAGCCGATCACGTTGCCGAAGCGCACCGTCACCAGCCGCAAGTCTCCAGCCGCCGACGAGTGCGCGAGCGCCTGGCAGTAGCTCTCGGCGATACGCTTTGTCGCGCCCATGACGCTCGTGGGATCGACCGATTTGTCGGTCGATACCAGCACCATCGCTTGGGCGCCGATCGAAATGCAGGCATCCGCCACATTGCGCGTGCCAACGGCATTGGTCAGCACCCCCTCGTCCGGATTGGCCTCAACCATGGGCACGTGCTTGAGCGCCGCCGCGTGGAAGACCAGCTCCGGGCGGGCGTAGGCGAAGGTGCAAGCCACGCTGTCACCGTCCCGCACGTCGCCAAGCACGGCGCTGCGCGAGAGCCCCGGTTGCGTCTCCGCAAGCTCGAGATTGATCCGGTAGAGGTTGTACTCGGCGTTGTCGATCAGGGTGAGGTGCGCGGGCCCATATTGGGCAATTTGCCGCGCGAGTTCAGCCCCGATAGTGCCGCCCGCACCGGTTATGCAGACCCGCCTGTCATTGACCAGGGCGCGCATGGCAGTGTGGTTGGGCGCGGCCTCCGGGCGACCGAGCAGGTCTTCGGAGCGCAGCGGCCGCACATCGATGTCGCGGTCGACACCGCCGCCGCGCCGCGACACGCTACCGAGCCTGCAACGAGGCAGCAGGGCGTGCGCGAACGATGCGCCTGCCGTGGCCACGTCGCGGGCCGCCACCATGTACGCGCGTTTGACGATCAACTCTGCCCCGATGCGCCGCGTGATGCCCGAGCGGCGGCGTGAAGATACCACAGCAGCGCCGCGACGAGCATCGCCCCCGCCGCGAGCGCCGTCGCGGCGGGGGCCAAGCCCTGCTGGGAGGCGATCGCAAGCCCCACCAGCAGCAGATTGTGGCCGGCGATCAGTGCGGCAGTGCGGCCGTGGCTCCAGCCGGCTGCCACCACTCGCTGATAGAAATGCTCGCGGTGCGCCTGCCACACGCGCCGGCCGCGCAGCAGGCGACGAACCAATGTAAACGTCGCGTCCGCGAGATAGTACGCGGGCAGCAGCAGTGCCGCTTGCCATGCGCCCGACGCCGCCAACGCCAGCAGGAGCCAGCCGGCTAGGTAGCCGAGCGGCACGCTCCCTGTATCGCCAAGAAAGATCCTGGCAGGGTGCCAATTCCACAGCAGAAAACCGAGAGAGACACCGGTGAGGGTCAGCCCGAGCGGCCCCAGCCACGCCGGCGCGGCCCCCAGCAGCGCCAACAGGAACGTGCCGAGCCCGAGGCTCGCGCCCTCGGCGCCGCTGATCCCGTCGATGCCATCCATGAAGTTGAACAAGTTGACGAACCAGAGCCAAGCTATCGCCGCCAGCGCGTGATCGACGAGGGCCGGCACGGAGCCTTGAAAGACGAGACCGTCACCGGGGAGCGAGGCGATCCCGGCGCCGACCGCCACGACCTGCACCCCAAGGCGCACGAAGATAGGGACGCTGCCGCTTAGGTCGTCGAGCCAGGAGACCGCCACGAGCCCGAGCCCGCTTGCGAGCGCGACCCAGAAGAGCGTCCCGCTGCCTGCAGAGGTGTCCGTGAACCAGAGCACGAGCCATACCGTAAGCAAGACGCCGACAACGGCGATGCCGCCGCCACGCGGCACTGCGGCCTGGTGGCTGGAGCGCTCGTTGGGCCGGTCCAAGATGCCATGGCGCCGCAGCAACGCCCGGGCGAGACCGGTCAACACCGCCGTCGCCGCGAAGCCCGCACCGCCGGCTGCGAGAGACGCGGTAAGGCTCACTGTATTCGGCGTGGCGCTGTGTCTGTCGCTCGACCGCCACCTCTCATTCTGCGACCACCTGTCTTTCGCCCGTTATTCCCGCGTCGGTTCCCAGCGCGTCGCGGCAACCGTGGCCCCTGCGTCCGGGCACCGCCTCCCGATCGCCGAGCCGACGCCCCTCATCATGTCTGCCATCAAAAGAGCCATAGCGATATTGATAACACACGGCCATTCCACGCGATTCGATGAGCGATACGGCGTGGCGGCGGCGCATGCGATATGACATACTAGCGACAGACTGCAGACGCCCCGGCATGCCTTGCTGATCACTTCCGTCGAGATTGCCCCAGTGAGTTCCACCGACTGATGTACTCGCGGATCGACCCTGTCGCGCTGGCCTTTGAGATCGGGGTCGACGACTATCTCGCCACGCTTGCTGCACGACACGCCGGACTCGAGCGCGCCATCCAGGAAGAAGCCGGACGGCCGGCACCCGATGGGCTGTCTCTGACCCATCTAAAACGTCGAAAGCTCCGGGTTAAGGACGAGATCGCACGGCTGCAGACGGCGGCGGCAGGTGAAAACCGCCGCTCGGGAGCGCACAGTCGGCGCTAGGCCGCCTGGACCTGGGGTGTATGCCGAAAAGGCATATCATGCCGAATTGCAAGGTATTTTTCGGGTCATGTTGCTCACGCAATGATTGACATGACGCCGTTGCGCCATCAGGGTCAGTGGTCGTTTGCCGATTCCGACTAACGAATCGATGGGCGCGCGCGTGGTTCACTGATTGATTCGGGGTATGGATCACCAGTCTCGCCGTTGGATGGGCCGACTTGTGGCGCTCGCACTGATCGCGGCGGTTGCCGTGGCCCTGCCCGCGCCGATGCAGACAGCACTCGCTGCGGCGGAGGTCGAGACCGAGCTGGAGACCCTCAAGTTCGGACGCGGCGACAGCCTGTCCGTCTTGCTTACCAGGGCCGGCGTGCGCGCTGTCGACGTAGACCGAATCAGCAAGGCGATTCAGAAGCAAACCAACCTGCGGCGCATGTCGGTCGGCCGCGAGGTGCGGCTCCTGTTCAAGGCGGAGGGCGAGCGTCGGCGCATTCCGGTTGCGGTCAGCGTCGAGACGCGGCCCGGTCGATACGTCGAAGCGACCCGCACCGAGAAAGGCGGGTACAGGGCGCGCCGCACCACCGCTCCTCTCACTCAGCCCGTCCCTCTGTCCGAAGTGGCGTTCGAGCGCGACGGCCGCACCGTGACCGTGCGGCGCAATCAGACGATCGCGGGCATTTTGCAACGCCACGGCGTCGATGCCGTGACCGTGGACGCCGTCGTGAGCGCACTGCGCGCAGCCTTCGACCCACGCAACCTGATGCCAGGCCACACCCTCACCATCGTGGCTGGGCGCGACGTGGATGGCGCACCCCTGCTGCGCGGCATCGCGCTCCACCTCGACGACGACGTGGCAGTGGCGGTCGTCCGTAGCGATGGCGGCGGTTTCGCCGCACGCCGTACCACTGCCGACGCGCTTCGCACCGCAGGGTTGACGTTTGCTCCAGCGCCTGCGGCGGACGAGGTTGCGGTGCAGTTGGCTGACGCCGCCACAGTGCCGCCGCAGAAGCCCGTGTCCAAGACTGTCGACACCGCTCCTGCGGACGCCGATCAGACCAGCGTAGACACCGCGCACTACGATGGTCCCCGGCACCCTGTCGAGCCTGAGCTCATTGAGCTGAGCCGCACCCTGCGGTCGGGCAGCACGTTGATGGATCTGCTCCTCGACGCGGATGTGCGTAGACCCGAGGCGGATGCCATCGTGCGGAGCCTGCGTCGCGTGTTCAACCCGCGGCGCCTTCCGGCCGGCGTTACCGTGCGTGTAACCAAGAAACCGGTGGAAGGCCTCGAGCCACGAGTCGCTTTGCTCGACATCGAGCTCCCGAAAGGCCGGCACATTGTGGTGGAGCGCGAGGAGAAAGGACGTTTCTCCAGTCGCATCGCGAAAGAGCCGCCGACGCCTGCCCAGCCGCGCGCGGTGGCCATCGCCGCGGAGGTAGACCGGACGGCGCCGATTGCAGCGCCAGCCGCGCCAGTCGACGCCCTGCCGCCATCCGCCTCACACATCACGGTGCGCTCGGGCGACACGCTCATGGCGATCCTGCGGCGGCACGGGATCGACCGTGTGGAGGCCGATCGCGCCATCCAGGCGGCTCGCAAGCTGTTCAACCTCAGGCGGCTCAGCATCGGGCAGGAAATCACCCTGGTGACCGGCGTCGACGAGACGGGCGCCGATACCCTCAAGGCCGTTGCATTGCGGGTTGGCGACGACCGCTACGTCAAGGTGGGCCGTGTCGCGAGCGGTTATTTCGACGCGGCGGAGGTCGATCGGCTCGGGCTCATGGCCGCCCCGCTCACGCGCACTGCCACAGTCGCCACGCCGCCCAAGGACAAGCCGCAGCGCGAGCGGGCAAGGGTGACCCATCGCGGCCAGGTGATGACCGGCGCCTTCGTCGCCGCCGCTGCGCCGATCGCCACCGTCTCCTCCAACCTTGAGCCGCAAGGCGCGGCGGATCCCCAAAATGGTGCCGTCAACGGGATTGTCCTTCCCGTCATCAAGGGCACCATCAACGGCGCCTTCAGCGACCTCGCCGCCGCCCCGCTCGACGGAGACGACGGTCTGGTGCGCAAGGCGGTGGTCATTGGCCGTGGCGACACGCTGTCGAAAGCACTGACACGGGCCGGCGGCACGCGCGAGGAGGCGGAAGCCGCGATCGTGGCCTTCCGCACGGTACACGATCCGCGACGGCTGCGTGTGGGCCAGACGCTTTCCCTCGCGTTCGAGCCGGAGAACGGGTCGAACGGCGCCCCTCGGCTGGCCTCGCTTGCTCTCGACGTGGCGGCGGATCGCGACGTCGTGGTGACCCGCAGCCATGACGGCATCTTCTTGCCGAGCGTGGTGGACAGGCCGCTCGACCGCGTCCTGCAGCGGACAGTCGGAACGATCGATTCCAGTCTCTATGTCTCCGCTCTCGCCGCAGGAATGCCGAACCAAGTGCTCATGGAGATGGTGCACATCTTCAGCTTCGACGTGGACTTCCAGTGGGACATCCAACCGGGCGACCGGTTTGAGGTCCTCTACGAAGCAGTCTTCAACAGGGCGGGCGAGTTCGTGGAGAACGGTCCCATCCTCTACGCGAACCTGGAGGTGGGCGAGCGCGAGGTCGAGCTCTTCCGCTACGAACCGGCGGAAGGGCCAGCGGACTACGTCGACGCTCAAGGCGCCAGCGTGCGCAAGGCCCTCATGCGCACGCCGATCAACGGCGCCCGGCTCTCATCGGGATACGGCATGCGCAGACATCCGATCCTCGGCTACAACAAGAAGCACTTGGGGGTCGATTTCGCGGCGCCCACGGGCACGCCAATTTACGCCGGAGGCGACGGCAAGATTTCCATGATCGGCCGCTATGGCAACTACGGCAAGTACGTCCGAATCCGCCATAACAGCACCTACAGCACAGGCTATGCCCACCTCAGCGGCTTCGCGAAGGGTATGAAAAAGGGCAAACGCGTGCGTCAGGGGCAGGTCATCGGCTACGTCGGCTCCACCGGGATGTCGACCGGACCGCATCTCCACTACGAGGTGATGGTGGGCAACAAGCGGATCAATCCGATGACGCTCAAGCTGCCCTCCGGGCGCAAGCTGAAAGGCCACGAGTTGGCCGCGTTTCAGGCGCAGGTGCAGAAGATCATGGTCCTACTCGCCGAGGTGCCGGCGGTCACGCGCGTCGCCCAGCGCTAAACGATCCCTGGTCGTTGGCCCGTCCAGGGCCACACAACGTTCTCGCAATCCTCCTGGCCACCCGGGAATGAAGGCGCGCGACTCGCGCCGCCTGCTACGCAGCAGTGATGAGCAGGCCAGGGGGTGCAACCCCAATTTCGAGGCCGTCGGGCCCCACCGAGACCCGTACGACCTCGTCGTCGCGGAGGCTCCCCTCGATGATGCGCTCCGCCAGCGGGTTCTGGAGTGTACGCTGAATGACCCGCTTTAGCGGTCGCGCCCCGTAAGTCGCGTCGTAGCCCGCGTCGCCGAGCCAGTCACGAGCTTTATTGTCGAGCTCCAGCGTGATCTTGCGCTCGCTCAGTCGTTGGGCGAGCTGGGCGACCTGGATGTCCACGATGGCGCCCATATGTGTGCGGTCGAGCCGGTGAAAGAGGATGATCTCGTCCAGCCGATTGAGGAACTCGGGCCGGAAGTGCGACCGCACCAGCTCCATGACCTGCTCGCGAACGGCATGCGAGTCTTCGCCTTCCGGCCGTGCCGCCATGATCTCACCGCCCAGGTTGGAGGTCATGATGATCACGGTGTTGCGGAAATCGACCGTGCGTCCGTGCCCATCGGTGAGGCGCCCGTCGTCGAGCACCTGCAACAGCAGGTTGAAGACGTCGCCGTGGGCCTTCTCGATCTCGTCGAAGAGGATCACCTGGTAGGGGCGGCGGCGTACCGCCTCGGTGAGCGCGCCGCCCTCGTCATAGCCGACATAGCCGGGCGGGGCGCCGATCAGCCGCGCAACCGCGTGCTTTTCCATGTACTCCGACATGTCGATACGGATCATCGCCGCCTCGTCGTCGAAGAGGAACGCCGCCACGGTCTTCGCGAGCTCGGTCTTGCCCACCCCGGTGGGGCCGAGGAAGAAGAACGACCCTGTGGGACGGTTCGCGTCCTGCAGGCCGGCGCGGGCGCGGCGCACGGCGTTGCTCACGGCGACCACCGCCTCCTCCTGCCCCACCACCCGCTCTTGCAGCGAGCGCTCCATGTGGAGCAGCTTCTCGCGCTCACCCTCCAGCATCTTGTCCACCGGGATTCCGGTCCAGCGCGAGACCACGCCTGCGATGTGGGAGGGCTTCACCGCCTCGTCGAGCAGCGGCTCGTGGTCTGCAGTCTCCAGCCCATCGAGTTTCCGCTCAAGATCAGGAATGACCCCGTAGGCGAGCTCGCCTGCGCGGGCGAGGTCGCCGTTCCGCTGCGCCACCTCGAGCGCGCTTCGGGCCGAATCGAGCTGCTCCTTGATCCGTTGTCCGCCGGCGAGCCGCTCCTTCTCGGCACGCCAGACCGCTGTCTGATCGGCCGAGCTCTTTTCCAGCGCGGCTAGCTCCTCGCCGAGCGCTTCAAGCCGGTCGCGCGAGCGATCGTCCGTCTCCTTCTTGAGCGCCTCGCACTCGATTTTGACCTGGATGATACGCCGGTCGAGCTCGTCGAGTTCCTCGGGCTTGGAATCGATCTCCATGCGAAGCCTGCTCGCCGCTTCGTCGACAAGGTCGATCGCCTTATCGGGCAGGAAGCGATCGGTGATGTACCGGTTGGAGAGTGTGGCCGCCGCGACGATGGCGTTGTCGGTGATGGCGACGCCGTGATGGACCTCGTACTTCTCCTTGAGGCCGCGCAGGATCGAGACCGTATCCTCGACAGTCGGCTCGGACACGTAGACGGGCTGAAAGCGCCGCGCCAGCGCCGCGTCCTTCTCCACATGCTTGCGGTATTCGTCCAGGGTGGTCGCGCCGACGCAGTGCAGCTCCCCCTTGGCAAGGGCGGGCTTGAGCAGGTTGGAGGCGTCCATCGCGCCTTCGGCAGCCCCTGCGCCTACCAGCGTGTGCAGCTCGTCGATGAACATCACGACCTCGCCGGCCGCCGCGTTGACCTCAGTCAGCACCGCCTTCAGACGCTCCTCGAACTCGCCGCGGAACTTGGCCCCGGCCACCATGGCCCCGAGGTCGAGAGCCAATAGTCGCTTGTCCCTGAGCGATTCGGGCACGTCGCCGTTGACGATCCGCTGAGCCAGGCCTTCGACGATCGCCGTCTTGCCGACTCCGGGCTCGCCGATGATAACCGGGTTGTTCTTCGTGCGCCGCGAGAGCACCTGCATGATGCGGCGGATTTCCTCGTCCCGGCCGATCACCGGATCGACCGTGCCGCCGCGCGCCGCCTCGGTCAGGTCGCGCGCATACTTCTTGAGCGCGTCATAGCCCGATTCTGCCGAGGCGCTGTCCGCCGTTCTCCCCTTGCGCAGGTCGTTGATGGCGGCGTTCAGCGTCTGCGGGCTGACGCCGGCATCGGCCAGGATGCGTGCCGCGCGTGTCCCCTTGGCGAGCGCCAGCGCGAGCAGCAGGCGTTCGGCGGTGACGTAGCTGTCGCCGGCCTTCTTCGCGATGTCGAGTGCAGAATCGAAGAGCCGCGCGGTCTCTGGCGCGAGGTAGATCTGGCCGGCGCCGTCCCCTTCGACCCTGGGCAGCGCGTCGAGCGCCGCCTGGGTCTTCTCCAGCGCCTCTTCCGGCCGCCCCCCAGCGGCGCGGATCAGATTGGCGGCGAGACCCTCTCCGTCATCGAGCAGGACCTTGAGCAGGTGCTCAGGCGCGAAGCGCTGGTGCCCGCGCGCGGCTGCAAGGCCTTGGGCCGCCTGCACGAACCCGCGCGAACGCTCGGTAAACTTGTCGAAATCCATGTGTCATCCCTCGTTGGCCATCCGCTGACGAGAGCCGAATACGGTCGCACTCTCATGGCCCTGAGCGGGGCCCGCAGCCGGATGCCGGGTCGCTGAGCAACCGTTCCTATATGGGGTGTCGAGGCGGCGCGGCAAGGGTGGCCCCTCTTGCCATCCCTTACACATCATGCGTCCGCGCGCGCAAAACGCGCGACGCGCGGGCCCGCCGACTGAGAAAAAACGAACTTACCTGAAAGGGACTGGGTAGGGTCTGGCGCCCGAATTAGGAAGCCTGGGGCGCGCGCTCCTCGGTCGCGTCCGCCGGTGCTTCCTCGCTCGCCGTCGCCTGGGCCTGAGGCTCGGCGCTTGCCGCCCGTTCCTGCGCTCCGCCCGAGTTTTTCTCGGGCTCGACGCGCTGCTGAGGTTGCGGCTGTTGCTGTGAATGTTGAGGCTGCTGACCGTGCTGGCGTTGCCCGCGCTGATCCCAGCCATTGGCAGCAACAACGCGGTAATAATGCTCGGCGTGCTGGAAGAAATTTTCGGCGCCGATTCGGTCTCCCGACGAGAGCGCATCTTGCGCCAGGGCCTGGTATTTCTCGATGACCTGAAACGCGGTACCGCGGATCTTTCCTTCGGGGCCGTTGCTCTCGAAGGTCGAGCCGCGCCCGTGAAAACCAGGGCGCCTGCCGTTGCCTCTATACCCGCGCGGGCGCTTGTTGTTTGGACCCTTCATACGAATCGCCTTCTCACCTAACCGGCGTTCACGCGCCGCGCTCCGAGTGCGTTGCCTCCGGGCACGCTTATCAGCTTCTTTCGCTGAGAGACTCGAAGAGACCGCCTTAGCGGTCGCGTTCCGCGAGTCCCGCGAACCCTAACCATCATCGCGCAGTTTGCAACCTCTTTTTTTGCGCGCGGGTATGTTCCGGTGGCGAGATTACGGCTTCCTCAGACCAGAACCCGGTATCGCTGTCGCGGGCAAACAGCGCGCATCGCTCTATTCCAGCAAGATCGCGCCGACGGCCAATCTCCACGAGACCGGCAGCGGCAAATAGCGACCCCACTTCGTCCGCCATTCCGGAGCCGAGCTCGATTACGGCCAACCCTCTTGGCGCCAAGAGTTGCGCAACTTGAGGCGCGAGAAGACGGTAACTCGCGTACGCGTCTTCCCCGCCATCGAGTGCCGCTCTCGGCTCATGGCAAACGATCTCCGGCGCAAGCGATGCCAGTTGCAACTCTGAAACGTACGGCGGGTTGCTCACCACGATATCGAAGCGCGCGGCGAGTGGTGCGCCCCAATCGGCAACGGCGAAGGAGGCCCGTTCGCAGAGACCGTGACGCTTCGCGTTGGCCCGCGCCAGCGAGACGGCAGCGGCGCTGACATCGGTGCCGAAACCGATTGCGCCGGGAAGCTCGCTGAGGAGCGCGACCAGCAGGCAGCCTGAGCCGGTGCCGAGGTCGAGCAGGCGCGGGCGGGCCGGGAGCCGCACCGCGCGCGCCAGCACCGCCTCCACCAGAGTCTCGCTCTCCGGCCGCGGCACCAGCGCGGAACGGTCGACCGCGAAGTCGAGGCTCCAGAACTCGCGCCTGCCGGTGAGATAGGCGATCGGCTCGCGCGCCACGCGGCGCCGGACAAGCGCCGTCAGCCGCCGGGCCTCTTCCTCGCCGAGCGGTAGGCGGTCTTCGGCGAGCAGGGCTTCGGGCGTGAGCCCCAGCGCGTGTTGCATCAGCAGGCGGGCATCGCGGCGTGGCGCATCGACGCCTGCTGCGCGCAACATCTCGGTAGCAGCGCCGAGCGCCTCCGCCCGGCTCGCCGTAGCCCCACTCACTCCGCCTCCGCGAGGCGGGCGGCGCGGTCCGC
This sequence comes from Alphaproteobacteria bacterium, assembly GCA_022826345.1. The sequence goes on from JAJDVB010000210.1 coordinate 39,187, forward strand.
CGTCATCAGCGGATCGATGACCTCGTCGAGCGCTTCGCCGCTCAATACCTTGTCGAGCTTGTAGAGGGTGAGATTGATGCGATGGTCACTCACCCTGCCTTGCGGAAAGTTGTAGGTTCGGATCCGCTCGGACCGGTCGCCGGAGCCGACCTGTCCACGCCGCGTGGCCGCTCTTTCGGCATCGCGGAGCGCGCGCTCCCGGTCGTAGAGACGGGCACGCAACACCTTCATCGCCTTGGCCTTGTTCTTGTGCTGCGACTTCTCGTCCTGCTGGGTGACCACGATACCGCTGGGCAGGTGCGTGATGCGCACGGCGCTGTCGGTGGTGTTGACGCTCTGCCCGCCAGGCCCGCTGGAGCGGTAGACGTCGATACGCAGGTCCTTTTCGTCGATTGCGATATCGACATCCTCCGCCTCGGGCAGGACGGCGACGGTCGCCGCCGAGGTGTGGATGCGCCCACCGGCCTCGGTCTCCGGCACCCGCTGCACCCGATGCACGCCGGACTCGAACTTGAGCCGGGCATAGGCGCCGCGCCCGCCGACGGAGGCCACGGCTTCCTTGACCCCGCCGAGCCCGGTCTCCGACATCGACATCAGCTCGAAGCGCCAGCCCTTCGCCTCGACGTAGCGCTGGTACATGCGGAGCAAGTCACCGCCGAAGAGCGCGGCTTCATCGCCGCCTGTGCCCGCGCGAACCTCGAGGATGGCGTTGCGTTCATCGGCTTCGTCCGCCGGTAGAAGGAGAAGCTTAAGCGCCTCTTCCTTCGCGGGCATCGCGGCCATCAGTTCGGCGTGCTCGGCTTCCGCCAATTCCCGCATTTCGGGCTCGCTCTCGGGGTCCTCGGCCATCGCCTGAAGCTCGTCGGCCTCGTCGCGGGCAGCACGCAGCGCCACGATCGCATCCACAATGGGCGAGAGTTGGGTGTATTCACGCGAGAGCTGCGCGAGCTCGACGGGCGGCGGCGGCGGCATGGCGGAAAGCGCCTGCCCAAGCTCCTGATGACGGTCGAGCACCCGGTCCAGGCGCTCCTCGAACCCGGTGGCCGCGCTCATCGACCGGGCGCGTAGCGGGCGAGGTGCGTACCGAGCTCGGCCTCCAGCGCCTCGACCTGCTCGCCGCTGTCGAGATCGCGGACCGTCGCCACGCCGCGCTCCATCTCGTCGTCGCCCAGGATGACCGCCGCCGCGGCATTCGCTTGATCGGCCCGCTTGAGCCGTTTCGAGAGCGAGCCGCGATAGGTCAGCTCCACCGCGAAGCCCTCGTGGCGGAGGCGCTGTGCCAGTCCGAGTGCCGCGGCCTCGGCGCGTGGGCCGAGGGGCACGATGGCGATGGGCCGGGGTGCCGTCGTCACCTCGCCCACTACCTCTTCCACCAGGGCAGCAAGCCGCTCGATACCGCCAGCCCAGCCGACTCCGGGCGTGGGCGGCCCGCCCATCGTCTCCACCAGACTGTCGTATCGCCCGCCGGCGAGGACGGCGCCCTGGGCGCCCAGCGCCTCGGTCGTGAACTCGAAGGCCGTGTGGCAGTAGTAGTCCAGGCCACGCACGAGGCGGGGGTTGCGGGTGAAGGCGATTCCGAGCCCGCTGAGGCCCTCGCAAACGCCATCGAAGAACGCTGCGGCCTCCGCACTCAGGTGCGCGTCGATCGCAGGTGCGTCGGCCAGCACGGCCTTATCGCCCTTGTCCTTGGAATCGAGGACGCGCAGCGGATTACGCCGGAGCCGCTGCCGGCTCTCCTCCGACAACGAGTCCTCGTGAGTCTCAAGGTAGGCAACGAGTGCCGCCTGGTAGGCGCGTCGGCTGGCCTCGTCGGCGAGCGTGTTGATCTCCAGTGTGACCCGGTCGAGCACGCCGAGCGCCTCAAGCAGGTGCGCGCCGAGCGCAATCACCTCGATGTCAGCGAGCGGCTCGGGAGCGCCGATCAACTCGACACCGATCTGATGGAATTGGCGCAGCCGGCCCTTCTGCGGCCGTTCGTAGCGAAACATCGGCCCGGCGTAGAAGCACTTGAACGGCCGGCGCTCGCCGAAGGTGCCGCCGATCACCGCGCGCGCGACACCCGCCGTGTTCTCCGGCCGGAGCGTGATCTCTGCCCCGCTGCGGTCGGTGAAGGTGTACATCTCCTTGGTCACGATGTCGGAGGTATCGCCGAGAGTACGCCGGAACACGTCGCTGAACTCGAAGATCGGCGTCGCCACCTCGGCGAACCCGTAGCGGGCGGCAAGCGTGCGCGCCTGCTCGATGACGTGGCGGTGGCGGCGCATTTCGCCCGCCGCGAGGTCGTGCGTTCCACGAACCGGCTGAATTCTACGCACTGTCTGGGTTCCCGAACGGTGCCGGTGCTGCTCCCGGCGTGACGGTGGCGAGTTTAGTGACTCGTTTCGGCTGTCGCGGCAAGCGGCAGGTGCCGCCCCGCGCGCCTACCCACCGATGGCGGTGCCGGCCAGGAGGCGATCCGGGTCGAGGGCAATATTCCGAATGACCACACCGAGCGGACCGAGTGCCGGCGCCGGGGCGCTATCGACCTGAATCTCAAGTCCACCGGCGTTGCCGGTTACCATCACGAGGCCGGGCCTGTCGGGCACGCGGTACGTATCGCCCGCGTGCAGGATCCGCGTCAGCAGCAGCTCATTGTCCGGTCCCTGGACCTGCACCCAGCTATCGTCGATCGCCGTGATCACCACGCGAGCATCCAGGTTGCTTCGCCCGTAGACCTTGGGAACGTAACCGGTATCCACCGGCAGTTCGGGCTCCGCCGCCGCAGGGGCCGCAGGCGGGGCGGTCTGCTCCGGCGCTGCCTCGGTTGTCGGCTCTGGCGATGCAGGCTCGAGCGCCGCGGTCACGATGACATCGGCAGCGTCAGCGTCGCTGGTCGACGCGCCGTCGCCTGCAACGGCTTCGTCGGTGCCGGTCGCGGGGCTGCTCGTCCCACCGGTGGCGACGATCGCGAGATCAAGCGGGGCCGCGATCGGCGTACCCCGATCGGGCGTTTCCGCCGGCGCGACGGCCGGCTCGCTCGGCGCGGCCACCTCGGCCACCGGAGCAGGCTCGGTCTGCGCTGTCGGCTCAGGCGCCGCTTCGACCGTGGCAGGTGACAGCGGGGCCTGTGCGTCCTCCGGCTGCGACCCCTGAAGCGCGGCCACCTCCGTCGCCTCCGCCGGCCCGGCCTCGTCCCACACCTCGGCCGCCGGGATGAGATCCGCCGAGGCGACCTCCGTCGCGTCGGGGACCGCCGGAGCGGGATCTACCGTTACAGGCTCTTCCTGCCGTATCGCGGAGGGAGCGGGAGGCGGCTCGACCGTCGCCGTCGATACAGGTTCTGCCGGCGCAGGCGTCGCCTCTTCTGCAACAACCGCTTCGGCGGTCGCGGCAGCCGTCTCCGTGGCGGGTTCGGCCGCAGGTGTAGTATCGGCCGTAGCAGTCGCCGTCTGGCTCGCGGCGACCGTCTCCTCGGTAGCGACGGTCTCACTCAGGCCCACCGCCTCGGTCAGCCGGGTCGAAACGTCGTCGACGAGGTCGGTCGCAATCTGTCCACCGGTCGACTGATACTGCCAGCCGCCGTAGGCGAGGCCCGCCAGCACCAGTACGAGGAGGATGAGCCAGAATTTGGGTTTGGGGCTGCTGTCGGTGGGCGACGGAAAAGCCAGCCTCTGCTCGCTCTTTTCGAGCCCTTGCTCGCGCTTGAAAGCGTCTACGATCTCGTCTGGATCGAGCCCGAGAAAGCCCGAATAGCTGCGCAAGAACCCTATTGTATAGGTCGTGCCGGGGATTTGGTCGAAGCGACCTTCCTCAAGCGCTTCAAGATAGTGCTCCTGAATGCGCAATACATGAGCGGCGTCGGCCACGCTGTAGCCGCCCCTGGTACGCGCTTCCCGCAGCTCTTCGCAAAAGCTCGGGAGGGCATGTGGGTCGTCGCGGCCCGTCTCGTGAACGAGTCGCGGCCCGGCCGGATCAGGCTCGGCTGCCTCGAACGGCACCCGCAGAGGTTCCTTCATAACTCGCGTCCCGCAACAGCGAGCACGAACACCACCCTCCCAGCCGGCGTTGCGCGCTCAGGCACCCGTTTGCGAACGTCCAAACCGCTCCATGTTGTGTTCGCGTCACCGCCTCATTTCGCCAGTTATATTTCTGACGCTAGAAGACTGCGACCCGATCAGCCGTCCCCCGTTACTAACAGCCAGACTTATGATGTTATCATCGGCTGTCATCGTGCGCAATCATAGACTTACGCATCGTAAAGCTGCTGTTATGCACTGGTAGGCAGAGGACGATGCGCCGGTCGATTACCGTCAGCAAGGCCCGCGGCTCCGCGTTCGGCGCTGAGCGCGAGCGCATTTACTGCCTGATCCAACAGTTCAGCGACTATCTCGTTTGTCGACTGCTCCGCTGTCACCATGCCGACGCTTTGGCCAGCCATTAGGGAACCGTCTTCGACGTTGCCTTCGATCGCGGCCCGGCGCAGCGCGCCGGCCCAGAAGTGCTCGATGGCGAGCCGGGCCTCGCCGAGTTCCATCTCGCCCTGGCGATAGCGCGCGATGGTCTCCCGTTGAAACGCCTCGAAACGCTCGGTCGCCTTGTTGGCGACGGCGCGCACCGGAATTACGGGAAAATCGGGGTCCACCTGCACCGAGAGCCGCGCGTCGCGGGCATTCGCGCGGATCATCGCCTGCTTGAACCGCGGATGGGCGATCGATTCCGTCGCGCAGACGAAGCGGGTGCCCAACTGGCAGCCGGCCGCGCCCATTGCGAGATAGAGCGCGACAGCATCGCCCCGCCCGATGCCGCCGCCGACGAAGACCGGCACCGCGTCGAAATGGGGCAGCACCTCCTGGGCGAGCACGTTGGTGGACACCGGTCCGATATGCCCGCCCGCCTCCATGCCTTCGATGATGAGCGCGTCGATGCCTTGCTTGGCGAGCCTGCGGGCGAGCGGCAGCGTCGATGCGAAGGCGACGACGCGGGTGCCGGCTTGCTTCAGGGTCTCGATCGTCCGCCTGGGCGGCATCCCGCCGGCCAGCACCACATGGCCGACCCGGCGCTCGACGCAGGTCGCGACGAGGGCGTCGAGCTCCGGGTGCATGACGATGATATTGACCCCGAAGGGCTTGTCGCAGCGCTCGTAGACCCCGTCGATCTCCGCCGCAAGCTCATCCGGTAAGAGCGAGCCGCAGGCCACCACGCCGAAGCCGCCGGCGTTGGAGATGGCGGCCACCAGGTTCCGCTCGGAGACCCACGACATCGCCCCGCCCATGAGCGCGTATCGGGTGCCGAGGAACGCCCGACCCCGCGCCCAGTAGGCATCGAGCCGCTGGAGCGCGCTCTCACGCGCTTCAGTCATGGTCCGCCCGCGACGGTTCCCGCGCGGGTGATCGCCTCAGGGCTCACGGTCGTCCAGTCCGTAGGCCGCGTGGAGAGCGCGTACGGCAAGCTCGGTATAGTCTTCGGAGACCAGCACGCTGATCTTGATCTCCGAGGTCGAGATCACCTGGATGTTGATGCCTTTCTCGGCCAGCGCCGCGAACATCGTCTGTGCCACCCCGGCATGGCTGCGCATGCCGACGCCGATCACCGAGACCTTGACCACGCCCTGGTCTGCCACCAGCCGCTCGTAGGCGACCACGCTCCGCGCCTCTTCCAGGATGGCTATCGAGCGGTCCAGATCGGCCTCCGTCACCGTGAAGGTGAGGTCGGTCGTGCCGTCGGCAGAGATGTTCTGCACGATCATGTCGACGTTGACGTTGCCGTCCGCCAACGGCCCAAAAATGCTCGCCGCAACCCCGGGGCGGTCGGCGACGCCCATCACCGTGATCTTGGCCTCGTCCCTGCTGTAGGCGATCCCGCTGACCCGCTCCTGTTCCACGATGTCGTCCTCATCGACCACGAATGTTCCGGGGGTATTGGTGAAGCTGGAAGCAACCTGAAGCGGCACCTGGTGCTTCATCGCCATCTCGACGGCGCGAATCTGTAAGACCTTGGCACCGAGGGAGGCGAGCTCCAGCATCTCCTCGTAGGTGATCTTAGTCAGCTTGCGCGCCGTCGCAACGATGCGCGGATCGGCGGTGAATACGCCCTCCACGTCGGTAAAGATGTCGCAGCGGTCCGCGCCCAGCGCCGCCGCGAGGGCAACCGCCGAGGTATCCGTGCCGCCCCGGCCGAGGGTCGTGATCCGCCCGAGCGGGCCCAGGCCCTGGAAGCCCGCGACCACCGGCACCTCGCGTCTGCCGAGCCGCTTATGCAACTCCTCCGTCTCGATCCCCTCGATCCTGGCGCGCCCGTGTCCGCCGTCGGTGTGGATCGGGATTTGCCAGCCCAGCCACGAGCGTGCCGTGACCCCGCGGCTCTGCAGCGCAAGCGCCAGCAGACCGGCGGTGATCTGCTCGCCTGCCGCAGCGACGGTGTCGTATTCACGCGCGTCGTGGAGAGGTGCCGCGGCCCGGACCCAGGAAACCAACTGATCGGTAGTGCCGGCCATGGCGGAGACCACGACCGCGATCTCATCGCCGGCATCGAATGCTGCCTTCACCCGGTCGGCGACGGCGTTGATGCGGTCGAGGTCGGCCAGCGACGTGCCGCCGTATTTGTGAACGATGAGTGCCATCGGGTGGGCCGCGTCTGCGTCGGGGAAGCGACGCTTGCCGGTCGTGGAGACGGCCCTACATACTGGCTCGGCTTTGGCCGCGCAAGCGGGCGGCCTGGTGGAAAGGAAAGACGACGATGGCCGGGAACGGGCGAGAACGGGAGCCGCAGGAGGCCCCAAAGGGGGCAGAGGCGCTCCGTGCCGCGGCGGCCGAGCCCGCCACCGACCCCAGCGTCGATCCGGCTGAGATCGAGCGCTTCGCCGCGCTCGCCGAGCGTTGGTGGGACCGCCACGGCGCCTTCCGCGCGCTCCACGCGCTGAACCCGGTCCGAATCGCCTACGTGCGGGACGCGCTCGTGGCCGACGCCCCTCCCGCCGCGCGAACCGACGCAGCAGCGGCACTCAAGCCGCTGGCCGGCCTCAGGCTTCTCGATGTCGGCTGCGGCGGCGGCCTGATGGCCGAGCCCCTCTGTCGGCTGGGCGCGGACGTGGTCGCCATTGATGCGGCGGAGGCCAACGTCTGCGCGGCCCACCATCACGCCGAGGAACAGGGGCTCGCCATTGACTACCGCCACGCCACGGCGGAGGCGCTGGCGGCGGACGGCGAGCGGTTCGACGCCGTGCTGGCGCTCGAAATCGTCGAGCATGTGGCCGATCTCGACGCCTTCGCCGAGGCCTGCGCGAGCCTGGTCAGGCCCGGCGGGACGTTCGTCGTGGCGACGCTCAACCGCACGCTTGCGGCCTATGCGCTCGCCATCGTCGCGGCAGAGCGGATTCTGGGTTGGCTACCGGCCGGCAGCCACGACTGGTCGCGCTTCGTCCGCCCGGCCGAGATGGTGCGCCTGCTGCGCCGCCAGGGCCTCGCGGTCGCAGACATGAGGGGGATGGTCTACGACCCGCTCGCCGGCGGCTGGACGACGAGCCCCAATCTCGCGGTGAACTATATCGTCCACGCCCGCAAGCCCGGCGCCTGAGCGACGGCGGCGGGCGCCCCGCAGCTATGCGTCGTGGCGGGGAACCCAGGGGACCTCGCCGACCTCGATCCCCTCGTCGGCGAGCTCGCCGACTTCTTCCTTAGTGGCGTCGCCGTAAATGTTGCGGCGCTCGACCTCGCCGTAGTGAATCTTGCGCGCCTCCTCGGGGAAGCTCTCGCCCACATGATCGAAATTCTGCTCGATGTAGGAGCGCATGCGCCGCAGCGTCCCGATGGCACGGGCCATCTCCGGCGGAGTCGGCTTGCGCGCGGGCGTGGGTGCCGGCGCAGGCTCTGGCTCGCCCCTCGCCTTGTTGTTGACCGCGATGTTGGGGGCCATGGGCGCCTTCGCGACCTCGACGTCGCCGCAGTAGGGACAGGCGATTTCGCCCGCCTCCGCCTGCTGCTCGTAGGTCGCGGAGTCGGCAAAGTAGCCCTCGAACACGTGGTCCTTGCCGCACTTGAGGTCGAACACGATCATGTGGGTGCGCCCGGCTCGCTGCCACGGTCACTGCAACGTACCATAAAACCCCGGAACCATACGAAGATTCAACTGTCCTCGCCGCCATGCACAGCCATCGCTCGCGCGTCCCCTCCCCCTGGATCGTCCGCCATACGGGCCTGATCGCGGAAGGCGGCCACGTGCTCGATCTCGCCTGCGGCGGCGGCCGGCACACGCGCTATCTGCGCGAGCGCGGCTTGCGGGTCACGGCCATCGACATCGACACCTCGGGCCTCGCCGACCTCGCGGACGATCCCCTGGTCGAAATCGTCGAGATGGACCTGGAGCGCCCCGGCGCCGAGCCGCTCGCAGGCCGCCGCTTCGACGCCGTGGTGGTGACGGATTATTTGTTCCGCCCGCTGCTGGCCCCGCTCGTGGATTGCCTCTTGCCGGGCGGCGTCTTCCTCTACGAGACCTTCGGCGTAGGCAACGAACGCTTCGGCCGACCGCGCAACCCGGACTACCTGCTCCAGCGCGGCGAGCTGCTGGCGCTCGCCGAAGGGCGTCTCTCGATCGTCGCCTACGAGCACCGGGCAGTCCCGCCGCCCAACCCCAAGATCGTTCAGCACCTCTGCGGGCGGAAGTGATCCTCGGGCGCTACCCGCTGGCGCGGCGGGGTTCCTGTTCAGAGCCGGCCGGCAGTAGGAAGTCGCGATCGTGCGCCAGAGCCGGGATGGCGGCGCGCACCTGCTCCACGCGCGCAAGCTCGAGATCGGCGGTGATGATGCCAACCCCTTCGCCGGCGTCGGCCAGCACCTCGCCCCAGGGATCGACGATCAGCGAATGGCCGTAGGTCTTGCGGTCGCCAGAGTGGCTGCCCCACATGCAGGGCGCGATGACGAAGCAGCCAGCCTCAATGGCGCGCGCGCGCATCAGAATGTGCCAGTGCGCCTCGCCGGTGTGCTTGGTGAACGCTGCCGGCACGGTGATCAGACGCGCGCCCGCGTGCGCCAGAGCCCGGTAGAGCTGCGGAAAGCGCAGGTCATAGCAGACGGTCATGCCGAGGCCGCCCCAGGGCGTCTCCGCCACCACCGCCTGCCCGCCGGGGCGGAAGGCATCGCTCTCGCGGTAGCTCTCGCCGTTGGGCAGGTCCACGTCGAACATGTGGATCTTGTCGTAGGTGGCGACGACGGTGCCCGACGGGTCCATCAGTACGGAGCGGTTGGAAATGCGGCCGTCGCCGGCGTCCGCCCCCATCGAGCCCGCAGCAGCCAGACCTCCAGCTCCTCGGCGAGCGCGCTGAAGAACCAGGCCGCCGGATGGGCGTCGAGCGGCGCGGCGCTCGCCTGCACCACCTCCGTCCGGTGCTCCATGAGCGCGACATTCTCGGGCAGCGCGATCAGCTCCGCGCCGGCGGCGCGGGCCTCGCGCACCAGGGCGCCGGCCGCCTCGAGATTGGCCTGCAGGTCCTGGCCGCTGGAGGGCTGAACGCAGGCGACCCGAACGGTTTCGGTCATGGTATCCCCCAAGTCTCGGTGCAGGCCGGCATCATGGACGGCTCGGCAAGGCGCGCGCAAGAGTGACCACATCGACCCGCGCGGCGCCGGCCTTGCGCAGCGCGCGGGCGCAGGCCGAGACCGTGGCACCGGTGGTCATGACGTCGTCCACCAGGAGGACGCTGCGCCCGGCCACGAGAGAGAGGCGCGAGCGCCGCACAGCGAACGCGCCCCGCACGTTGCGCCGCCGTTCGGAGCGGGAGAGCCGGGTCTGCGTCGCCGTCCGCCGGGTTCGGACCAGGAGATCCGGAACCATGATTGCATCCGCCTCGCGCGCCACAAGCCGGGCGAGTACCGCCGCCTGGTTGAAACGCCGCGCCAGCAGCCGCCAGCGATGGAGGGGCACCGGCACGACCACGTCCGCCTCGGGCAAGAGCGGTGCTGCCGCCCGCTGCAGCCACGCGGCCAGCCTGGGTGCGAGCCATGAGCGGTCGGCCATCTTGAAGGCGAGGATCAGCTGGCGCCCCGCGCCTTCGTAGAGGAACGCCGCGCGCGCCCGGTCGAAGACGGGCGGCACGCGGGCGCAGTCGCCGCAGATCGCGTCGGGAGCCGCCTCGATCGCGAACGGCAGGCCGCACCGCGAGCAGCAGGGCCGGCCGATGAAGGAGATGCGGCTCCAGCAGTCAGGACAGAGCGCGCCGGCTGCGCTCACGGGGGCATCGCAGGCGAGGCACGACGGCGGCAGCACGAGGTCGATGGCGCCCGCCGCCACCGTGCGGCCGAGCACTGCCAACCGCTCCGTGTGCCCGCCGCCCAGCATCGCCCCGACTCCTGCCTGCGCTTCCAGCCTCCCGTCCATCATGCCATAACCGGCGGCATGACCCAGCGCGTGTCCCAGTCTGACGGCGCCGCGGTCTTCGACCGTGCCGCCGTGCGCGCCCACCGCGACCGCGCCGCCCCCGGCTTCGCGGAGCGTGGTGACTTCCTGGTGCGCGAGGTGGGCGAGCGGCTGGTGGGCCGGCTGGATGACGTGAAGCGCCGCTTCGCCCGCGTCCTCGATCTCGGCTGCCATGGCGGGCAGCTCGGGTCGATGCTGCGCCGGCAGACCGCGCCCGATCTGCTGGTCGAGGCCGACCTCTCGCCGGCCATGGTGGCGTGCGCCGCGGGGCCCGCGCGCCTCGTCGCCGACGAGGAGTGGCTGCCGATCCGCGCGGACTCGCTCGATCTCGTGGTGAGCACGCTCAGCCTGCATTGGGTGAACGACCTGCCGGGCGCACTGGTCCAGATCAGACAGGCGCTCAAGCCCGACGGACTGCTGCTCGCGGCGATGCTGGGCGGCGAGACCCTGTTCGAGCTGCGCGAGGCGTTTCTGCAGGCGGAAGCGGGGCAAGAAGGAGGCGTCCGCCCGCATGTCTCGCCGTTCCCCGATGTGCAGACCCTCGGTGCCCTGTTGCAGCGCACAGGTTTCGCGCTGCCGGTGGTCGACAGCGACCGGATCACGGTCACCTACGAGAGCGCCGAGGCGCTGATGCGCGATCTCCGCGTTATGGGCGAGGCTAACGCCGCGAGAGGGCGGGCGCAGCACTTTGCGCGGCGCGGCACCTTCAGCGCGGCGGCCGCGTGTTACCGGGACATGTTCGGCGGCGCGGACGGGCGCATCCCGGCGACCTTCCAGGTGCTCTACCTCACCGGCTGGCGGCCCCACGAATCCCAACAACAGCCCGCACGCCGGGGCAGCGGCACCGTCGGCCTGGGGGAGGTGCTCAGTCCGCGCGAACGATAGGGCCGATTACGCCCTCGATCGCCCCGGCCGTTACGACGCCTGCGCGGAGCAGGCGCGGCGTCTCCCCGGTCAGATCGAGCAGCGTCGAGCCGAGGCTGTCGCCGGCCCGGCCGCCGTCGATCACCAGCGCGACCGCGGCCCCGAGGCCAGTCGCCACCTCTTGTGCGGTGAGCGGGCTCGGCGCGCCCGAGGGGTTGGCGCTCGGCGCGGTCAACGGCCGCGCGGCGGCCTCGACGACAGCCCGCGCGGTCTCGTTGCCGGGAATACGGAGCGAGACGCCGGACGCGCCCTGGTGGACCAGCGGCGAGAGTGGGGAGTCCGCCGCTCGTGGCAGCACCAGGGTCAGCGGGCCGGGCCAGAAGGCATCGGCGAGCGCCAGGGCCGGCGCGGTGAAGTCGGCGCAGGTCTTCGCCATCGCCATACCGGCGACGAGGGCGATGAGGGGCTTGTCGGCCGGCCGGCCCTTGGCCCGAAAGACGCCTGCCACGGCCGCGTCGCTGGTGGCGTCGGCGGCGAGGCCGTAGACCGTGTCGGTGGGCAGCCCGACCAGACCGCCGTCGCGGATCACGCGCGCGGCCTGCACGATGACGTCTTGAGTGGGGGCAAGGCATGGTGGGCTCGTTTGGGTGTCAGGGGGCGTCATCGGGCCGCATCCACGCCGCAGGCAACGAAGGGCGGATTCACGAACCCCGCCTTGCCGTAGTTCAGCTCTCGACTGTTCAGGTCGCGGACATGGCCGCCTGCGGCGGAGAGGATTGCGTGGCCGGCGGCGGTGTCCCACTCCATGGTGCGTCCGAAGCGGGGGTATATGTCGGCCTCGCCCCTGGCCAAAAGACCGAACTTCAGGGCGCTCCCCGCGCTCACGGTCTGCGCAGGTCCGAGGCCCACTATGTATGCGTCGGTCTCGGCGTCGCGGTGCAGGCGGCTGGCGACGACCGCGGGGCGCCTGGCAGGCACCTGACGTGCCCGGATCGCCTGCGGCGGGCCGTCGCCCACGATACGCACTGCCTGCCCCAGTCCGTCGGCGACATAGGTCTCACCCTGGACCGGGGCGTGGAGTACGCCGAGCGCGGGCCGGCCGTCCTTGATCAAGGCGATATTGACCGTGAACTCGCCGGTGCGTGCGATGAACTCTCGGGTGCCGTCCAGGGGATCCACGAGCCAGAAGCACCCGCCGGCGGGTGGCGGGTCCATGCTTGTGCTTTCCTCGGAAATCACGGAGATGTCGGGGGTCGCGGCCTGCAAGCCCGTGACGATGAGACTGTCTGCAGCGCGGTCCGCCTCGGTCACGGGCGTGGAATCGGCCTTCGTCTCGACCGTGGTGCCTTCGCGGTAGAAGGTCATGATCGTCCGCCCGGCCTCCAGCGCCAAGCGTCGCGCGGCGGCAGCCAACCTCGCGTAGTCCTCGCTGCTCACGACCGGCATCGGCCGTCCCCGCCGCTCAAATTCCCGTCATCGAAGCGAAAGCACTTTTGCTCGCCGCCGATATACACCACAATGGCGTGGGCTTTGCACGGTTCGACAACCCGCCGAAGCGAGGCGGCGCGAAGCCCCAATTCAAACCAATCAAATTCGCGTCTGCGAGGAGGAGGCAACGAAAATGATCAAGGAAACAGTGGTCGCCGTGAGTATCGTTACCATGGCGGCCGGCGCCGCTCTTGCGCCGTCGGCCGTGTCCGCCGGGGAGCAGCCGATCGTCGTCGCGGACTCGCACGAGGATCCGTGCAACCCGTGCGGGGCCTGTAACCCGTGCGAGGCTTGCAATCCATGCGAATCTTCCTTGGACGATGGCATTACCGTCGCGGATGCCTGCAACCCTTGCGAGGCTTGCAATCCGTGCGAGGCTTGCAACCCATGCGGCGGTTGCAATCCGTGCGAATCTTCCTTGGACGAGCGCATCGTCGTCGCGGATGCCTGCAATCCTTGCGAGGCTTGCAATCCGTGCGACCCGTGCGGGGCCTGCAACCCGTGCGATCCGTGTGCTGCCGAGTAAGTTCGAGAGTAACGACAACGGTATCCAAGGGCGCCGCCTCGGGAGAGGCGGCGTTCTCTATTGCGGTAAGGGAGCCGTGACAGCGGCGGGCCGGCTGCGATCTAGAGCGTATCCGTTTCACACGGAAACGCTCTAGAAATCTATCGCTCGCGGCAGCCGGCCTGCGGCCGGCGCCTCCGCGAGGGCGCCGCATGAGCGGCGGGCCGCGGTCGCGGCCTCTCGCGCGCCCGTCAAGACGGACGCGCTCTAGGTTCTCTCGGCGAGGGCCGCCTTGACTGCGGCGATCTGAGCCTCGATATCCACCTCGGCCTGGGAGACGACCTCGAGGCGGCGGTCTTCGAGGGTATCCTTCTTCGGATTCTGGGCAGCCCAGTCCTCGATCACCTTATCCCGCGCCTTGACCAGCAGGATGATCTGCGGCCAAAAGAGGCGGATCATGGCGCCGACCCAGCGGTTGGTCGGCCATGACGGGCGGGCGTGGTCGATGACGAAGCGGCCGATCACCTTTGCCACGTCATCCGCGCGATACCAGGTCTCGCCAGTAACCCAGCGGTTGGTGGTGAAAAGCCTGAGAGGCTGACCTTTCGACCCCATCGAGATGGCGATGACGTGGGTGAGCGCTTTGTCCCCCATGGGCCACTTGTCGCGCTTCTTGCGGCGCATGGGCTTCATGCCGCGCGGCATCCCCTTGGCGCGCACGAAGGTGTGGAAATGGCCGTGCTCGGTGTCCCGGAAGCCGCCGGGATGGGCGTGGTAGAAGTACTGGGAGTGGCTGTGACCGTCGAAGACGTCGCCTTTCGGGTAATGGTCCCACTCGTAGAACGTCCCGCGCCCGCGCAGCAGCTCGCTCACCACGTTATCGCCGGTCCTGCCGAGCACCCGCTCGACCTCCTGCACCTCCTCGCCGGCCGCGAGCATCATGCGCAGCCGTTTCACCGGCTGCGTCGCCATGTCGAGGTGGCGGGTCTCCTCCTGCCGCTCGTTCTTCGCCGCTGAAGCCTGGGCCATTCTGCCGCTCTGTCGCCCGTTCGCTGGCCGTGCCGCCAGGAAAGGATAGTGCCGCGGGCTTGCTCTTGCCAGACCGAGGAGGCTAACCCCCCGCGCCCGGATCGACGACGAGGCGGAAGCCGACAAGGATGTGCTTGATGTCCGCCGGCCTGGAGTGCCGCGCCGCAGGACGGCAGACGCCGCAGCCGCTGTCGTCCCATGATCCGCCCTTCACCAGAAAGCGTCCCGGATTGCCTGGCGAGGCGGTCCACTCGAAGGCCATGCCTGCCGGATCGAGCAGGCCGTAAGGGCTTGCACCGGCGGGAAAGCTGCCGACCGGCAGCGTGTCGAAGGGGCCGGCATCGTGGCTGTTCAGCAGAGCGGGGTCGTACGTATCGCCCCAGGGGAAGATGCGGCCATCCGTGCCGCGCGCGGCCTTCTCCCATTCGAGCTCGGTGGGAAGCCGCCAGGTGCGCCCGGTCTCGGCCGAGAGCCAGGCCGCGTAGGCATTGGCGTCGTCGTGCGAGACCATGACCACGGGATGGTTTTCGCGCCCAGGCGGCGGAACTCCCTCCGTCCACGCGTGGCGGCGGGTGCGCTCGTAGGGGTGGATCAGCCGGTAGCCGCGCCAGGTCTCGGGATCGACATCAGGCACGCGGTGGCCCGTGGCATCCACGAACGCCGCGTACTGGGCGTTGGTAATGAGCGTGCGCGTGATGAAGAAGCCGTCCAGTGACTTGGTTCCGCGCGGGCGCTCGCGGTCGTACCAGCCGCGTTCCCGCGTTCGGGAGTGACCGTAGGCCGCCTCGTCGAGCCGGTAGCCGTATTCCCTCTCGGCCGCGTCGGAGCCCGCGATGAAGGGGCCGGCGGGAACTTCCACGACCTCCGGGGCGCTCGCGATTTCGGCATGAGTGACATCCGCGAGGGCAGCGCCGGAGACCGCGAAGCATAGGGCGAGCAGGGTTCGAAGGAGGATCATCCCTGGAATCTATTCTCGGTCCGCCCGGCGGAGGAGTCACAAAAATTTGAGCGCAAGAGGTTTGCCCCACGCCACGCGCTCGCCGACAATTCGATCAGAACACGGTCATCATGTCATCAAGGGAGGCCCGACATGCCACGCTCAAAACCCCTGCTTGCCGGAACGGTGGTCCCCGTGGTCATCGGGCTTGCGGTCGCCGCTGGTGGCGGCCACGCCACGGCCGGTAAATCCACCGGCGAGGGTCCGGGGGCGACCCCGCAGCATCAGGATCCGGGCGTGCTTCTCTTCGCCTCCTGCAATCCGTGCGGACCATGCAGCCCGTGCAACCCGTGCGCGGCGGCATGCGGACCTTGTGGACCATGCAGTCCGTGCGAACCGTGCAATCCCTGCGCGTCTGCGTGTGGACCGTGCGGTCCGTGTGCCCCCTGCAACCCCTGCGCAGCTGCCTGCAACCCCTGTGCGGGCGCCTGCGGCCCTTGCGGACCGTGCAACCCTTGCAATCCCTGCGCTGGCGCCTGCGGGCCGTGCGGCGCCTGCAACCCGTGCGCGGCCGGTGCTGCGGTCAGTTCGGACTGCGTGGTTCCCCGCCTCGCCGCGGCGAGCAACCCCTGTGGTCCGTGTGCCCCGTGCGGGCCTTGCGGTCCGTGCAATCCATGCGCGAGTGCTTGCAGCCCCTGCGGACCGTGCGCTCCCTGTAATCCGTGCAATCCCTGTGCTGCAGCCTGCGGACCGTGCAATCCCTGCGGGCCTTGCAACCCGTGCGCCGCAGCCTGCAGCCCGTGCGAGCCGTGCAACCCATGCGCGGTGGCAAACCCGTGCAACCCATGCGGCCCTTGCAACCCCTGCAATCCGTGCGCAGCGGCCAATCCCTGCGGCCCCTGTGGACCGTGCAACCCCTGCAATCCGTGCGCGGCGAACCCGTGCGGGCCTTGCGGGCCATGTAGCTCGTGCAATCCCTGCGCTGCCGGCGAGGAGGTCGAGCTGACTGCGGACGAAGCCAGGGACGCCTACGCCTGCATCAGCGCGGTCATGGCCGAGGGATACGCCAAGTCGGGCAACCAGTGGGCGGCTGTCTATATGAACTGGAGGAATGTCGCGGCCCAGCCTTATGTCTCCGATACCCACGGCGCACGCTACGTCAACAACTACGCCAACGATGTGGGTGCCGATAACTACAGCCTCTTCGAAGAGGCCGGGCCTTCGCCCGTCGGAACCGTGCTGGCCAAGGACAGTTTCACCGTCAAGCCCAACGGGAAGATCGGCGCCGGGCCGCTCTTCCTGATGGAGAAGATGGAAGCCGGCTTCAACGCCGACACCGGCGATTGGCGCTACACGCTGATCATGCCGAACGGTAGGACGATCGGCGCAACCGGCGGCAAGGGCGCCAAGAACGTCGTCTTTTGCGCCGAGTGCCACCTTGGCGTCGAGGAGTATGACAGCCGCTTCTTCCTCGATGAGGAGTATCGGGTCCAGTAGCCACCCGCCGGCGGCGCGCTGCTCCCCAGAACGGCACGCCGTTGGCCGAATGGCCTGCTTGATCGCGGGTGCGGACCCGGCCTATGTTCCCGCGTTCACCGCATGATCGGGACCAGACCTAAGGAGATACCCGTGCGCGCACGACACGTCCTCGCCGTTGCCCTCGCCACCTTCATGATGGCGGCAAGCGCCTCCGCCATTGCCGCCGATGTGAAGAAGGGCAAGAAGGTCTTCAAGAAGTGCAAGGTGTGCCACACCGTCAAGGAAGGCGGGAAGCACAAGGTCGGCCCCAACCTCCACGGCGTCTTCGGCCGCACCTCGGGCACGGCCGAGGGATTCAAGAAATATTCGGACGCGATGAAGAACGCGGCGATCGTCTGGGACGAGGAGACGATCAGAGCCTATATCGCCGATCCCAAGGGTTACATCCCGAAGAACAAGATGGCGTTCAAGGGGGTCAGGAAGGAAAAGGACCGCGACAACCTGATCGCCTACCTCAAGGAAGCGACCGGGGCCGAGTAATCCCAAGGGAAGCAACCAGCGCGCGTTGATCGGGGGCAACCATGCCCGAATTCGATCTGCGCGACCACATCCGCGAAATTCCTGACTTTCCCAAGCCTGGAATTCTCTTCTACGACATCTCGACCTTGCTCGCCCACGCAGAGGCCTGGGGCGAGACGGTGCAACGACTCGCCGACGTGGTGGGCAGTCACAAGCCCGATCTCCTCGCGGGCATCGAATCCCGCGGCTTTCTGATCGCAGCACCGGTGGCGCACGCGCTCGGGTGCGGCTTCATCATGGTGCGCAAGAAGGGCAAGCTGCCGGGCGAGACCGTGGCGTACGAATACGCGCTCGAGTACGGCACCGACCAGGTCGAGGTGCAGGCTGACGCCGTAGCACCTGGCCAGCGAGTCGTCCTGGTCGACGATCTGCTTGCGACCGGGGGCACGGCGGCTGCGTCGCATGCGCTGTTGCGCCAAGTGGGCGCCGAGGTGGTGGCTGCGGCCTTCATCATCGAGCTGAGCTTTCTCGACGGGCGTCAGCGTCTCGACCTGCCAACCACCTCCCTCGTCGCATACGACGCGTAGCTGCGTCCCGGAGAATTCAGGAGACCCATTCCATGGCCATCGCCGTGATCGGAGGGACCGGCCCCCAGGGTCGCGGGCTCACACAGCGCTGCGCGCTTGCCGGCATCGACGTCGTGGTGGGCTCGCGCGATGCCGCCCGCGCGGCGGAGATCGCTGCCGACCTTCGCGACGGCGTGCCTGATGCACCGGGGTCGATCGAAGGCGCCGCCAACGCCGACGCGGTCACGCGGGCTGAGCGCATGGTCGTGCTGGCGGTGCCGTGGAGCGCGCATCAGGCGACTCTCGCCGGGCTTACCGAGGCGCTGCAAGGAAAGATCCTGGTCGACATGGCGGTGCCGCTGGCCGACGGCAATCCCCGCAAGGCGGCGATGCCACCGGAGGGCTCGGCGACCGAGGCGGCGCAGGCGATGCTGGGCGAGGGCGTCTCGGTGGTGGGTGCTCTCCACAACGTCTCCGCCCACGTGCTCGCCGCCCTCGATCAGCCGATCAACTGCGACATCCTCGTCTGCGGCGACGACCTGGAGGCGAAGCGCACGGTGATGGACCTGATCGAGACCATCGGCGCCCGCGCCTACAACTGCGGCCCGGCCGAGGGCGCGCGCTGCATCGAGGCGCTGACACCGCTGCTGATCCGCCTCAATATGTCGAAAGCCACGGGCTTCAAGCATGCGGGTGTGAAAATCTGGCCGGAGGCCGAATAGCGGAGCGGAGGCGACCATGGAATTCGCGATCACCTTTCGCGGCGACCTCGAGAAGGATCGCGTCATCGCCATCTGCCGGCAGGCCGAGGCGGCCGGCTTCGACTACGCCTGGTTCTTCGACAGCCACGCGCTGTGGCGCGATCTCTACCCGCAGATGGCGGTCGCCATCGACCACACGCGGCACCTGCGCTTCGGCCCTTGTGTGACCAACCCGATGACCCGCGAATGGTCGGTGGCGGCGAGCCTGTTCGGGGCGATGGCGGTGCAGTCCGACGGCCGCTTCGACATGGGCGTGGGGCGCGGCGACAGTGCCGTGCGGGCCATCGGCAAGCGGCCGGCGACGGTGGCGCGCCTGGAGGAGTTCTGCCACGCCATGAAGGCGCTGGTGCGGGGCGAGGCGGTGAGCTACGAGGGCGTGCCGGAGCCGGTGCAGTTCGACTGGACCGGCGGCTACGAGATGCCGGTCTGGGTCGCGGCCTATGGGCCGCGGGCGCTGGCAGCGGCGGGCCGCGTCGGCGACGGGCTGATCGTGCAGCTCGGCGATGTCGGCCTCTGCCAGTGGATGGGGGACCAGGCGCGCGCCGCCGGCTTGGCGTGCGGCCGCGACATGGCGGACTACCGCGTCATGGCCTGCGCGCCGGTCTGGGTCGGCGACCGCGAGGCCGGGATCGCCCAGACCAAGTGGTTCCCTGCGCTGGTGGGCAACCACGTGGCCGACATCGTGAAGCACCACGGCGCCGGCACCGACCTCGTGCCGGAGAGCCTCACCGCCTACATCGCGAAGCGCGAGGGCGTCGGCGCCGACGAGGGCTACGACTATCGCCAGCACACCGCGCTGGAATCAGACAACAGTGCCTATGTCTCGCCGGAGATCACCGAGGACTTCTGCGTGATCGGCCCGGCCGAGGCCCATGTGGAGAAGATCCGCGCGCTGGACGCCGCCGGCGTCACGCAGTTCAACATCTATCTTACCAACGGCGGCGAGGAGCAGATCGTCGCCGCTTACGCCGACCACGTGCTCCCGCACTTCCGCTAGAGCGCGTCCGTCAAAGTCGGACGCGCTCTAGGACGCGCCTTGTCCCGGCTCCGTGGCGTTCACGAGCGCAGCCATGTTTCCGTAGGGATGACGGTTCTCGTGCATCTGCTGATGCGCCTCGCCGATCTCGTCGAACGAGAAGGTGTGAGACAGGCAGGGGTCGACCTTTCGGTCCATGATCATCCGGTTTACCGCCTCGGCCTGCTCGTCGTTAGACAGGTGGCTGCCCTGAAACCGCTTCTGCCGCATCCAGTGGTAGCGGAGGTCCAGCGTCGCGGTGTATCCGGTGGTTCCGGCGCAAATGACGACCATGCCGCCGGTTGCGCATAGGAAGCCCGAGGTCGGCAACGTCGCCTCGCCGGGGTGCTCGAAGACGATGCGCGGGCTCGCTCTCTCGCCAGCCGCGTCCCAGAAGGCCTTGCCGAACGCCCGCGCGCCCTTGAACCACTGCCCCCATTCCTTGCTGGCGGTGTCGGGCATCGGCCCCCAGTGGTCGAAATCGTTCCGATTGATCACGCCGACGGCGCCGTGGTCGAGGCAGAACTGCCGCTTTTCTTCGTCGGAGACTACCGCCACCGGCTTGCCGCCGTTCGCCGTGACGATCTGGAGCGCCAGCGCGCCGAGTCCGCCGGCCGCGCCCCACACCAGGACGTAATCACCCTCTTCGACCACGTTCGGCGCCCAGCCCATGAGCATTCGGTATGCAGTCGACGCGCACAGCAGATAGCAGCCGGCGGCCTCCCACGAGAGATGTTTGGGCTTCGGCTGACACTGGTGGGATTGAGCCCGCGCGAACTGGCAGTAGCTTCCGTAGTTGGTCTGGTAGCCCCAGATGCGCGTGCTCTCGGCGAGCATGGGGTCGCGGCCAGACAGCACCCACGGGTCGTCCGGCTCCCACCAGCCGCTGTGGACGACGACTTCGTCACCGGGGCGGACGTTCGTCACCTGATCGCCGACCGCGAACACGATGCCCGAGCAGTCGCTGCCGCCGGCATGGAAATCTTCGGGCTCTCCCTTCTTCTGCCGGTCGGCGATGACGTCGACGGGTATGCCGAGCGCCGCCCACACGTTGTTGTAGTTGATCCCGGTTGCCATGACGTAGACGAGCACGTCGAGCGGACCGATCTCGGGGGTGTCGATGACTTCGCGTTGCCAGGCGTCCCTGGGCTCGCCAAAGCGATCCTGGCGCACGAGGAATGCGTGCATCTTCTTCGGTACCTCGCCCAGCGGCGGACGATCGCCGAGATCACATAACTCCATTCGCTCCCCCTGCGTTCCTGCTCTGGTTTTTGGCGATCAATATGCGGAGGCTGCGCGCGCCAACCCATTCTCGCCAGCGCCCACGATCAAACGCCATTTGAATATTTACCATTTGTCGAGCAAAGCCAATCCCGCTCGCCACCTCTGTGTGCCGGGTGATCAAACACTGGCACGCAGTCGCGAACGTCTCGAAGACCGAGATACGATTCAGACGAAATATCGGCTGCGCCTCAGTAGAGCTCGATATACTCGTCGCGTTCCCACTGGGTGACGTGGGCGTTGAAGCGGGAGAGCTCGGCGCGTTTCATCGTGGTGAAGACGGTCACGAACTCCTCGCCCAGCAGCTCCACCATCGCCGTGTCGGCTTCGAGCGCGGCGAGCGCGGCCTCGAGATTGGCCGGGAAGGGCGGCAGGCTCGGGTCGTCCTCGCTCGGCCCGTCGGACTGCGTGACCAGCGAGCGCTTCTCAGCAAGGCCCAGCAGCCCGCAGGCGAGCGTGCCGGCGGCGCAGAGGTAGGGATTGCTGATGGCCGAGGACGCGCGCATCTCCACATGCATGCCCGGCGCGCCAGGCTGCTTGATGCGCACCATGGCGCTCCGGTCCTCCTCGCCCCAGCTCACGTTGGAGGGCGCGAAGGTGTGGGGCGTGAGCCGGCGGTAGCAATTGGGCGTCGGGTTGAAGAGCGCCGTGCAGGCGGCACCGTGGTCGATGAGGCCCTGGACGAAGTGCCGGAGCGTCGGCGTCATTTCGCTCGGGTTGTCGGGGTCGTAGAAGGCGCTCCGCCCGCTCTCCTGATCGAACAGGCTGATGTGGTAGTGGCAGCCGGAGCCCGCCATGCCCGCCGCCGGCTTGCCCATGAAGGTCGCGGTGAGGCCCGCGTGCTGGACGATCTCCTTCACCCCGTTCTTGAAGGTGAACGCGTTGTCGAGGCCCGCCATTCCCTCGGCATGCCGGTAGACCAGCTCGTACTGCGAGGGCGCGTACTCGGCATTCGCGGTCAGCATCGGGATGCCGGCGGCGCGCAGGCCGTCGACCACCGCGCGGATCGCCGGCAGGTGGTCGTTGCGCAGATTGTTGAAGATGTGGACGCCGCCGAAGATCGGCTGATGCGTCTCGCTGTCGAGCACGAAGAACTCGTACTCGTGGGCGCTCTCGATGCCGAAGCCGAGCGCGGCCGCCCGTTCCAGCATCCGCCGCGCGACGCCGCGGGGCGCGGCGTGAAGCGGCGTGCCGTCCTCCCACTCGGTGTCGCAGATCACCTTGGCCATGCCGTCGAGCCACGGCACGGTCGCGAGGGTCGAGAGGTCCGGGCGCAGGGTTTGGTCCTTGTACTTGACCTCCTCGTTGTAGAGGGTGCCGGGGATCACGTGGGAGGCGGTGTCGAGGGCGACGATGCCGCCGTACATGTTCACGCCCTCGCGGGCGGACGCGGCGAAACGCTCGACCGGCACCTGCTTGGAGCGTGCCGAGCCGTGCATGTCCGGCAGCTCGAAGCGGACATGCTGAATGCCGTCGCGCTCGAGCCGCGCCAGTGCGTCCTCTACCTGATCGCGGGCGCCTTGCCCTCCATTGTCGGCCACGGCCGCCTCCTCTCCGTCACGCCTTCATCGCCCGCAACGCGGGCGGCACGAATTCGCGGTCTCAGGCGCAGGGAGTCAAGGGCGGATGGTGCGGCGGCTATCCCGCCGCCACCTCGGCACCTTCGAGCTGCGGGCGGCGGCTCTTGTCGATCTTGTGGGCGACATGGGCGCCGGAGGTGATGGGCGCATAGCGGGGTGGGTTGGCGTCGTCGGTGCAGCTCGGCAGGCACTCGATCACGGCGTCGTAGTTGGGCTGGTGGAAGAACAGCAGCGAGAGCCGGCTGCTGTCGGCCTCCTCACGCGGCGGGTTGACCACTCGGTGCAGGGTCGAGCGCCAGCGGTCGTTGGTCCATTCCGCCATCAGGTCGCCGAGATTGATGACGAACGTGCCGGGGATGCAGGGCACGTCGGCCCAGGCGCCGTTCTTGCCCAGCACCTGCAGGCCGCCCACGGGAGTATCGGAGGAGACGATGGTGAGGCTGCCGTAGTCCGCGTGGGCGCCGCAGCGGAGCTGCCCCGGCAGCGGCGGGGTCGGCTGCGGCGGGTAGTAGGAGGCGATGAAGTTGGTGATGTGGCGGTCGATCTTGTCGGCGAAGAAGAGCTCGGGCAGCCCCAGCGCGCAGGCGAAGATCCGCATCAGGTCGCCGGCCAGCCGCTCCATCTCCCGATAGTAGGCCTCCCAGAGCGGCCGCATCTCCGCAGGCTTATCGGGCCAGAGATTGGCGGCGAAGAAGCGCCAGCCGTTCGGCCCGTAGTGATATTCGTCGTAGGCGTGGTCGTAGGGCCCGGTGACGAAGCTCTCGCGCCAGTCGGGCGCGCCCTCGTCCGCGTCCATGCTGTAGGCCACGTCCTCGCTGCCGACGGTCATCAGCCCGCGGTAGCGGTCGGGCGGCATCTTGACCCTGAGCTTCTCCCAATAGGGCAGATCGAAGAAGGCGCGGGTGACGCGCCGCATCTCGTCGATCTCGGCTTGCGCGACGCCGTGGCCCGCAATGACGAGGAAGCCGATCTCGCGGCAGGCATCGTCCACCTGAGCGGCGACGCGCGCCTTGTCCTCGCGCCCGCCTGAGAGAAACGGCGCAATGTCGATGACCGGGACCACCGAGTCCGTCACTTCCGCGCTCCACTTCGTGGCCCTTCGCTCCCGATCCTACCAGCAGCCTCCATTGCTGTGCGAGCGGGACGGTTGACGCCGCCCCGATGATGCCCAGATTCTCCGGGAGAAATTCGGCGCCCTCGCGTAATATGCGGAGCGGCGTGGGGCGGAGGAACCGCCGCGTGCCGGCGGAGCGGAAGCCATGCTGATCGACCCATTCGAGCGCCACGTCACCTACCTGCGGGTCTCGGTCACGGACCGGTGCGACTTCCGCTGCTTCTATTGCATGTCGGAGCACATGAGCTTCCTGCCGAAAGCGGAGCTGCTGACGCTGGAGGAGCTGGACCGGCTCTGCAGCGCCTTCGTCGGCCTCGGCGTGCGCAAGCTGCGCATCACCGGGGGCGAGCCGCTGGTGCGGAAGGGCGTGATGGGGCTGTTCGAGAGCCTGGGCCGCCATTTGAAGACCGGCGCGCTCGACGAGCTCACGCTCACCACCAATGGCAGCCAACTGCCGCGCCACGCGGAGGGCCTCTACGCGGCCGGCGTGCGCCGGATCAACATTTCCCTCGACACCCGCGATCCTGCCAAATTCGCGGAGATCACCCGCTGGGGCCGGCTCGACCAGGTGCTGGAGGGGATCAAGGCGGCACGCGCGGCGGGGCTCAGGGTCAAGATCAACACCGTGGCGCTGCGCGGCGTCAACGAGGACGAGATCGAAGACCTCGTCGCCTGGTGCGCCGCCGAAGGCCACGACCTCACCTTCATCGAGACCATGCCGCTCGGCGAGATCGACGGCGACCGCACCGATCAGTACCTGCCGCTCTCCCTGGTGCGCGCGAAGCTCCGCAAGCGCTGGACCCTGGACGAGAGCGACCACCGCACGGGCGGGCCGGCGCGCTACGTCACGGTGCGCGAGACTGGCCAGCGCCTGGGTTTCATCACGCCGCTCACCCACAACTTCTGCGAATCCTGCAACCGGGTGCGGCTCACCTGCACCGGCACGCTCTACATGTGCTTGGGCCAGGAGGACGCGGCCGACCTGCGCACGCCGCTCCGCCGCAGCGAGAGCGACGAGGCCCTGGTCGCGGCGATCCACGAGGCGATCGGGCGCAAGCCCAAGGGCCACGACTTCATCATCGACCGCCGCCACACGCGCCCTGCGGTCGGCCGCCACATGAGCGTGACCGGCGGCTGAGCCGCCGCCCGGCCCGCTTTCCGTATCGCGCCGCGCCGGCGCAGCCCATCGGGGGATTTCATGCGCTACCGGAGGATGGCCGCCGTCGCCTCGACCGCCGCCGAGGCGCAGGCCGCGCTCGCCGACGTCGCCGCCCGCTATCCCCTGGTCGAGCCGGACGAGGCCGACGTCATCATCGCGCTCGGCGGCGACGGCTTCATGCTGGAGACGCAGCACCGCCTGCTGCGCCAGGGCAAGCCGATCTACGGCATGAGCCGGGGCACGGTCGGCTTCCTGATGAACGAGTTCTCCTTAGACGACCTGCCCGCGCGGCTGGAGCAGGCCCATGCCACGACCCTGCACCCGCTCAGCATGCGGGCGGAGACGATCCACGGGGCAACGCAGGAGGCGCTCGCCATCAACGAGGTCTCGATGCTGCGCGAGACCCGCCAGGCCGCCAAGGTCAGGATCAGCGTGGATGGCGTCGTGCGCGTGCCGGAACTCATCTGCGACGGCGTGCTGGTGGCGACGCCCGCCGGCAGTACCGCCTACAACCTCTCCGCCCACGGCCCGATCATCCCGCTCGGCGCCAATATTCTGGCGCTGACGCCGATCAGCGCCTTCAGGCCGCGCCGCTGGCGGGGCGCCCTGCTGCTGCACGAGGCGACCGTGCGGCTGGACGTGCTCGAGCACGACAAGCGCCCGGTCAGCGCGGTCGCCGACTACACCGAGGTGCGCGACGTGGCGTCGGTCGAGGTCGAGGTCGATCACGCGACCGCGATCCGCCTCCTCTTCGACCCCGAGCACAGCCTGACCGAGCGCATCCTCACCGAGCAGTTCACCCCTTGAGGGGGCGCGGCCGGCGCACCGCGGGGTCCGCTTGCCGGGCCGGCCGCCTCCCGCGCCGGCCTGGCCAATGAAACGCTCGGCAGCCCCGTTCATCGACGGATTTCGTGTGGCGCGGCTCCGCGTCGGCGCGCTCCGGTTCGCCCTCTCGATCGGGCTCGGCGCCGTGGGTGGGGCGGTCTTCTTCGCGCTCGCACTGCCGCTCCCCTGGATGCTGGGCGCCATGACGGCGGCGACAGGCGCGGCGCTCGCCGGCGCACCGCTCGCAGTCCCGGCCCAGGTCCGCAACGCCATGATCGCGATCCTCGGCGTGCTGCTCGGCAGCCAGTTCACCATCGACCTCTTCGACCGGATCGCGGAGTGGTACGTCGGCCTCTCGGGCGTGGTTCTCTCCACGGCA
>JAJDVB010000030.1 GCA_022826345.1 Alphaproteobacteria bacterium
GCGGCTGGTGCGCCTCAACATCATGCACCGCCGATGCATCCTCAACATCAAGGACCCGCCCAAAACCCCGCCAAACGATGACAGGCAAATCGAACTCCAACTTACCTCTGCCTAAACCGGACAGCAGTGGAACGAGTCCGGCCATGACGCGGTAGGGGCGTTGTAAGCGTGGCGAAAGCCGTGGGCTAATCTCCCCCACCGCCGCCGTCGACCGTAGGCACGACTTCGGCCGGATCGACGAAGGTCGGCTCGGCTTCGGGCGGCCGGGCCTCAGCGCCCACTGCCTCGCCCGCCTGCGCCTGAGCCGCCTGCTGCTGGCGGTTGCGATAGAGGGCGAGAAAGTCGATCGGCGCGAGCAGGAGCGGCGGGAAGCCGCCGTCGCGGGTGACGTCGGCCACGATGCGCCGCGCGAACGGGAAGAGCAGCCGCGGGCATTCGATCAGCAACGCCGGCTCCATGGCGTTATCGGGGATGCCGATGAAGTTGAAGACTCCGGCATAGCTCAGCTCCACCAGGAAGACCGGCTTCTCTTCGTGGCTGGCTTGCGCGGTGATCTGCAGGACGACCTCGAAGGTCTGCTCGTTCAGCCGGCGCGCCTCGACCTGCACATTGACCGTGATCTGCGGCGAACGCTCCGCCTCGGGGGGCCGCTCCAGGGCAGAGGGGTTCTCGAACGAGAGGTCCTTCACGTATTGGGTCTGTATCCCGAGCTGCGGGCGTGTTTCCTGCGCCCCTTGCGCGTTGCCTGCGCCTGCGGTGGCCGGCGTGGGGGGTGTGGTGCCGGTCTCGTCAGCCATCATTGCTCTCCTTGGGGGCGCACATTCCGGGGGCCGGGTTTGGGTGTCTCGTCGAGCACGGTGTATTCGCCGTCGATCACTCGCCCGCCGTCGGCGGTCGACGCGGGGCCGGCATCGGAGCCGGCATGGCGGGCGTGCGGCGCGAAACGGGCCAGCAGCGGGCGCAGGAGACTACGGCGGAGCGGCGGCAGCAACAACAGGGTCCCCAGCACGTCGGTGAAGAATCCGGGCGTGAGCAGCAGCACCGCCGCGAGCGCCAGCGCCGCGCCTTCGGCCATCTCGGCCACCGGCAGGCGATTCGCCGCGAGCTGCTGGCGCGCCCGCGCCAGGGTCTGCAGGCCCTGCCAGCGCAGGATCAGGCCGCCGACCACGGCGGTGCCGACGATCAACCCGATGGTCGGCCACGTCCCGATGACGCTCCCGACTTCGAGGAAGATGAACACCTCGCCAACCGGAATCGCCAGCAACAGCAGAAGAAGGGGCATAAAGGCGGTGTGCTCCGTGCTTGCGCTCGCGCGGCGCTCTACCTATCTTGCGTTATGTCGGCTCCCCGCGCCGGGCTTCGGCGGGACCGTCGCTCGTGCCGGGGTCGCCGGCGAGGGCCGCCGACGGTGGCCCAGGGTCTGGTGGCCGAATTCGGCAGCATTGTGCGACGGAACGCCGCCTGCCCACAAGGTTCGGGACATGTCCGACGGATTTCAATTCTACGACATCATATTTTTCGCGCTGATCGCGATCTTCATTATCTTGCGCCTGCGCGGCGTACTCGGCCGGCGAACCGGCCAGCATCGCCAGCGCCATCCCGATCGTTTCGCCCGAACCGAGCAGCCGCCTGAGGAAAGCCAGGGCCAGGGGCCGAGCCAAGGCCAGGGCGAGGTCGTCCAGCTGCCGGATCGCACCCGGCCCGCGGGCGAGGCGCCGCAGGATATGGCCCCGCAGGACGAAGAACCGGAGCCAGCCGCGCCACGGCCGGCGTTCGCGGCACCGAGGGACGCGGCGACGGACCGGGACGAGGCTATCGGTGGGCTCAGGGCCGGCCTGGAGCAGATCAGGAGGGCGGACCACGAATTCTCGCCGAAGCGCTTCGTCTCAGGCGCGCAGGCTGCCTTCGAGATGGTGGTGGACGCCTTCGCCAAGGGCGATACGGCGACGCTCCGGCCGCTCTTGGGCGACGATGTCTACGACGAGTTCGCGGCGGCGATCCGCGAGCGCATGGCGGATGGCCACCTTCAGGAGACCACCATCGTCGCCCTCGATGCTGCCGAGATCATCAGCGCCGAGATGCGCTCCAGCACCGCGCGGGTGACGGTGAAGTTCGTGAGCCAGCAGATCAACGTGGTTCGCGACAAGGACGGCGAGGAGGTCGGCGGTGACCCCAGCCTGATTGAGCGGGTTACCGACATCTGGACCTTCGCGCGCAACACCCGCTCGTCCGATCCCAACTGGGCGCTGATCGAGACCAGCATCCCCAATTGAGCGCCAACCTCCGGCGCTGGGCATGGGTGCTGGCCGCCGTCGTGATCCTCGTGCAAGGCTGCGCCCCCCAACCCGAGCAACCGGAGCCCGACCGGTTGGTGCTGCGGGCCGTCTCGTTCCAGGACCTGCCCGGCTGGGAGGCTGACGACCATAGCGCCGCGCTGGGGGCACTGCAGCGTTCGTGCACGGCGCTCGAGGAACGCGCCGACGACGAGCCAATGGATACCGCAGCGCTGGGCGGGCGCGTGGGCGACTGGCGCGCGGTCTGCACGGCCGCCGCCGGGCTGGAAGGCGCGGACAAGGCACGCGAATTCTTCGAGGCACACTTCGCGCCTTACGAGGCGCGGAACGGCGCCAAGGCCGAGGACCTCTTCACAGGCTACTTCGAGCCCGAGTTGCGCGGCGCCAGGCAGGCGGACGGGCGCTACGCGGTGCCTGTCTACGCGCGCCCGCACGATCTGGTGACGGTCGATCTCGGCCTGTTCCGGTCCGCGCTTGTGGGCGAGCGGATGGCGGGGCGGGTGGCGGACGGCGCGCTGAAGCCCTACGCGACGCGGGCCGAGATCGACGGTGGCGCGCTGGCGGCGCAGGGACTTGAGCTCGTCTGGGTGGATGACCCCATCGACGCTTTCTTCCTCCACATCCAGGGCTCCGGCCGGATCGTCTTCGAGGACGGCACGACCCGCCGCCTCGCCTACGCCGCCACCAACGGGCACAGCTACGTCGCCATCGGCCGGCGGCTGGTCGATCTCGGCGCGCTCAGCCGCGAGGACGTGTCGATGCAGACCATTCGGGACTGGCTGACGGCGAACCCTGAGCGGGCGTCCGAGGTCATGCACGAGAACGCGTCCTACGTCTTTTTCCGCTGGCTCGAGGAGGAGCAGGCGACGGATGGCCCGGTCGGCGCGCAGAAGGTGGCGCTCACCGCCGGACGCTCGCTTGCGGTGGACCGCCGCTTCGTACCGATGACCGTGCCGGTCTGGCTGGAGAGCGCGGCGCCCGACCCCGATCCCGCCAGGGAGGATCGCCCGCTCAGGCGCCTCATGGTGGCGCAGGACTCGGGCGGCGCGATCCGCGGCCCGGTGCGGGGCGACGTGTTTTGGGGCACGGGTGCAGAGGCCGGCGCGGTGGCCGGGCGCATGAAGCACGCGGGCCGCTACTGGCTGCTCCTGCCCCGCGGTCTCGACGTAAGCGCGCACCTCGATTAACCTCCCCCCTCCGTTTTCCACGATTTCGAACCGTCCATGCCCGCAACGCCTCGCCGGGTCGGCCTCTTCGTGACGTGCCTCGTCGACCTGTTCCGGCCGACGGTGGGCTTCGCCGCGGCGACGCTGCTGGAGCGCGCTGGCTGCGAGGTGGTGGTGCCGAAGGCGCAGGTCTGCTGCGGCCAACCCGCCTACAACTCGGGCGACCGCGCCGATACCAAGGCGATCGCGCGCAACGTGATCGAGGCTTTTGAGCCCTTCGATGCCACAGTCGCGCCGTCGGGCTCCTGCGCCGGCATGATCAAGCGCCACTACCCGGCGCTCTTCGCTGGCGATGCTCACTGGGAGCCGCGCGCTCAGCGTCTCGCCGAGCGCACCTCCGAGCTGGTCTCGTTCCTGACCGATCAGTGCGGCGTCGACTCCGTGGACGCGCGCCATGAGGGAACCGTCGCCTACCACGACTCCTGTTCTAGCCTGCGCGAGCTCGGGGTCCGGGCGCAGCCGCGGCGTCTGCTCGCGAGCGTCGATGGACTGGAGCTGGCGGAGCTCTCGGCGCCCGATGTCTGCTGCGGCTTCGGCGGAACCTTCTGCGTCAAGTATCCCGACATCTCGGGCCGCATGGTGGCGGACAAGGCGAAGGACATCGCCGCGACCGGTGCGGACACGGTGCTCGCCGGCGACATGGGCTGCCTGCTCAACATCGCAGGCCGGCTGAGCCGCGAAGGCTCAAGCGTGAAGGCCCGTCACGTCGCCGAGGTGCTGGCAGGCATGGACGACCGCCCGGCCATCGGCGAGCCGGCGCGGGGCCGCTGAGGGCCGCGCGAGGGCGCCGGGCCGTGGACGCCACCAGCCGCACCTTCGTCGCCAACGCGCGCGCCGGGCTGCAGGACGCCGATCTGCAGACCTCGCTCGCGCGCTTCCAGGGCGGCTTTCAGGTCAAGCGGGTCGAGGCAGCCAAGCGCCTGCCGGAGTTCGAGGCGCTGCGCGACGAGGCGCGCGCCATCAAGGACCATACGCTGGCGCACCTCGACCACTACCTGGAGCGCTACGAGGAGCAGGTGATGGCGGCGGGCGGGACCGTCCACTGGTGCCAGACGCCGGAGGAGGCGCGGCAGGTCATCCTCGCCCTCTGCCAGGAGGCGGACGCCAAGACGGTGACCAAGAGCAAGTCCATGATCGCCGAGGAGATGGAGCTCAACCCTTTCCTCGAAGAGCATGGCATCGCGCCGGTGGAGACCGACCTCGGCGAGTACGTGGTCCAGCTTGCCGAGGAGCGGCCGAGCCACATCATCGCGCCGGCGGTGCACAAGACCCGGGATCAGGTCGCCGATCTCTTTCACGAGAAGCACACGCCGCTCGGCCGCACCCGCCGGCTCGAGCGCGTCGAAGAGCTGGTGGAGGAGGCGCGCGAGGTGCTGCGCCCGCGCTATCTCGCGGCCGATGTCGGGATCACCGGCGCGAACTTCCTGATTGCGGAGACAGGCTCTTCCGCCATCGTCACCAACGAGGGCAACGGGGACCTGACCCAGATCCTGCCGCGCATGCACATCGTGATCGCGACGCTGGAGAAGGTCGTGCCGACCCTGGAGGACGCGACCACGATCATGCGCGTGCTCGCGCGCTCGGCGACGGGGCAGGAGTTCTCCACTTACACCACCGTTTCGACCGGCCCGCGCCGGCCGGACGATGCCGACGGCCCCGAGGCCTACCACGTGGTGCTGCTCGATAACGGCCGCTCGCGGATGCTGGGCTCCGAGTTCCGGGAGGTGCTGCGCTGCATCAAGTGCGGCGCCTGCATGAACCACTGCCCGGTCTACGGCACGGTGGGCGGCCACGCCTACGGCTGGGTCTATCCGGGGCCGGTGGGTGCGGTGCTGACGCCCAACCTGATCGGCCTCGAAGAGGCGCGCCACCTGCCCAACGCATCGAGCTTCTGCGGCCGCTGTGAGGAGGTCTGCCCCATGCGCATCCCGCTGCCGGGGCTGATGCGCAAGCTCAGGGAGCAGGAGTTCGAGCGGCGGTTGAACCCGGCGGCTATCCGCACCGGGATCGGCGCCTGGGCCTGGCTCGCCCGGCGGCCCGCGCTTTATCGCTGCTTGACCGGCTTCGGCATCCGCGTGCTGGGCGCGATGGGCCGGCGGCGCGGGCGCTTCACGCGGCTGCCGCTCGCTGGCGGCTGGACCGCGGCGCGCGACCTGCCTGCGCCCGAGGGGGCGACCTTCCACGCGCTCTGGCGCAAGGGGCGGCGGGCATGAGCGCGGCAGGCGGACGCGACGCCATCCTTGGCTCGATCCGCCGTTCGCTTGGCCGCGGGCCGCTGGACGAGGCGGAGCGCGCCGCGCTCGACGAGCGTATGGCGAAGCCCAAGCCCAACCTCTTGCCTGCGCGCACCGATATTTCCCAGGACGAGAGAGTCGAACTTTTCGCCTCGATGGCGGAGGCGGTGTTCGCGACCGTGGATCGCGTCTCCGGTGTCGGCGCGGTGCCGGGCGCGGTCGCCGACTACCTGGCGCAGCACAACCTGCCGCCCGCGCTGGTGATGGCGCCCGATTCCGCGCTCGACGTCTATCCCTGGGGCGAGCGCCCCATGCTCGCGATCCGCCGGGGTCGGGCGGAGGAGGCCGACCGGGTCGGCGTGACCGGGGCCGTGATGGGCTTCGCCGAGACCGGCACCTTGATGATGGCCTCCGGTCCGGACCATCCCTCCACGCTCAACTTCCTGCCCGAGACTCACATCGTGGTGCTGCCGGCGGAGAAGATCGGCGGCGCCTACGAGGAGGGCTGGGTGCATCTGAGGGCCGAAGGGGGGTCGGATGCAGACGGTGGCTTCATGCCGCGCACGGTCAACCTCGTCACGGGCCCGTCGCGCACCGCCGACATCGAGCAGACTATCGCGCTCGGCGCCCACGGGCCGCGCCGGCTGCATATCGTCATCGTGGAAGGCGGCGAGTCATGAGCGAGGGCGGTCGCCGCATACGGAACGAGGAGGCGGCGCTCTGGCAGCGCGTCTCCCGCGACGTGACGCCGTTGCCCCGCGCCATCGTGGCGCCGGAGGAAGCTGAAGCGCCGGAGGAGGAGGCTCCGTCGCCGCCTCCGAAAAAGGTCAAGAAGCCCCGCCGTGCGGCGCCCGCGGCGCGTCCGGCGCCCCCGGCGCCCCCCCCTCCGCCGATACTCCCCGAACTCGACCCGGTGTTGCCTGCGGGCGTCGACCGGCGCACGGCACGGCGGCTCAAGCGCGGGCAGCTCCCGGTCGAGGCGCGTCTCGATCTCCACGGCAGGACGCAGGACCAGGCGCACGACGCGCTCCAGAGCTTCGTCGAGGAGAGCCGCATGGCGCGGCGGCGCTGTGTGCTGGTCATCACCGGCAAGGGCTCGGTCGCGAGCGGCAAGGGCGGCGTGCTGCGTCAGATGGTGCCGCGCTGGCTCAACGAGCCCGCGCTGCGCCGGCACATCATCGCCATCACCAACGCGCCCGAGAGCAGCGGCGGCACCGGCGCGCTCTACGTGCTGCTCAAGAGCCGGGAGCCGCTCGAGCGCGACCGTGGCGCCGGCTGAGCCGGAGCCGGACAAGCCGGAGGCCGGCGAGGTCGCCGACGGGCTGATTGCCTTCCTCGACCGGCTGGCGCGGCGCCTTGCGCTTGAGGTCCACACCCTCTGGCTGGTGTTCCGTCACCGCGAGACTCCCTGGCCAGTCAAGGCGGTGCTGATCCTCCTGCTGGCCTATCTCGCGAGCCCCGTGGACCTCATTCCCGACGTGATCCCCGTGCTCGGGATGCTCGACGACCTCGCCGTCGCGGCGGTGGCGCTCTGGCTCGCCTATCGCCTGACGCCCCGCCACGTGATGGAGGAATGCCGCGCCAAGGCGAGCGAAGCGGCTGCGGGGAAGGAAGGCTGGGTCTCGAAGCTCTGGCGCTGGCTCAACGGGCGGGAACGCCCTCATCGCGGAGGCTGAAGACCGCCGCCGCGGGTCGCGAATTGCACTGAAAGGTCATACCAATAGCCGCCCTTGTCATGGCTGAAACCGTGGGGCAATTTGCCGCCGGTTCCGTCGGCCGTCCTGGCTCTCGCGGCTGAGGGAGAGGCGGGACGCGCGTTAGGGAGGAAAGGATGCGACCGAATATCCCCGAAGAGACCGGCATACAGCTCGATCAGGGCCGGGCCTCGACCGATGACTTCATCACCCGCACTTATGTGCTGCCGCTGCTCACCGATCCGGCGACGCGCGAGCGGCTGATCGAGGAGCACCGCAACAACCCGGTCGGCAAGCCCGGCAAGGCCGGCAAGGCCGGCGTCGGCCACAGCCCCGATCTCATCACGGTGATCGACAAGCTGCGGCGCGCACCGATGACGGGCAAGTACGTGCGGATCTGCACCAGGCCCCACGAGGAATACCGCATCGGCATCACCTCCGGCGTGCGCGGTGAGCCGGTCAAGATCCTGGAGGACGAGGCGTATCCGAGCGAGGACGCGTGCGAGCACGCGATCTTCGTGAAGCGCGTGCACGACCTGCTCTCGCTCTACGGCTACAGCGCGTAGACGCCCCCTCTGAATTCGACGAACACACGGTTGGGAGACACGACATGCTTCGGATCACCGGATACAGCGACCGCTACTCGATCCATCCGGGCGATGACATCACGTTCTATGTGAACTCCGAGAAGGGCGAAGACTACGAGGCCAAGCTCGTCCGCCTGATTCACGGCGACACCAACCCCGACGGGCCGGGCTACAAGGAAGAAGAAATCGACGCGCCGTTC
Source organism: Alphaproteobacteria bacterium (assembly GCA_022826345.1). Next base: position 8,236 of record JAJDVB010000030.1, read on the forward strand.
GACGGCAACCACACGGGGCGCAACCAGAAGATCCACGGCGGCTCCTACGTGATCGTGCCGCACGACGAGCGCATGTCCGTGTCGAGCTTCACCGTCCAGGCCTTCATCTTCCCGACGACGCCGACCAAGGGCCGCCAGGGCATCCTGACCAAGTGGGTGAACGACACCGGCTACGGGCTCTTCGTGGACGACGACGGCTGCCTCGCACTCTGCATCGGCGACGGCAACCACGTGCACAAGCTTTCCAGCGGCAAGCCGCTGCTGCGGAAGGTCTGGTACCTCGCAGCCGCCTCCTACGATGCCGAGACCGGCGCGATCCACCTCTATCAGGAGCCGGTGGTGACATCGGCGAACGGCGGCCTCGGCATGGCGCTGCTGCATCCGGCCGAGGAGACCACGGCCGAGGTCTCGGACACCTGCAGCACCGGACCCGGCGCCAACGACGCGCCCTTCCTCATGGCGGCATCGACGAAGGTCTCGGATTCGGGCCGCTCGATCTGCGGCGCGCACTACAAGGAGGCGCTGACACCCGTTGGGCTGCCGGAGCAGTGCGACACCTACAACGGCAAGATCGACCGGCCCCGGCTCACCGCCGCCGCGCTCGGCAAGCACGAGATCGATGCATTGGCGCGCGGCTTCAAGGGCTGCCCGGCGGACTTGCGCCGCATTGTGGTCGGCGCCTGGGACTTCCAGGCCAACATCACCAAGAACATCTCGTCCACCTATATCATCGACACCTCGCCGAATGTGCTGAACGGCCACGCCATCAACCTGCCGGCGCGCGGCATGACCGGCTACAACTGGACCGCCGACGAGATCGTCTACCACCACGCGCCGGAGGAGTACGGCGCGATCCACTTCCACGACGACGATATCGACGACGCCAGGTGGGACGCGGACTTCGGCTTCACCGCGCCCGAGGGGCTGAAGAGCGGCTTCTACGCTGCGCGGCTCCGCATCGGCGGCGAGGAATCGTCGGCGACCGAGGACTACATCCCCTTCGTGGTGCGGCCGCCCAAGGACCGGCCCTCGGCAAAGGTCGCGGTGATCATCCCGACCAACAGCTACCTCGCGTACTCCAACGACAACCTGGCGACCAACTCGGTGGTGGCGCAACTGCTCGCCGGCAAGGTGCCGCTGATGCAGGCCTCCGACCTCTACCTCAACGAGCATCGCGAGTACGGGCTCTCGACCTACTCGCTGCATTCGGACGGGAGCGGCGTCTGCTACTCGTCGAGGCTCCGGCCGATCCTCAACATGCGCCCCAAATACCGGCACTGGCTCTCGCCCTCGCTCTGGCAGCTCAACGGCGACCTGCACCTGACCGACTGGCTGGAGGCCGTGGGCTTCGACTACGACCTGCACACCGACGAAGACCTGGACCGCGAGGGCGTCGCGCTCTTGAACCAGTACCGCGTGGTGCTGACCGGCTCGCATCCGGAGTACTCGTCCGAGGCCATGATCGACGCCTACGAGGCCTACCAGCACCAGGGCGGCCGCTGGCTCTACCTCGGCGCCGACGGGTTCTATTGGTGCAGCCAGTATCACCCCGACAACGGCAACATCATCGAGGTGCGCAAGGGCGAGGCCGGGACGCGCGCATGGACCGCCAATCCCGGCGAGTACAACAACGCCTTCGACGGCAAGTTCGGCGGCATGTGGCGGGCGCGGGGGCGCATTCCGAGCAAGGTCTGCGGACTCACCTTCACGGCCTACGGCTTCGACGTGTCGTCCTACTACCGGCGCGAGGCCGACAGCTTCCGCTCCGAGTGCGAATGGATCTTCGAAGGCATCGGCGATGACGAGATCATCGGCGACTTCGGCCTGGTGGGCGGCGGCGCCGCGGGGCTCGAGCTCGACCGGTACGACCTCGAGTTCGGCACGCCGCACCACGGTTATCTGCTCGCCCGCTCCGAGGGCCACACCGACCTGATGCTCCAGGTCAACGAGGAGATCCACTTCGCCTGCCGCGGCTACTACGGCGGCGGCCACGAGAACCCGCAAATCCGGGCCGACATGATCTATTACAAGACGCCGAATGATGGCGCGGTGTTCGGGCCCGGCTCGCTGGTCTGGTGCGGTAGCCTTTCGCACAACAACTACAACAACAACGTCTCCAAGATCATGGAGAACGTGATCAACGGCTTCCTCAAGGACGGACCGCTGCCCTGACCCGGAAGAGGCGACGCAAGCGGCGGCTGCGCAAGGCCGCCTCAGCCTGGGCGGAGAGAGTCTGCGGATGAGCATTTCGGACAAGACCCGCAGCTCTCTCATGCCCATGATCATGCCCCCGCCGGGCAAGAAGATGCTGCCGACGCGCGCGCAGGCGACCGCGCTGGAGGAGGCGCTGCTCGGCGACCTCGACCCCGACAAGCTCAACGATCTCTCCGAGGTGCTGTTCGCGCTGAACGCGCACAAGCTCGGGCCGATCCCCGGCTTCTACGTCGTGGTCTGCACCAAGCCGGACGAGGAGTGGTGCGTGGGCCAGCTTGCGGCGGACCGCGCCAAGCCGCTGATCATGTTCGAGGACATGCGCTTCGATAAGCCGGAGGCGGCGCTGGCCGCCGCCGAGAAGCTCAAGGCCGAGGACGACGCCGCAGGCCGAAGCCCCATCGTCACGGGCTGATGCACGCCGGGTTCCACGGTTCGGTGAGACCCCGACGTGCGCTTGATCTTTCAACCGATGCGCTCTAAAGCGGTGAGCACGCGGCGCGCTCGTGCGCTGCCCCATCGGCTCATGCGGCGGCGAAGGTGATCCTGATCGGCTCGGCAGGCTGCTCTCCCGCTTCGATCCTTTCCGCCAGGACCCGGAGTGCCAGGGCCTCGACCCTGGCGATCGCCTCGTCCCGGTTCGTCCCATACGACATTGCACCCGGGATCTCGGGGATCTCGGCAATCCAGCGCCCGTCTTCTTCCCGCTCGACCTCTATCGTGAACTGCATCCGCCTATCGCCCGCTCGAGGAGCGCCCGCTGCCAATTTCGCGCGCCGCTCTCGAATGCGAGCTTCACCGAGCAAGGGCATGTTGTCCAGCCGCAGGCCGGAGCCCCATCGTCACGGGTTGATGCGGAACGGCGCTGCTCGATCGCCTCGTAGCCGATGACTGCCGAAACGCGCCTCGCCAGCCTGCCGATGTACTGCGAGGACGAGGTCCGCCCCGCGACGGAGCGCTGGTGGGCGGGCCTCGCAAGGCACCTGCGGGATCAGGGCGTGCGGGACGTCCCCGACGCGCTGACCTGGCCGGACGACTATCAGGGCCACTGGCGTGCGCCTGGCCTCCTGTTCAGCCAGACCTGCGGCTATCCCTATGTGAACGTCCTCGGCTCGGCGGTGAGGCTGATCGCGACCCCCAGTTACGACGCGCCCGGATGCGAGCGCGCCCGCTATGGGGCGCACGTCATCGTTGGCGATGATGCTGGTGCCAAGAGCATCGCCGCCCTGCGGGGCAGCCGGCTCGCCGCGAACGGCACGGGCTCGTATTCGGGCTATCACGTCTGGCGGCGCATGCTGCCGGCCGGCGATGACCCGCCGTCCTTCTTCGGAGAGATCGTCACATCCGGGTCGCATCGCGCCAGCATCCGCTGCGTCGCGGCGGGGGAGGCGGACGCGTGCGCGGTCGATTGCGTGACTCACGCGCTGCTTTCCGACCAGGCCGGGGACGAGCTGCGCGGCACCCGGATTTTGGCGTCGTCGCCGACCGCGCCGGCCATGCCATTCGTGACCAGCGCCGGGACATCGGATGAGGACATCACGAAGATGCGGGAGGGGCTCCGTGCCGCCATCGCCGACCCGTCGCTCGCGCCCGCGCGCAGGGAACTTCGCCTCACTGGCGCGAGCGTCCTGACGGATGAGGAGTACCGGAACGCGTTCGCGGATTAGCGCGGCGCGGAAGCGGCGCTGCCGCTCGCGGGGCGCTCGCGCATGTGGCCGGAGAGGCGGTGCTCGAGGAAGCGCGAGAGCAGGATGAAGAAGTAGCTCATCGCGAGGTACATCAGCCCGGCCGTGATGTAGAGCTTGTAGGGCTCGAAGCTGCGGGCGACGATGATGCGGGCAACGCCGGTGAGGTCCAGCAGCGTGATGATCGAGACCAGCGAGGTCGCCTGGAGCAGGAACACGACCTCGTTGGTGTAGGCCGGCAGCGCGAGGCGGAAGGCCTTGGGAAGCACGATGCGCCGGTATAGCAGGGTGCCCGACATGCCAACCGCCCGCGCCGCCTCGATATCGCCGCGCGGCACGCCCTGGATCGCACCCCGCAGAATCTCGGCGGTGTAGGCGGCGGTGTTGAGGGTGAGCGTTAGGACGGCGCAGAAATAGGCCTCGCGGAACAGCACCCAGAGCCCGATCGAGTCGAGGAAGGGCCGGAACTGCCCGGAGCCGTAATAGACCAGGAAGAGCTGCACCAGCAGGGGAGTGCCGCGGAAGTAGAAGATGTAGCCGTAGACCGGCATCCACAGCAGCGGGTTGGACGAGAGCCGCAGGATCGCGAGCGGCACCGCCAGCGCCAGGCCGATCACCAGGCTGATGATGGAGATCTCGACTGTGAGCGCCGCGCCGTCCAGCAGGCGGGGCAGGCTCTCCCATATGATACGGAGGTCCATGTCGGCCTCAGGCCCTGCGCACGCCGCGGTTGGCCCACGCCTCGGCGCGCCGCTGCACCACCATCGAGACGATGGTGATGCCGAGGTAGAAGAGCGAGGCCACGAAGAAGAAGGTGAACGGCAGCTTGGTCGCGCCCATGGCGATCTGAGCGTTGCGCATGAGCTCAGGGAGCTGGATCACCGAGATCAGCGCCGTGGCCTTGATCAGCACCATCCACACGTTGCCGAGGCCGGGCAGCGCGAAGCGCCACATCTGCGGCAGCACGATGCGGCGGAAGGTGAGCGCGCGGCTCATGCCGATGGCGCGCGCCGCCTCGATCTGGCCGCGCGGCACGGCGAGGAAGGCACCGCGGAAGACCTCGGTGGCGAACGCGCCGTAAATGAAACCGATGGTGACGACACCGGCTACGAAGGGGTTGAGGTCGACGATGATCTCGTAGCCGGCGCCTTCGGCAATGTCCTGGATCAGCGTGGGCACGCCGTAATAGACGAGGAGGATGAGCAGCAGCTCCGGCACCCCGCGGATGACAGTGGTGTAGGTGCCGGCGGCCCAGCGGCCGGCGCGAGCGCGCGAGAGCTTGCCCCAGGCGCCGATGAGGCCGAGCGCGAGCGCCACCGCCATGGCCCCGAGCCCGACCAGAATGGTGAGCTCGAGGCCCTGCCACAGCATCCAGCCGTAGCCCCTGAGATCGAGCATCGGCCCGACCCGCTAGCTCAACGGGGGGCGGGCGGCTCGGAACAGCCGCCCGCCCATGCGTGTGTGGCGATCAGTCGCCGTAGACGTCGAAATTGAAGTACTTGTCGTTGATCGCCTTGTAGGTGCCGTCGGCGCGGATCGCCGCGATGGCGCCGTTGAGCGCGTCGAGCAGCTCGGTCTCGCCCTTGCGCACCGCGATGCCGGCGCCGTCGCCGAACCAGCGCGGATCGGTGAAGTCGGGCCCCACGAACTCCGCGTTCTCGCCATCCGGCGTGTCGAGGAAGCCCCCTTGCAGGGCCATCGAATCCGCCAGCAGCAGATCGACGCGGCCTGCGACGAAGTCGAGGTTGGCCTCGTCCTGGGTGGCGTAGGCCCTGATGGTGACGATGTCGCCGTAGTTGTCGCGCAGGAAGTTCTCGTGGATGGTCGCCCGCTGCACGCCGACCGCCAAGCCGTCCAGGCCCTCGTTCGTGATCTCGATGCCCGAGCCCACCATGCGCACGAATTTGGCCGGCGTGGTGTAGTACTTGCCGGTGAAGTCGACCTTCTTCTTGCGCTCCTCGGTGATCGACATCGAGGCGACGATGGCGTCGTACTTCTTGGCCAGCAGGCCGGGAATGATGCCGTCCCAATCCTGCACCGCCCAGGTGCACTCCAGGTTGGCCGCGGCGCAGAGCGCGTTGCCGATCTCGACATCGAAGCCCTGGAGATCGCCGTTCTCATCGATCCAGTTGAAGGGCGGGTAGGCGCCCTCGGTGCCGAGCGTGACCTTTTTCATGTCGGCCGCCGCCGTGCCGGCCGCGAGCGCGAGTGCTGCGAGCACGCCCAAGAATGTGAGTTTCTTCATTTCTCCGTTCTCCCTCGCTGGTGGTTAAGTCGTTTACGTAGGCTAGGCGTCGCCGCGCTCGCCCGAGAGGAACCGCTTGAGCCGTGGCGACTGCGGATCGTCGAGCACGGCTCGCGACGGGCCTTCCTCCTCGATCTGGCCTTCGTGCAGGAACACGGTGCGCGACGAGACCTCGCGGGCGAAGCCGACCTCGTGGGTGACGATCAGCATGGTCCGCCCTTCCTCGGCGAGATCGCGAATGACCTTCAGCACCTCGCCGACGAGCTCGGGGTCGAGCGCCGAAGTGGGCTCGTCGAAGAGCATGACGTCGGGCTCCATCGCGAGCGCGCGGGCAATCGCGGCGCGCTGCTCCTGCCCGCCCGAGAGGTGGGCGGGGAAGTAGTCGTGCTTGTCCGCGAGGCCGACCTTGTCGAGCAGCGCCCGCGCCCTGTCCACCGCCTCGCGCCGGGGCAGCCTGAGCACGTGGACCGGCGCCTCGATGATGTTCTGCAGCACGGTCAGGTGGGACCACAGGTTGAACTGCTGGAACACCATGCCGAGCCGGGCGCGGATGCGATCGACCTGGCGCCGGTCCGCCGGCAGCGCCCGGCCGCGCCGGTCGCGCTTCATGCGGATCAACTCGCCGCCGACATGGACCTCGCCTGAGTCGGGGACCTCCAGCAGGTTGATGCAGCGGAGCAGGGTGCTCTTGCCGGAGCCGCTGGCGCCCAGAATGGCGATGACATCGTGCTCGTAGGCGGTGAGCGAGACACCCTTGAGCACCTCCAAATCGCCGAAGCTCTTGTAAAGGTCGTCGACGCGGAGCGCGGTGCCGGGCTCCGCCCGAGGCTCGTCCTGTGGGCTTGCGGCCTCCAGCGCCTGCGCCACCCGACCGGCCCCGCTCGCGGCTAAGAGGTGAACGTGCGGCGCTTGACCAGCTTGCCGCGTCCGGGTTCGGCGTTCACCTTGCCGTTCTCCACGATGATGTCGCCGCGCGAGATCGTCAGCGCCGGCCAGCCGGTGACCTCGGAGCCCTCGTGCAGCTCCCAGTCCTGCTTCGAGTGCATGTCGCGCTGGCGGATGGTGACGGGCTTCTCCGGATCGAAGACCATGACGTCGGCGTCGGAGCCGACCGCGATGGTGCCCTTCTGCGGATACATGCCCATGAGCTTGGCCGGCTTGGTGGCGCTCACGTCGACGAAGCGGTGGGGCGAGAGCCGGCCCTGGCGTACGCCCTCGGAATAGAGCATGGGGAGCACCGTCTCCAGGTTCGACATGCCGGGCAGCAGCTCGTCCACGGTCACGCTCGCCTTCTTCTGCTTCATGTTCCAGCCGACATGATCGGTGGCGACGGTCTGGAGCACGTTGCTGTCGAGCGCCTGCCACATCACCTCCATCTGGTCGGCCTCGCGCAGCGGCGGCCAGCCGACGTAGCGCTCGGGGTCCACTTCCTCGTTGAAGCGCTCGCGCGAGAGGTGGAGGTAGATCGGCCGGGTCTCGCCGTAGCAGGTCTGGCCGCGGCCGCGCGCGTCGTTCAGCGCATCCAGCCCTTCCTGACACGAAAGGTGGACGAGGTAGGCCGGAACGTCGGCCACGTGGGCCATCCAGAGCGCGCGTCGGGCGGCGAGCCCCTCCGAGATGCGCGGCCTGGAATCCGGGAAGGTGCGGACGTTGGAGTTGTTCTCCTCCTCGAGCTTCTGGGTCATGTAGGAGATGCAGCACTGGTCCTCGCAATGGATGTTGACCATCGCGCCGAGCTTGCCGGCCTCCTCCATGCAGCGCAGGTACTCGGCCGCATACTTGTCGAACTCGGCGAAGCCGACCATGAAGATCTTGAAGCTGGTGTAGCCGTCGGCGACGCAGTCCCGCATCTGGCTGAGGGTGTGCTCGCCGGGCTGGAAGATGGTCGGGTGCAGGCCGTAGTCGATCACCGACTTCTCGCCGCGCTGGTTCCAGCGGACCAGGCAGTCCTGAAGCGACTGGCCGGGCTCCGGGAAGGCGTAGTCGCAGATCGTCGTGATGCCGCCGCAGGCGGCCGCCACCGTGGACGAGTGGAAGTCGTCGGCGGTCTCCTGCCCCATCAGCTCGAACTCGACGTGGGTGTGCACGTCGACGCCGCCGGGGAACAGGATCTTGCCGCTGCAATCGACGGTGCGGCCGGCGGGCCCGAGGCCGTGGCCGATCTGCTTGATGACGCCGTCTTCGATGCCGATGTCAGCGTCGTAGCTTTCGTGGGCGGTCACGATCTTGCCGTTCGTCAGAATCAGGTCCATCGTCCCCTCCATTCCCTGTCGTGAAATTTATTCGTTGCCTCGAAGTATGGGCGCGTTCGTGCCGGAGGGTCCAGCGTCTCGTTGGTCGCATTGCATTTCCTTCGGCACGGCGCGCCGTGGCATCGGGGTGCTCCTGTTCGTGGCTCTTGGCCAACCATAGGGAGTGTCCCTTTCACCCCTGACACATGATCGATCGCCTGGGCCGCGCCGGGACTGCCGCTGCTTGACGGTGGGTATGGGCGCCCATACGATACTTGCGACGTGTCTAGGCGGCATGCCCTTGGGCACCTCGTTCGCTGCGTTGGGATCGAGGGTAAACTGGGCAAGCCTGTGCGGACCGCCAGGGAGAAAAAGGTGGGTGCAGTTCGTTCAGTTTTGTTTGCACATCCCACCTTTTCGGCCGCATTGAAATTCGATCCGATGCCGGCCATCAACCACGCAAACGACAACCATAGATCGCTCTGTGAACGTGCACAGTTCAGGGCGAGGAGGGAGCTATGAGACGTCGAGACTTCTTGAAGAAATCCGGTATCGCACTCGGTGCCGCCGGGCTGACCACGTTCCCGCACGTCTGGGTGAAGGACTATCAGTTTGCCTGGGCCGACGACGACGAGATCGAGGTCGGCGTTCTTTATTCGCTGACCGGTACGACGGCCATCGTCGAGAAGCAGTTGAGCAAAGTCACCGAGATGGCCATCGATCAGATCAATGCCAACGGTGGCGTGCTCGGCAAGAAGGTGGTGCCGATCATCGAGGACCCGGCCTCCGACCCGCGCACCTTCAACGAGAAGGCCAACAAGCTCGTGGTGCGGGACCGGGTGCCGTCGGTCTTCGGCTCCTACACCTCGGCGAGCCGCAAGGCAGCGCTGCCGGTGTTCGAGAAGCGCAAGAACCTGTACTGGTATCCCACGTTCTACGAAGGGTTCGAGTGCTCGAAGAACGTCATTTACACGGGCGCCGTTCCCAACCAGCAGCAGGAGAACTTCGTCCCCTGGATCACGAAGCAGGGCTACAACAAGTTCTTCATCGTCGGGTCGAATTACATCTACCCGCGTGAGATGGCCAAGGTCTGCAAGATCCTGGTGGAGAGAGAAGGCGGTTCCTGGGTGGCCGACGAGTACCTCGAGCTCGGTCATACCGAATGGGGCTCCATGGTCAACAAGATGAAGACCATGTGGGAAGCCGGCGAGTGCGACTGCGTCTATTCCAACGTCGTCGGCGATTCGATCGTTGCCTTCCGCCGCGAGTTCATCAACCAGGGTCTGAGCTACGACAAGTTCCCAATCTTTGCCACCGTGTGCTCGGAAATTGAGGTGCAGGCGATGGGGGCAGACTATGCCGCAGGCAGCGTCACGTCCTTCCCGTATTTCCAGTCGGTGAGCAACCCGGCGAACGAGAAGTTCGTGGAAGACGTGAAGAGCACGATGGGTGGCGATACCGTCACCTATCACGCCATGGAATGCGCTTATTTCCAGGTGTTCCTGTGGGCGCAGTCGGTGGAGAAGGCGGGCGAGGTCGATCCTCTCTCGGTTCGCGAAGCGTCCAAGGGACAAGAGGTCGATGCGCCGGAAGGGCGTGTGAGAATCGAGCCCGAAAACCTGCACTGCTGGCTGACGCCGCGTATCGGGGTGTGGGGCTCCGACGGTCAGGCCGAGATCGTCGACGAGTACGCGGAGCCACTGATGCCGCTTCCTTATTCGGCATACGGCGAAGCGCCCGACAATCTCTTCTGCACGCAGGCGGGCCTGGATTCCAGCAAGCTCAAGACCTAACCGTTGACGGTGCGGGGGCTGGCGTCTCGACGCCGGCCCCCGTCAGCCTGGAGTCGCGCATCGTCGGAACCGGAACGGCTCACATAGTATGGCCGACGTAATTTTCATCGGACTGAGTCTTTCGTCCATTTTGCTGTTGGTCGCTCTCGGGCTCGCCATCACCTACGGCACCATGGGTGTCATCAACATGGCGCATGGCGAGCTCGTCATGATCGGCGCCTATGTAACCGTTCTCTGCCAGACCCATTTCGGACTTCATTTTCTCGCCTGCATTCCGGTTGCCTTCGTCGTCACCGGCGCATTCGGCTACGCCATCGAGCGCTTCGTGGTGCGACGATTGTATGGCCGCCTGTTGGATACGCTGCTG
>JAJDVB010000109.1 GCA_022826345.1 Alphaproteobacteria bacterium
AGTGTCATCGGACAACCAGGCGCGCCTGAACACGGAGATCGGCTACGGTCTCGGCGTAGCGCCCGGCATGGGCATGGTAACGCCCTATGCGGGGCTCGGGCTTAGTGGCGAAGGCGCGCAGTGGTGGCGCATGGGTGCGCGCTGGCAGCTTGCGCCGGCCGCGAGCGTGAGCGTTGAAGGCAGCCTGTACGAGGCCGCCAACGACGACGGCGGGCCCGGACACGGCCTGATGCTGCGCGGCGCCTTGCGCTGGTAACGCCGTGAGGTCCTAATCCGCGCTACTGGCGGAGCACTACTACCAATATGCGGGCGACTTCAGTGACGTGGTGACTACGACCTCCGCCGTCGACTCAGCGCTTGCTGCCGACCTCGACACGGACAGCGGGCGGTCATAGCTGGAATGGACCACGATCGGCAATCCAGCTATAACTCCTTTTGACTCAAAAGTTGGTCATTCGCATTCGGGAGGAGCCCCGATGGCCAGACGTCAAACACGGACCAACGATCCCCGAGAGCTCCCCGCTTACACGATCTCGGAAGCCGCCCACTACCTCGCCGTGCCCGCCGCGACCATTCGCTATTGGTCGGTGGGCCGCGACGAGTACGCGCCGCTGATCGAAGTACCTGCACACGTGCCGACGCTGCTCTCCTTCCTCAATCTCACGGAGCTTCACGTTCTCGCCGCTATTCGGCGCAAGCACGAAGTGAAGATGCCGAGCATTCGCAGGGCGATCCAATTCTTGGCGGCGAATGCGCGGCAGGAGATGGACAAGCGTCATCCGCTGGTCAGTCGCGAGCTTGAGACGGACGGGCTAGACCTGTTCACCGAGCAATACGGGCAACTGATCAATATCAGCCAAGCGGGCCAAACAGCCATGCGGGAGATCATCAGCGCGGCGCTCCGCCGGATCGATCGCGATCCCGCGGGTGTCCCAATCAAGCTCTATCCGTTCACCCGGAGCGCCATGGACGACACGCCCGCGATGATTGTTATCGATCCGACGCTCTCCGCCGGGCGGCCTGTCATCGCCGGCACCGGCCTCGCCACTCAGCTCATCGCCGAACGCTACAAGGCAGGTGAGGCCATCGGCGACCTGGCGCACGACTATGAGCGTGGGCATGAGGAAATCGAAGAAGCGATCCGGTGCGAGCTCCAAGCCGCAGCCTGAGCGCACGCTCTTCATCGATCGCAGCCTCGGAAGGCACATCATCGCGGACCGTCTTCGCGCCGAGGGAATGGCGGTCGAGGTGCATGACGACCATCTTCCGCAGGACGCGCCGGACGAGGAGTGGATCGCGCTCGTCGGACGAATGGGCTGGGTGGCGATCACCAAAGACAGGGGCGTTCGTTATCGTGCAGCGGAGCTACAAGCGATCCGGCGGCATTCGGCGCGGGTCATCGTAATCCGGATGAAGAACGCGACCGGGCCGGACATCGCGGAGCTGCTGGTGAAAGGAAGGCGTCGTATCACTCGCTTCGCGGCGAAGACGCTCCCTCCGTTCGTGGCCGGCATTTATGGCAGCGGCGCGGTCAAAGAATACGAGATCGTCTGACGCTTGCCGCGACCAACAAACTCCGGAGCGCTTCCGTGGGGAGTGGAAAGGCTCGAGCGAGCCAGGCGTCCTAGAACTTCCGATAGACCCCGTTGAGGTCCGCCATCGGGTGGCGCGGCGACATCTGGAACTTCACCAGAAGCTCGCGGGCGAGCATGTCGCGGTCCTGCTGATTGTCGGGGAGCTCCAGGTCCTCGGGCACCGTGACCCAGCCGTTGATGTTGCGGTCGAACACCGCGGGCCGGCCTTCCTCGTAGCCCATGTGGACGTCTTCCAGCCAGTTCAAATCGGTCCAGCCCATGGTCTCGATGTAGCGCTTGAGGAAGGGGGTGAGCCGCTCGTAGTCGGGCACCAGGTTCACATCGTAGCGATAGCCGATGTGCTGGCCGATCTCCTTCTCGCGCTCGCTATCGAGGCCGCTCTGGCTCAGGTAGTAGTCGACGTCGCCGGTATTGTCGCTCATGGCGCTTCTCCGGTCCAAAAGGCTTAGTAGCGGTTCATGTCGGGGCGACCGACGGTGTGCTGGGAGCCCGCGAGCGGCACCTGGGCCATGGCCGAGGCCTCCATGGTGAGCGCCGCGAGGTCCTCCGGCTCCAGGCTGTGGACGTCGGTCTTGCCGCAGGCGCGCGCCATCATCTGGCATTCCAGGGTCAGCGTGTGGAGGAAGTTGTAGACCCGCTCCGCCGCCTCGTCGGGGTCGAGCCGCTTGCGCAGCTCAGGGTCCTGGGTGGCGACGCCCACGGGGCAACGCCCGGTGTGGCAGTGATAGCAGTAGCCGGCCTCGACCCCGATCTCGGTCTCGAAGTCGGCCTCCGGGATGTCCTTGTTGCAGTTGAGCGCCATCATCACCGAGTGGCCGATGGCGACCGCATCGGCCCCCAGCGCAAGCGCCTTGGCGATATCGCCGCCGTTGCGCACCCCGCCGGCGTAGACGAGGCTGATGCTCCCGGTGGCGCCGAGGTCGTCCAGGGCCTTGCGCGCCTGGCGGATCGCCGCGATGCCGGGCACGCCGGTCTCCTCGGTCGCGAGATGCGGGCCGGCGCCGGTGGAGCCCTCCATCCCGTCGATGTAGATGCTGTCCGGTCCGGTCTTGATCGCCATGCGCACGTCGTCATAGACGCGCGCCGCGCCCAGCTTGAGTTGGATCGGGATCTCGGCGTTGGTGGCTTCGCGGATCTCGTTGATCTTGAGCGCGAGGTCGTCGGGCCCCAGCCAGTCCGGATGGCGCGCGGGCGAGCGCTGGTCGATACCGGCGGGCAGCGAGCGCATCTCCGCCACCTGGTCGGTAACCTTCTGCCCCATCAGGTGGCCGCCGAGCCCGACCTTGCAGCCCTGGCCGATGAAGAACTCGCAGGCATCCGCGAGCCGCAGGTGGTGGGGGTTGAAGCCGTAGCGGGACTGGATGCACTGGTAGAGCCACTTCTCGGAATAGCGGCGTTCGTCGGGGATCATGCCGCCCTCGCCGGAACAGGTGGCGGTGCCGGCCATGGTGGCGCCGCGGGCGAGCGCGGTCTTGGCCTCGTAGGAGAGCGCGCCGAAGCTCATGCCGGTGACGTAGACGGGGATGTCGAGCACCAGCGGCCGCTTGGCCTTGGGCCCGATCACCGTCGTGGTCGTGCATTTCTCGCGGTAGCCCTCGATGACGAAGCGCGTGAGCGTGCCCGGCAGGAAGGTGAGGTCGTCGAAGGTCGGGATGTTCTTGAAGAGCGAGAAGCCCCGCATCCGGTAGCGGCCGAGCTCCGCCTTGATGTGGATGTCGTCGATCACCTCCGGCGAAAAGATGCTGCTCCGCCCTAGGATGTGACGGTTGCGGCTGGGCCGGTTGGCGACGGCTTCGCGTCTGTCGCTGGCCATGACGGGCTCCTTACGGGGTAGCGAGAGTCCGCGCTCGCCTAGAGCGCGATCTTCTTCTCGGTCGGCTCGAGGTTGTCGTAGTTCCAAAGCTGCTTGCCGGCGACGATCTTGTTCAGGTTCGCGACGCCGTTGGGCGCTTCCAGGCCATAGGTCGCAAGCTTCTTCTCGAGCCAGCGCGCCTCGACATCGGTGATTTCGCCGGGCACGGCATCGACGCCGAGGGAGGCGATCGTGCCGCCGACGAAGATCGTGCCGTCGTAGAGGGAATCACCGAGATTGGGGCCGGCGTCGCCGAGGATGACGATGCGTCCGCGCTGCATCATGAAGCCGGTAAACGCGCCGGCGCGGCCACCGATGATGATGGTGCCGCCCTTCATGTCGATGCCGGTGCGCGAGCCCACGTCGCCCTTGCAGACGAGGTCGCCGCCCCTGAGCGCGGCGCCGAAAGTGGAGCCTGCGTTCTTCTCGATTACGACCACGCCCGCCATCATGTTCTCGGCGCAGGACCAGCCGACGCGGCCCTTGATGTGGATGTTGGGGCCGTCGACCAGGCCGCAGCCGAAGTAGCCTAGGCTGCCCTCGAAATCGAGCTTGAGGCGGTTGAGGATGCCGACGCCGAGGGAGTGCTTGGCCAGCGGGTTCTGCACCACGATATGGCCGTAGCCCTCGCCCATCAGCTCGCGGATGCGGAGGTTGACGGCGGGGCCGTCCATCTCCGCCGCGTCGATCGTCGCCTTCTTGGTGAAGTCGACGTCGAAGCCTTCGGGATAGGTGTAGTTGTCGCCTTCCTCGGGGTAGAAGAAGACCTGCTGGGTGCGGCCGGCGAGCTGCTCCGCGTGCAGCCCCATGTCATGGGATTTGTGCCGATCGGCAGGGCTCAGTTCTGCCATACCTTGACCTCCCCCTCGTAGGGATCCCAAGTGTCGATCTCGTCTGGCATGACGCCGCGGATCGCGACCTCCTCGGAGGCGAGGCCGACGAAATCGTCGCTCTCGTAGAGCACCATCGGCTTGGCCGCCATCGTGTCCTTGGCCATGCCGAGGCTGTCCGCCGTCGCCACCAGATAGGTGAAGACGCCGTCCAGCTCGCCCACCGAACGATCCATCGCCTCCTTGAGCGTGTCGCCCCGCTCGATGCGGTCGGCGAGGTAGACCGCGATCAGCTCGGAATCGCAGTTCGACATGAAGCGATGGCCCCGGTGCTCCAGCGCCCGGCGGAACTTCCAGTAGTTGGTGAGCTGGCCGTTGTGGACCACCGAGATGTCGTTGAAGGGATAGGCCCAGTAGGGATGGGCCGAGCGGATATCGACGTCCGATTCCGTCGCCATCCGCGTGTGGCCGATGGCGTGGGTGCCCTGGAACCCGGCCAGGTCGTACTGCGCGCTCACGATGCCTGCGTCGCCGAGATCCTTGATCAGCTCCAGCGCACGGCCGAGGGAGAGAATCTCCGCCCCCTCGACATCCTCGATGTAATCGGCGAAGCGCTTGAGCCGCTGCTGGCCGCCGTCGTCGTCAGCGGGGAAGCGCAGGCGGTAGCGGTAGGCGTACTCGGTCGCCTGTTCCTCGCCAACGATCTCCACATCCATGCTGCGGATGCGCTTATCCACCTCCGCCTTGCGGTCCTTGATCTGCTGGTGGATTTCGAAGCCTTTGCCGATGTCCTCCTGCTCCGCCACCTTGAAGCGCATCACGTGGTCGCTCTCGACCGGGATGCCGTAGATGGCGAAGCCGGTGGAGTCCGGCCCGCGGTGCTTGAGCGCCTGGAGCATCGTGGTCATCTCGGCCCCGATGTCGCCGCTCGATCCGCGATGGATCAGTCCTGCTATCCCGCACATGGGCGCCTCGTCTTTCGCGTGAGTTAGGGCAGGCAGTCGAGATAGGTCTCGACGTCCCACTCGGTGACCGTGGACATGAAGCGCTCCCACTCGTCGCGCTTGTAGTGCAAGAAGACCTTGAACATCTCGTCCGGCAGCGCCGCCTTGATCACCTCGTCGCGCTCCAGCGCGTCGAGCGCCTCGCCCAGGGACATCGGCAGCTTCTTCACCAGCTTGCCGGCCTCCATGGCCTGGTAAATGTTGCGCTCCTCCGGCTCGCCGGGGTCCAGATTGCGTGAGATGCCGTCGTCGAAAGCCTTGAGTATCGTGCCGGCCATCAGGTACGGATTGACCATCGAATCGACCGAGCGGTACTCGAAGCGGCCCGGTGCCGAGACGCGCAGGCCGCAGGTCCGATTCTGATAGCCCCAGTCGGCAAAGACCGGAGCCCAGAAGCCGGTGTCCCAGAGACGCCGGTACGAGTTGACGGTGGACGAGCCGAGGGCGGTGAGCGCCGCAAGGTGCTCCATCACGCCCCCGATGCAGTTGAGGCCGATCGGGCCGGGCTTGTGGTCATCGATCGACGGGTCCGGCATGAACAGGTTCTCGCCGCCCTTCCAGTAGCTGAACGTGTCGTCCATGCCGGCGATCGGGTCCTGATGAAGCGTGTTGACCCGTTGCTCGCCGCCGGTCCAGAGCGAAACGTTGTGGTGGCAGCCGCTCGCCGAGACCCCCATGAAGGGCTTCGACATGAAGCAGGCGATGACGCCGTGCTCGCGGGCGACCTGGGCGCAGATCTGACGATAGGTGGTGAGCCGGTCGGCGGTCCGGAGCGCGTCGTCGAACATGAAGTTTAGTTCGAGCTGACCGGGCGCGTCCTCGTGGTCGCCCTGGATCATGTCGAGCCCC
The DNA here is from genome assembly GCA_022826345.1 of Alphaproteobacteria bacterium. The sequence goes on from JAJDVB010000109.1 coordinate 6,131, forward strand.
ATGGCCTGGCCGTACTCGATCACCTGCATGAAGATCGGCCGGAGCTCCTCGAACTGGTCGATGTGGTAGCAGTTGGGCTTGGTCACGCCGCCGTCGGTCCCGCCGTCCGCGCCGCGCTTGAGCCACATCATCTCGGGCTCGGTGCCGTGGCGCATCTGCATCCCGTGCTTGGCCTGAAACTCCTCGTGGATGATCCGCAGGTTGCCACGACAGTCCGAGGTCAAATGCCCGCCGGGATTCTCACGCTCCTCCCGGTTGCGGAAGCAGGTGCAGAAGACCCGCGCGACGCGCTTGTCCCAGGGCAGCTGGACGAAGGTCTCGGGGTCGGGGATGCCGACCAATTCCGACGCTTCCGGCCCGTAGCCGATGTAGTTGGAGTGGCGGTCGGTGAATAGGTTCGCTGTCGAGCCGTAGACCAGCTGGAAGCCGCGCTCGGCGATCTGTTCCCAGTGGTCGGCCGGGATGCCCTTGCCGACGATCCGCCCCGTGACGGAGATGAACTGATAGTAGATGTAGGTGACGCCGAGCTCGTCGATCTTGGCGCGCACCTGCCGCACCAGCTCGTCGCGGCCTTCTCGGTTTACATGGGCTTCGAGATCGGTCACGTCTTTATTCCTCCCTGGCGATCGGCAGGTCCCGTCAGCTCCACGGGAAGGGGCTGTTGGAGACCGGGTGAAGGCGGCCCTCCGCAAAGCGTGAGAAGCGGAACGGCTCGAGCAGCGCGCTGTCCTGGCCCAGTAGCTCTTCGGCAACCAGTTTGCCGACGGCGAGCATCTTGTAGCCGTGATTCGAATCGGCGATCACGTAGCAGTTCTCGCGGAAGCGGTCGAAGACGGGGAAGCTGTCGGCGGTAAACGCGCCGATCCCGCCCGAGGGCTCGTCGAGCCAGTGCCCGATCTGACCCTTGTAGCGGCTCTGGCATGAGGCGAGCGCCGAGCACCACATCTCCCGGAACGCCTCGTCGACCACGAATTCCGGCGACTCCGGCCCGTAAGGGTCGATCGCCACGTCGGGCACCGGGGTCTTCACCTTGTAAGGCGCGGCACCGCCCTGGACGCCGCCGAAGTTGAAGTCCGGCTTGTAATAGATGCCCCACATCTCGTCGGTGATCAGCCTGCCGTCCACGTCGGAGTAAAGCGGCTCGTTGGAATCGACGTGGATCACCGGCGGCATCGAGCCGTCGTCCGCCATGCCGAAGGAGGGCTCCACCGCGATCGTCCCTTCCTGCAGGCACCAGAACCGCCACATGTCGACATCGTGGTGCAGCGTGCCTTCCAGGTCCTTGACGTCGATCCGGTCCGGCAGGTCCAGCATGTCCCAGATGCGCGGCACCCAGGGCCCGACCGCCACGATCACCTGGTCGACGCCGATGGAGCCCTGGTCGGTCTCCACCGAAGTTACCGCCTTCGAGTTGGCGCCGAAGCCGAAGCCCTTGACTTCCACCCCGGTGAGGATGCGCGCGCCGGCGCCGGTCGCCTTGTCCGCGAGCCCCAGCATCGAGGCCTTGTTGTGGGCGTAGCCGCCCTTCTTCTCGTGCAGGACCGAGGTGATGCCGGGCGCCTGCCAGTCGCTGAACAGACCCCGCATGTACCGCGCACTCGCGTCCTCGCCCTCGATGAACTCTGACTCGTAGCCGATCGCCCGCTGCTGCTCGGCGATCTCGGCGATCTGGCTGCGCATGCTCTCGGGACTGATCTGCATGTAGCCCACGGGATGGTAGTGGTAGGCCTCGGGGTCGGTCTCCCACTCCTCCACGCAAGCCGCCATCAGCTCACGCATTGCCGGCTGATAGTAGTTGTTGCGGACCACGCCGCAGGCGATGCCCGACGCGCCGGCGGCAATGTCGGCCTTGTCCACCACCAGGATGTCGGCAGCGGCGCCGTTGCCCTTTGCGTTGAGCGCGGAGGCGAGGTGATAGGCGGTGCTGAGGCCGTGGATTCCGGCTCCGATGATCAGATACTTGACGTGCCCCGGAAGCGTCATGTGTTTCCTCTCCCCGACCTTGATCGGCCGATGTTCGGGGGCGGACTCAAGCCGCAGCCCTCGGATTTGTCAAGCCAATTGTCGCCCAATCGGCGGGACCAATTGTGAACCAATAAGAATGAATGGTTGAACGTCGCGTCAAAATTGATTAAAGCAAAGAAGCCCGCATGCGGCCTGCGTTGTGGCGTAAGGCGTTTTGGGAGGCGATTGGGTCACGGGCCGGCGGGCGGCGCGCAACAAGAAATGGGCTGGCGCCATGGAGATCGAAGGCACGCAGATCGGTAACCAGAACGGCGGAATTCCGAGGCCGGCCGATTCGGCGGCCGATGCGATCGCGGCGCAGCTCGCACGACGAATTCTCGACGGCTCGCTCGCGATGGGTGATCGATTGCCGCCGGAACGCAGCCTCGCCGAGTCGTTTTCGGCCTCGCGCGGCACGGTGCGCGAAGCCCTGCGCTCGCTATCGGCGCGCGGGCTGGTGGCGCGCCGGGTGGGCAGCGGCACCTTCGTCATCTACGAGCCCGACGCGGGCGAGACCGATGTCTCCGAAATCACCTCGCCGCTGGAGCTGGTCGAGGTCCGCGCGGCCATCGAGCCGCAGATGGCACGGCTCGCGGTGCGCAACGCCACGGCACGCGACATGGCCGCGCTGGAGCGCGCGGTCGCCGAGATGGAAGGCGTGGAGGACGCGGAGAGCTTCTCGCTGGCAGACGAAATGTTTCACCTGCGGCTGGCCGAGGCCACCCACAATCCCCTGATCGTCGAGATCTATCACCGGATCAACCACGTCCGCGCCCACCAGCAATGGGACTCGATCAAGAACAAGATCCTGACGCCGGAGCAGATCACCGCCTACAACGCGGAGCACCGCGCGCTGCTCGCGGCGCTCTCCCGCCGCGATGCGGAGCGCGCTGTCGAAGTGCTCTCCGCCCACATGGACCGCGCCCGCGCCGACCTGCTGGCCAGCGCCGGCTAAACAATCCCCCCTCTGCTGCAGGTGGTGTTCGCCGAATTCGGGGTGAGGCACCGCCATGATTATGCTTAGATTGACGGGATCGTCGCCTCCGCAATCGTGCGGAGTGCGGCCAGCGCGTCACGACCATTAGTTGCCGCCTGAACGGGGCTGGACGCGGGCCCCATCGCGCGGCGCCACAGAGGAGAAGACCATGAACGAGGACAAACTTCTCAAGCAGATGGTGAAGCGCGACCCGGTGCGCGGCGCGGCCGCCACCAGGCGCCAGGTGCTGCAGGGAATCGGCGCAGGCGCACTCGCGCTCGGCGCGGGCAGCGCCCTCACGGGCCGGGCCCGGGCTGCTGACGAACTGACGATGCTGACCTGGGACGGCTACGTTGACCCACGCGTGCTCGACGGCTTCACCGATCAGTACGACACGGCGATCAAGTACGAGCTGCACACCTCGGACCCGGACTCGGTCAACAAGCTCCGCGCGGGCGAGACCGCGATCTGGGACATCATCAACCTGAACAACCCGTGGGCGCGTGAAATGATGTGGCCCGAGGGACTCATCGTCGAGCTCGACCGGGCCCGCTTCGAGCCCTACTTCGAGGCGATGCTGCCGATGTTCCATCCGCCCTACAAGTGGGCGATGAGCCTCGACAACGAGCATCTGCTGGGGGTCTGCCAGCGGGTCGACACCTTCGACTTCGTCGTCAACACCGATGTCATCTCGGCGGAGATGGGGAGGGACGAAGGCTGGGATCTGTTCAACAATCCCGACATGGCCGGCCGCTACGGCATCCTCGCCTACGACAACTGGAACATCATGCACATCTGCATGGCCGCCGGCCTGCACCCGTTCAAGATGAAGAGCGACGACGAGGTCGCCACCTTCGAGGAGGCGGCGCGGCGGCTCATCAACGGCGCGAAGATGGTCTCGGACGACTTCGTGGCGGTGAACCTCGCCGTGGTCAACGGCGAGATCGACATGTACTTCGGTGGCGGCACCTACTCGATCTCGGCGGCGCGCCTCGACGGGCTCACCAACCTCTATCACGTGGTACCGAAGAGCGGGCCTGCCGACGGCAAGGGCGGGATCAACTGGATCGAGCTCAGCTCGGTGGTCAACAATCCCGACCTCCACCCGAAGGCCATGGACTGGATGGAGTACATCCTCCAGCCCGACACCTCCTACGCGGTGGCGACCGCCGGCGGCTTCCTGCTCCCGGTGGGGCAGATGTCGCAGCCGGAGCTGCTTGCCAAGTTCACGGCGGAAGAGCTCGACTCCTTCCAGTGGGACGAGTTCGACTACCGCATCTCGCACTCCGTCGAGTACGACGTGGTGCCGGACTACAACCGGCTCTACGACATCTACACGGCGGCGCGGCGCGAGAAGTCGTA
>JAJDVB010000071.1 GCA_022826345.1 Alphaproteobacteria bacterium
CGAGGCCGTTCATCAGCCCGAGCGCGAGATACTGGTTCGAGATTGCCCTCAGCACCGGAACGCCCAGCCCCTTGACCCCGATCATGGAAGCGATGACGACCATGGCGAGCGACATCATGATCGTCTGGTTCACGCCGGCGAAAATATTGGGAAGGGCGAGCGGAATCTGCACCCCGAAAAGTTTCTGGCTGTAGCTCGCCCCGAAAGCGTCGGCGGCCTCCAGCACTTCCCTGTCGACCAGACGAATCCCGAGATTCGTCAGGCGCACGATCGGCGGCAGGGCATAGATGCACACCGCGATCAGCCCCGGAACCTTGCCGATCCCGAGCAGCATGACGACCGGAATGAGGTAGACGAAGCTCGGGATGGTCTGCATCACGTCGAGCAGCGGGGTGATTGCCGCCTGGACGCGGTCGGAGCGCGCCATCGCAATGCCGATCGGAATGCCGACCGCGATGCAGATCAGCGTGGCGACGGAGATGATGGCGAGCGTCGCCATCGTGTCCTGCCACATCCCGAGATAGCCGATCGCCAGAAACGAAACGACCGTGCCGCCGACCACCAGCCAGTTTCGCGCGCCCAGCCAGGCAAAGACCGCGATGGCGAGAATGACCAGCGGCCAGGGGCTGGTCTGCAGCAGCCTCTCGAACCAGACCAGGGATTGCAGCAGCGGGTCGAAGAAATTCTCGATCGCCTCTCCGTGGGTGCGGGAGAAGTCGCGAAAGCCACCGTCGATGGCCTTCTTGAGATCGCGTAGCTCCTGATCCCCGAGAGTGGGAAACTCGTCGAATATTTCCACCACCGAAGGCCCTGGCGCGGGGCGGCCGGGTCCGCCGGCGACCGGCGGACCCTAAAGGGCTACCTACAGGGACGCCTTCACCTTGGCCGCGGCATCCGCCGAGACCCACGTCGTCCAGATGCTCTCGTGCTTGCGCAGGAATTCCACCGCCGCGTCCTCGCCGCTCGCCTTTTCCTCCTGCATGTACGCCAGCATCCCGTTCATGATGGCGCCCGGAAAGACGCGCGCCTTGAGATAATCGAGCGCGACGCCGCCGGACTTGGAGAAGTTTTCGCTAACGACGGTATGCACCTCCGACTTGGTCCAGGCCGAGGGTTTCGGGTCGGCGCAGTCCTGCTCCGGCTTGACGATGCACCCGTCCCAGTTGTCGCTACCCGCGAACGGGACCCCGAACGGTATCTTCACAAGGCTGTACTTTCCCGCGAGCGCGGTCGGCGACCAGTAGTATCCAAACCAGTTCTGGCCCCGCTCCACCGCCTTGGCAAGCGACCCGTCCAGGCCCGCAGCCGATCCGGGATCGACCAGGACCCAGCCCTTCTTCTCCATCTCGAATGCCCGGAAGAGGTTGGCGTTGGTCAGCTGGCAGCCCCAGCCCGCCGGGCAGCCGACGAATGCACCCTTCGACTTGTCTTCCTGATAGGGGAACAGGTCCGGACGCTTGAGTATGTCCAGAACCGTCTTCAATTCGGGGTACTTCTTTGCCGTGTGCGGCGGGATCCACCAGCCTTCGCCGAGGCCGGTAATCGGCCCGTCGTTGAGCGAATGCAGCCGACCTTCCTTCAGGGCCTTTGCCAGCGGGTTGCGCACCGCGTTTATCCATAGTTCGGGCGCGACGTCCGGCCGGCCCTTCTCGTTCATCGAGGTGAAGGTCGGCATGGTGTCGCCCGGAACCACCGAGACATCGCAGCCGTACCCCTTATCGAGAATGATCTTGTCCACACTGGCCATCAGCTCGGCCGAAGCCCAGTTCATGCTTGCAATCGTGACCGCGCCGCAGGCCGCAAACGCGCCCGGCGACGCGCCCAGCCACAAGACGCCTGCCGCGACCGTCGCCAATATCCTTTTCATGATTTCCTCCCGAGTTTCGGTCTCGACCGTTCAAGAGTGCAAACGAGCGGACGAGTATGAAACACCTTACCTCATTTCGTTTGCAGGACGGACTCGATCAGTGGGGGCGCCGCACGCCACGGCTCGGTATCGGCGGCCAGCCGGGGTAGCGGCAAGACCCGGCATTCGGGCAGGAATGCCCGAATCGTTTCCGCCGTCGGGACGAGCCCCACATTGTTTTCAGCCGATTCGCTGATCACGACGGCGGCGATCTCCACGCCGTCGGCCTTCAGGGCGCGGGCGGCGGTCAGGATATGGCTGAGCGCCCCGAGGTAGCTGCCGCCGACCAGTACGGCCGGAAGCCCGAGCGCGGCGATCCAGTCGAGCACCGTCTCGCGCGTGGTAACGGGCACCATGACGCCGCCGACGCCCTCGATCAGGAGGTGCTCCCCGGCGGCGGCGCTTGCCTCCACCGCCGACCGGCAGAACCCGACGAGCGCGCCGAAGTCGATCTCTCGACCTTCCTCCGCGGCCGCCATGTGGGGCGAGAGCGGCGCGCCGAACCGCCAGGGAGAAATTTCCTCGATGGCCCCTGCGTCCACGGGCCGGCCGACCGCGGCGAGCAGCTGGCCGCTGTCCGAGTCCTCGGGCGCGACTTCGTCGAGGCCGCTTATGACCGGCTTCAGCGCGCGCGCCGGGCGGCCCGCTTGCCGGAGCTGGTGGACGAGC
>JAJDVB010000084.1 GCA_022826345.1 Alphaproteobacteria bacterium
CGACATCGACGTGGCGGATTTCGAGGAGGCGGAGGAGAAGGGCGGCGTCAAGGTGGACGGCCACATCGTGCTGCTCAACACGGGCCTCCACAACCGCCACTACCCCGACGTGAAGTCGGTGTGGAGCAACCCCGGCATCACCGAAGCCGCGACCCATTGGCTCGCCGACCGGGGCTCCAAGCTGCACGGCGTCGAAGGCCCGTCCACCGACAAGCCCTCGGACAACCTCTTCCCCAACCACCGGGTCTGCCGCGACCGCGGCATCGCCCACTACGAGTGGCTGATCAACCTCGAAGAACTGATCGGCAAGGGCGAGTTCATGTTCTACGGGCCGCCGATCAAGATCGGCAACGGCAGCGGCGCGCCGGTCCGCGCCTGGGCGATCCTCGACGAATAAACCGCCCGCGCTTAGCGCCGGGTGAGGCGCCGGTGACCCGCATCGACGACCGCTCGGTCGACGAGCGCATTCCCATCACCCTGCTCACGGGCTTCCTCGGCGCCGGCAAGACCACGCTGGTCAACCGCCTGCTCAGCGCGCCCGACGCCGGCAAGATCGCGGTCATCGTCAACGAGTTCGGCGAGATCGGGATCGACGGCGACCTCATCGCCCGCGCCAACGAGGACATGCTGGAGCTCACCAACGGCTGCATCTGCTGCGCCGCCCAGGGCGACCTGATGGACGGGCTCAACCGGCTCTTCCTGCGCAAGATCGGCCTCGCCGAGCCCCAAGTTGACTTCGACAAGATCGTGATCGAGACCACGGGCATCGCCGACCCCTCGCCGCTGGCCCGGCTCTTCTACACGGACATGAAGCTCGACCTGACTTTCCGTCTGGACGCGGTGCTGACGGTGGTGGACCTGAAGCACGTGACCGGCCAGATCGTGCGCTCGCCCGAGGCGCAGAAGCAGATCGCCATCGCCGACAAGCTGATCTTCAACAAGCGCGACCTGGTGGACGGCGAGCAGTTCACCGATGCCGTGGCGGCGGTCGAGCGCCTCAACCCCTTCTCGGTCAAGGAGGTGACCACGCACGGCGCGCTGCCGGTGAACCGGCTGCTCGACCTCGACCTGTTCGAGCCCAAGCGGCGGGACGACATGGTGGGCGCCTGGATCGGCGCCGACCGGCCGGATACCGCCGATCACGCCCGCGACGATCATGTCCATACGCCTGGCGTGGGCGCGGTCTGCCTGCAAAGCCGCGAGCCGCTGGAGTGGAACGCGTTGCTCCGCTTCTTCCTGGAGCTCACGGAGGAGAAGGGCGAGGACCTCTTCCGCGTGAAGGGCATGGTGCATTTCCAGAACGTCGAGAAGCCGGTGATCATCCAGGGCGTGCAGGCCACCTTCAGCCCGCCGACCTATGCCGAGGCGTGGCCGCGCGGCGAGGTGGCGACGCGGATCGTGGTGATCGGCCGCGACCTCGACCGGGCATCGATGGAGGCGCGGTTTGCGGCCTGCGTGGCGAAGCGGGAAACCACGCTCGACCGCGGCCTCGGCGCCATCTGAGCGGCCACCCGAACAGGAGCCATCCATGAGCTTTGCGTACATGACGGCGAGCGAACTCAAGGGCCTGCTGGCGGCGCGCGATATCTCGCCGGTCGAGCTGGTGGAGGACACGCTCAGCCGTCAGGAGGCGCTGGAGTCCAAGATCAACGCCTTCGTCACCCGCACGCCCGAGGTCGCGCTGGAAGCCGCGCGCCAGGCGGAGCGCGCCATCGCCGCAGGCGAAGGCGGCGCGATTGCGGGCCTCCCCACCTCGGTCAAGGACCTGGTGGCGATGGCGGGCGTGCCCTGGACCTTCGGCTCCCGCCCCTTCGCGGACAACGTCGTGGACTTCGATGCGCCAGCGGTGGAGCGGGTGAGAGAGGCCGGCGGCTGCATCGTCGGCAAGTCCACCACCAGCGAGTTCGGCTGCAAGGCGGTCTGCGATAGCCCGCTCACCGGGATCACCCGCAATCCGTGGAACCTGGCGAAGACGTCCGGCGGCTCCAGCGGGGGCGGTGCCGCGAGCGTCGCCGCCGGGCTCACGCCCTTCGCGGTCTGCACCGATGGCGGCGGCTCTGTGCGAATTCCGTCCGCGCTCTGCGGGCTCTTCGGCATCAAGGGGCAGTTCGCACGGGTGCCGGTGCACCCGGTCTCGGCGGCGCCGACCCTCGCCCACGTGGGCGCGATCGCGCGGACGGTGCGGGACGCCGCGTTGTTGCTCGGCGTGATGGCTGGCCACGACCGCCGCGATGCCTTTGGCGTCGCCGAGCCCGTGCCGGATTTCGTTGCCGCCTGCGATGCGGGCGCGAAGGGCCTGCGCATCGCCTGGAGCCCCACCTTGGGCTACGCCGAGCCCGAGCCCGAGATCGTCGCCCTCTGCGAGGTCGCCGCCCGGCGCTTCGAGGCGCTGGGGTGCGAGGTCGAGCTGGTCGAAGACGCGCTCGGCGAAGACCCGGTCGAGATCTGGATGGCGGAGTTCTACGGCGGCATCGGCACCAAGCTGAAGGGCGTGATGACGGAGCGGCCGGAGGAGCTGGACCCCGCCGTGGTCACAACGCTCAGCGGTGGGCTGGACCGCTCGATGGTGGACTATTTCGGCCAACTCTTCGCCCGCTACGAGTTCCGCGAGAAGATGCGCCAGTTCTTCGAGCGCTACGACTTGCTGCTCTCGCCGACGCTGCCGTGCGCCGCCTTCGACGTGGGGCACGACACGCCGCCGGGGCTAGGCGCGCGCAACATCGTCTCCTGGGTCTACTACACCTATCCCTTCAACCTGGCCGGCCAGCCGGCGGCCTCGATCCCGGCGGGCTTCACCGATGCCGGGCTCCCGGTCGGCCTGCAGATGGTGGCAGGGATCAACCGCGAGGTGGACATTCTGCGCGCAGCCGCCGCCTTCGAGGAAGCGGCGCCCTGGGCCGACCGCCGGCCGCCTCTGGCCTAGCCCGTACCGCCGGTCCGCCGCACAGCGCATAACGAGGGAGGCGGCGATGCCGCTGGATGACGAGGTTCGCGAGGCGCTCGACACCATCTTTTCCGGGGATTCGGGGCTCTACAAGAATCGCGGCTGGAACCAGCGCTCGGGCTTCGGCACGCGGCCCGCGCTCCTCAACATCGACCTCGCCAACGCCTGGACCCGTCCGGGCCACCGCTTCTCCTGCGATGACATGGACGAGCGGATCATCCCCGGCGTGCAGCGCCTGCTCGCGGCGGCACGGTCCAAGCGGGTACCGATCATCTACACCACTACCGCCTTCTGCAGCCGCTTCGACATGGGCGCCTTCCCGCTCAAGAAGCCCTTCGAGGACCTGATGCTGGGCTCGCCCGCGACGGAGATCGACGACCGCGTGCCCCTGGAGGAAGGCGTCGACACGCTGATCGTCAAGAAGCGGCCGAGCGCCTTCGCCGGCACCCATCTGGGCGGCATCCTGCGGGCCGGCGGCATCGACACACTGATCTGCACCGGCGTCACCATGGCTAGCTGCGTCAGGCACACGGTGGAGGACGCGCTCGGCGAGGGTTTTCGGACCGTCATCGTCCGCGAGTGCGTGGGCGATCGCGTGTCGGCGGCGATCGAGTGGAACCTGTTCGACCTCGACATGAAGTACTGCGACGTCGAGCCACTTGAGCGGGTGCTCGCCTACCTCGCCGACCTGGAGCCCTTCGAGGAGCGCTAAGCCGTCCCGCGCGTAAGCGGGACGAACGCCACCGGCAGCACCGTCTTCGCCTCACATGAGCCGTCGGCGCGCTTCTCGAGGCGCTGCAGCTGCTGGGTCGCGCCGGACGGGCCGATGGGAATGACCAGGCACCCGCCGGGCTTGAGCTGCGCCACCAGCGCTGCCGGCACTGAGGGCGCTGCCGCAGTCACGATGATGCCGTCGAAGGGCGCTTCTTCCGGCCAGCCTGCGCGGCCGTCCCCGGCGCGGACCGTGGCCTGCGTATAGCCCAGCGCCGCAAGACGCGCCGCCGCCGCCGTCGCCAGCGGCTCGACGACCTCGACCGAATAGACGGTGGCGCCCAGCGCACAGAGGACGGCGGTCTGGTAGCCGCAGCCGGTGCCGACCTCCAGGATGCGCGCGCCGGGCCCGACATCGAGAAGCTCGGTCATCAGGGCGACGACGAAGGGCTGCGAGATGGTCTGGCCGTGACCGATGGGGAGCGGCCTGTTCTCGTAGGCGAACGGCTTCTCTGCCTCGGGCACGAAGGCCGCGCGCGGCACGGTGCGCATGGCCTCCATCACGGCGGCGCTGAAGACCGGCCGCCCGGTCTTGTCGCCGGTCTCCCGCGCGTCGCGCGCGATCGCCTCCAGCATAGTCTCTGCGGTCGCACTCGCGCCGAGCAGGTGGCGCAGCATCGTCTGCGCCCCTCTCCCGCCCCGCTAGCGAAGGTGCGGTATCACCTTGGTCGCGTACTCCGCGATGATCCGTTCCTGGTCTTCCGTCATCAGGTAGAGCGCGAACTGCGTGACGCCAGCGGCCTCCAGCGCCTTGATCTTCTCAACGTGGGCCTCGGCCGGGCCGATCACGCAGAAGGATTCGGTGATGGCGTCGGTGACGTAGTGCACGTTGTCCGAGCCCGCCACCGCGTGCTTGTGATAGTCGTAGCCCTCGTCCGCGCCGCGTCCCTGGCGGGCGGCGATGAACGCGGTCAGGCTCTCCGGCACCAGGTCCGTTCCCGCGCCGTGGCGTTCCACGATGTCGGCGACATGGTTGCCGACCACGGCGGGGAACCAGCTGGTCTGGGCGATGGCGGTCTCTCGGTCGCCGATCCAGGCCGGCGCGCAGGAGAGCACCCGGTATCCGGCCGCATCGAGGCCGGCGCCCTTGCGCGCCGCGATCGCCTGGCCAGCCATCCATTGGCAGAGCCCCGGATCGGCGAGCTGGATCACCAGCCCGTCTCCGTGTGCACCGGCGGCAGCGAGCGCGCGCGGACCGTAGGCCGCAATCCAGATCGGCAGCTCGTAAGGGTCGGCCCAGTCGTCGAGCTGGACCGGCCCCCTGGCACCGTCGTATTCGCACGCCTCGCCCCGCATCATGGTGCGGAGCGCGTCGCAGTATTCGGTGAGCGTCTGGACCGTCGCGGGACGATGGCCCATGACGCGCACCGAGCTGTCGCCGCGGCCCACTGCCACGTCGAGCCGGCCGTCGCCGAACTGGACCAGCCGCGCGAAGATGCTGGCCGCCACCGACCAGTCCCGCACCCTGGGGTTGGTCACCAGCGGCCCCACGCGGATGCGCTTCGTGTGGTCCAGGCAGACCGCCATCTGGGTGTAGACGTCGGACCACAGGATGTGCGAGTCCGCGAACCACATGTAATCGAAGCCGGCGGCCTCGGCCTGATGGGCAAGCGCGACGGTGCGGCGCACGTCGAGGTCGCCCTTGATGCTGATGCCCAGTTCCATGATGCCCCCCTCATGCAGCGACGATCGCAGCCCGACCGGAGGATGGCACAGTCGTGGCCTGCCCGCCACGCGCCGGGCAGGCACGTCTGCCAAACGCCCGCGCGCCGTGCTAAACCGCGCGCAGGCGGCGCCCGGCTCCGCCTCCCGGCCCCAGCGAGCGACGGCGAACATGAGCAAGCGGCAGATGGTCCTGGTGGGCTTCCTCCAGGCGCAGAACTGCTCCAACTACCCGGCGTCCTGGCGGCACCCGGAGTCCGCCACGGATTTCCTCACCGCCGACTACTACCAGCGCATCGCGCGCATTCTCGAGGCCGGCAAGTTCCACCTCGCCTTCTTCGACGACCGCCTCGCGCTACCGGACATCTACGGCGGCGACCATGCCGAGGCGGTGCGCAACGGGGTGCGCGTGGTCAAGATGGACCCGATCCCCATCCTCACCCTGATGGGGGCAGCGACCACGCGGCTCGGCCTGGGCGCCACCTGCTCCACCACCTACTACCAGCCGTTTCACGTGGCGCGCATGTTCTCCACCCTCGACCACATGAGCGGTGGCCGGGCGGCCTGGAACGTGGTGACCTCGCTCAACGATTCCGAAGCCGCGAACTACGGCGCGGACAGGGTGATCGAGCATAACGAGCGTTACGACCGCGCCGACGAGTTCATGGAGGTGGTGCTTGGCCACTGGGATTCGTGGGCGCCCGACGCCATCGTCCTCGACAAGGAGCAGAGCGTCTTCGCCGACCCGGCGGGGGTGAGACGCCTCGACCATGAGGGCCGCTTCCTGCGCTCACGCGGTCCCTTCACCGTGCCGCGCACGCCGCAAGGGCGCCCCATCGTGATCCAGGCCGGCCAGAGCGGGCGGGGGCGGCAGTTCGCGGCGCGCTGGGCCGACGTGATCTTCGCGATTTATCCCACCCTGGAGTTCGGCCGGAAGGCCTACGCGGCGACGCGGGAAGCCGCGATTGCCGCCGGCCGCGACCCGGACTCCTGCCGCGTGGCGCCGGCGGCCTATGTCACGGTGGCCGAGAGCCAGGCGGAGGCGGAAGAGAAGGCCGCCTTCATCGCGGGCCTCGCGCGACCCATCGACACGCTGGCGCTGCTTTCGGAAGCGCTCAACTACGACTTCGCGACCAAGCCCGCCGGCGAGCCTTTCAGCGACGAGGAGATGGCCTCAATCAGCGGCCTGCAGGCGATCCGCGACCGCGTGGTGACGCTGAGTGGCAATCCGCACCCGACGGTCGAGGATTTCGTCACCTACACCGGGCGCGGGACGGTCAATGAGATGCCTCATTTCGTCGGCACGCCCGCCGTCGTCGCCGACCAGATGGCGGAATGGTTCGAGGGCGAGGCCTGCGACGGCTTCGTGCTCGCCGCGACCCACATGCCGGGTGCCTACGAGGACTTCGCGCGCCTCGTGGTGCCCGAGCTGCAGCGCCGCGGCCTTTACCACGAGGACTATGCTGGGCCCACGCTCCGCGAAAATCTCGGCCTGCACGCGGCCTGACCGCATCCCCGCACGGGCTACGCTATATTCAGCGGGTCCATCGGCGCTAAGCTGTACGCTCGCAGATCACAGGGAGATTCCCATGAGCACGAAGCTGCGCTACCTCCACCACCCCGCGTCCCAGCCGTGCCGCTCGGCGCGCCAGTTCATGGTCGAGAACGACATCGAATTCGAGGACGAGGTCGTCGACATCACCACGAACATCAACGAGACGCAGGAGTTCCGGGACACCTACAACCCCACCGGGCAGGTGCCGATCCTCGTCGATGGCGACTTCACCGTGTGGGAGAACGTGGCCATCGGGCGCTACCTCAACGAGAAGTTCGAGTGCCCCGGCCACTGGTTCGGGCGGACCCTGCGCGAGCGGTCGCTGATCAACCAGTACGTGCAGTGGTACGCCTACACGCTGCGCCTCGGCGGAGGTGCGTTCCACTGGACCATCTTTGCGCCGTTCATCTACGGCGAGGACAAGGACTTCACCGCCGAGCGCCGGAAGGGCTACCACGTTCTCTATGAGTCGCTGGCAGTCATGGAGGACTACTGGCTCAAGGACCGCGACTATGTGTGCGGCGACGAGGTCAGCTACGCCGATCTCGCCGGCTTCCACGAGATGGTCTCCCATCACGCGGGCAAGATCATTCCCGACAAGGTTTGGGACAAGCACCCCAGGGTCACGACGTGGTTCGAGAGGATGTCTGAGCGCCCGGCCAGCAAGGCCGTGAGCGAGTGGCAGTACAACGCCGTCGGCGCGATTCTCGCAGGCGAGCTCAAGGTCGAGTTCAATCGCAGAACCGCCGTGCTGAAGGGCACCGAGGCCTACGGCGGCCACAACCGCGGGATTCCTCACCTGGACGAGGCGGACGACTACATCGCAGAGGTCGAGGCCTAGGCCTAGGTCGTCGTCGCACGTTAGATCGCAAGCTGGGGCGCCCCGTTTCGCCGGCCGAACGACAGTTCGCGCCGTAGCGGCATCGGGCGCCCCCCGCACCCTCACGAAGTATTCCGATGGAATTGGCACGAAAAGTTCAAGCCGACCCGGTGTGTACCGGAGAGTTCACCTACCTGGCGCCGTCCGTAGAGAGCTCGCTCTACGGCAATGGCAAGGTGTTCATGCGCCGGGACAGCGACGGCAACGACAGCCCTTGGGAAGGCACCGATCTGGAAAAGCGGCGGATGCAGGTCCATGACGCGCGCAGCCTGGCGGGACCGCAACGCCGCACCCTCGATGCCAATGGTTTCGAGCTGATCGAACGCCCCATCGGCGGGCCGGACATCGACTTCTTCGACCATGACGAGATCGTGCGCCGCTACTACCCGCACTGCGCCGCTGCCGTTCGGGACAAGACGGGCGCCCGCCTGGTCGCGGCTTTCGATCACAATATCCGTTCGGTCTCCGGTAATCGCAGCGGGCGCCGCATCGAAGGCGGGCAGCAGGTGCAGCCGCCGATCCACATGGTGCATGGCGACTACACGCTGACCAGTGGACCGCGCCGCCTGCGCGATCTGGCGAAGGCACCGACCGGCAACGACACCTATCGCACGGTGCTGGCTGAGGGTGAGTCGCTCCTCGACGAAACGGATGTGGCGCAGGCGCTGGGGGAAGGCCGCTTTGCGATCATCAATCTCTGGCGGAACATCGCCGCGGAGCCCGTGGCGACCGAGCCGCTCGGGCTCTGCGATGCCGCCACGGTGCATCCCGACGATCTCGTGGTCTTCGAGGTCTTCTACAGCGATCGGACCGGCGAGAACTACCTCGCGAAACACGCCGATGCTCACCGCTGGTATTGCTATCCCGCGCTCACCCGCGACGAAGCGCTGCTGATCAAGCAGTGGGACTCCGCCGGCGGTCTGGCGCGTGCGCAGGGCGCGAAGGCGGACGCGGAGAGCCCTAAGACCCCTTGCACCTTCAGCTTCCACACCGCCTTCGAGGACCCGACGGCGCCTCCGGATGCCCCCGATCGCTGGAGTATCGAGGTGCGCTGCGTCGCGCTTTACGGTTAGTTGCTCTCCGCATCCGGCCGGTCCCGATCGGACCCGGAATCGGACTATGATGAGCGCATGAACGTGAAAGACGGTGCCGCGCACCTGCGCGCTCTCGACAAGGACCGGGTGGTCTATCTCGACGGCCAGTTGATCAAGCGCGTCGCCGACCATCCGGCCTTCGCCGCCGCCTGCCGCTCGGCTGCCGCTCTCTACGACTTCCAGGCGGCCGCCGAGAACGTCGAGCGCATGACCTTCGAGACCGGGACCGGCCGCCGCGCGAACCGCGCCTGGCAGATGCCGCAGAGCTATGCCGAGCTGGTCGCGAGGCGCGAGGCGCTCACCGCCTGGGCCCAGCTTCACGCGGGCTTCCTCGGCCGCTCGCCCGACCACCTCGCCTCCTCCATCGCGGGCCAGGCGATCGGGATCGAGGTCTTCGAGCGCCACGGCGCACGCCACGCCCATGCGCTCCGCGACTACTACGCCTACGCGCGCGATAACGACCTCTACCTCACCTACGTCATCATCAACCCGCAGGGCGACCGCTCCAAAGCATGGGGCGAGCAGGAAAGCGAAGAGATGACCATGCGGGTCGTCGACGAGGACGCGGAAGGCGTGACCGTGCGCGGCGCCAAGATGCTCGGCACCGGCTCGGTCATGGCCGAGGAAATCCTGGTCGCGAACCTGCAGCCGCTCAAGCCGGGCGAAGAGCGTTTCGCCATCTCCTTCGCGCTCCCGCTCGATGCCCGCGGCCTCAAGGTGCTCTCGCGCAAGAGCTACGAGGCGAGCGCCGTCAGCGCCTGGGACAACCCGCTCTCCCACCGCTTCGATGAGAACGATTCCGTCGTCTACTTCGACGACGTGAAGGTGCCGTGGGAGCGCATCTTCGTCTTCGGCGACACCGACATGTGCCGGGCGCAGTTCCACGATACGCCGGGGCACGTCTTCCAGAACTACCAGTCGCAGATCCGGCTGGTGGTGAAGCTCAAGTTCTTGCTGGCGGTTGCGCGTCGCATCGCCGAGACCATCGGCACCGCCAGGATGCCGCCGGTGATGGGGCAGCTCGGCGAGATGGCGGCCGAGGTTGCGGCCGTGGAAGGGCTGCTCTACGGCATGGAGAGCGCGGGCGGCATGGTGGGCGAGCACTACGTGCCCAATGCGAGCATGATGTACGCAGCCCAGGTGCAGACCCAGGCCCTCTACCCACGCCTGATCGACGGGATCCGCTCTCTCGCCGGCGGCGCGCTGATCATGCTGCCGTCCTCGGCGGCGGACCTGGACAACCCCGACATCGCGCCGCTGATCGAGCGCACCCAGGTTTCCTCGCGACCCGGCGAGGGCGCTGCCGAGCGGATGGCGTTGATGAAGCTTGCCTGGGACGCTGTGGGTTCCGAGTTCGCCAGCCGCCACACCCAGTACGAGATGTTCTACGCGGGCGCCAAGTTCGTCACCACCGCGCACTGCTTCAGGCGTTACGACTGGGCCGGCGCCGACCGCATCCTGGCGGGGCTGATAGCCGGTAACGAAGGCTCCGGCGCGCCGTGAGGGTCGGGGTCGTCAATCTCGGCGCCATCGTCTCCGGCGACTGGCGCAAGCCCTTCGTGGAAGGCGATGCCCTCGTGGCCGCTGACGGCATCTTGGAAGCCGTCGGCCAGGTGCCCCCCGCCGCTCTCGATGCCTGCGAGGTCGTGATCGACGCCGGCGGGGCGACGGCGATCCCGGGGCTGATCGATTCCCAGGTCCATGTCACCTTCGGCGACTTCACGCCGCGCCAGAACACCGTGGGCTACCTCACGAGCTACGTCCACGGCGGCACCACCACGGCGATTTCGGCCTCCGAGGTGCACGTGCCGGGCCGGCCGAACGACCCCGCCGGGGTCAAGGCGCTGGCGGTCGCGGCCTTCAAGTGCTTCGAGCACTACCGGCCGGGCGGCATGCGCGTGCACGCCGGCTCCATCATCCTGGAGCCGGGGCTGACGCGCGCCGACTTCGACGACGTGCACCGGGACGGCGTCTGGCTCGCCAAGGCCGGCTTCGGCGCAGTCGAGACGGCGCGCGACTACGTGGCGCTGGTGCGCGACGCGCGCGAGGCCGGCCTGCTCACCACGCTGCACACCGGCGGGGCCTCGATCCCCGGCTCCTTCCCCATCACCGGCGACGACCTCATCGCCATCGACCCCACCGTCTCCTTCCACATCAACGGCGGGCCTGTCGCCATCGAGGACCGCTACTTCGAGCAGGTCGCGGCGGAGACCGAGATCGCCATGCAGGTCTGCACCGCCGGCAACCTGCGCACCACGCTGCTCTGCGCCGAGATGGCGCGCAAGCACGACGCCTTCGACCGCTTCCTGATCGCGACCGACACGCCCACCGGCAGCGGCGTCATGCCCCTCGGCATGATCTACACCATGGTGAACATCGCCTCGCTGGCAGGC
>JAJDVB010000034.1 GCA_022826345.1 Alphaproteobacteria bacterium
TCGGAGGATCCGGAGCGTCTTGGTGGAGCGAACGGCCATTGCTGCGAAAGGCCCAGAAACCTCGCGCGGGTGTAGCTCAATGGTAGAGCCCCAGCCTTCCAAGCTGGTTGTGTGGGTTCGATTCCCATCACCCGCTCCAACCGCGATTTGCGCGGGACCGGCCGCCGGCCCGCGACGCCAGACCACACTGGGGAATTAGCGATGTCGAAGGCGAAGTTTGAGCGTACGAAGCCGCACTGCAACGTTGGGACGATCGGTCATGTGGATCATGGCAAGACGACGTTGACGGCGGCGATCACGAAGGTCTTGGCGGAGGCCGGGGGTGCGGAGTTCACGGCGTATGACGAGATCGACAAGGCGCCGGAGGAGAAGGCGCGCGGGATCACGATCGCGACGGCGCATGTGGAGTACGAGACGGGGGCGCGTCATTACGCGCACGTGGATTGCCCGGGTCACGCGGATTACGTGAAGAACATGATCACGGGCGCGGCCCAGATGGACGGCGCGATCCTCGTGGTCTCGGCAGCGGACGGCCCGATGCCTCAGACGCGGGAGCACATCCTGCTTGCGCGTCAGGTGGGCGTTCCTGCGCTGGTGGTCTACATGAACAAGGTGGACATGGTTGACGACGAGGAGATCCTGGAGCTTGTGGAGCTTGAGGTTCGTGAGCTTCTGTCCGCGTACGAGTTTCCGGGCGAAGACATTCCCGTGATTCGGGGTTCTGCGCTTGCGGCGCTTGAGGGTGGCGACGAGGCGACGGGTCGAGACTCGGTCATGGAGCTGATGGAAGCGGTTGACGACTACGTACCGCAGCCTGAGCGTCCGAAGGACCAGCCGTTTTTGATGCCGATCGAGGACGTGTTCTCGATTTCGGGTCGTGGGACGGTTGTGACGGGCCGGATCGAGCGCGGCGTGGTGAAGGTGGGCGACGACGTGGGGATCATCGGGATCCGTGAGACGACGAAGACGGTGTGCACGGGCGTTGAGATGTTTCGGAAGCTCTTGGATCAGGGCGAGGCCGGGGACAACGTGGGGGTTCTGCTTCGTGGCACGAAGCGCGACGAGGTTGAGCGCGGCCAGGTGTTGGCGGAGCCTGGGACGATCACGCCGCACACGCGATTTGAGGCGGAGACGTACATCCTTACGAAGGACGAGGGTGGGCGTCACACGCCGTTTTTCTCGAACTACCGTCCGCAGTTTTACTTCCGGACGACGGACGTGACGGGGACGATTGGTTTGCCGGAGGGGACCGAGATGGTGATGCCCGGCGACAACGTGACGATGCAGGTTGATCTGATTGCGCCGATCGCGATGGACGAGGGCTTGCGCTTCGCCATCCGCGAGGGCGGGCGCACCGTCGGCGCAGGCGTCGTCGCCAAAATCGTCGAGTAGAAGCCAAACCGAGGCGGACAAGAGGCCGGGCACGCACGATGGCCATCGACAGCCAAAACATCAGGATCCGCCTCAAGGCGTTCGATCACCGGGTGCTTGACGCGTCCACGAGCGAGATCGTGAACACCGCAAAGCGTACCGGGGCGCAGGTGCGTGGCCCGATCCCGCTGCCGACCCGAATCGAGAAGTACACGGTGCTGCGCTCGCCCCACATCGACAAAAAGTCGCGCGAGCAGTTCGAGATCCGCACCCACAAGCGCCTCCTCGATATCGTCGATCCCACGCCGCAGACCGTCGATGCGCTGATGAAGCTCGACCTCGCGGCCGGCGTCGACGTCGAGATCAGGCTGTAGGAGGGCGTCATGGCCGGCCAGGCGGCAGCGCGCAGGCGCACGGGCGTGATCACCGAGAAGCTCGGCATGTCCCGCGTCTTCAACGACGCCGGCGAGCATGTGCCGGTGACCGTGCTGCGCGTGGACGGTTGCCAGGTCATCGCCCAACGGACGCCCGATGCGGGCGGCTATGTCGCGCTCCAGCTCGGTGCGGGCCGGGTCAAGGTCAAGAACACGCCGCGCGCGCTGCGCGGGCACTTCGCAAAGGCAAAGGTCGAGCCCAAGCGCCACGTGGCCGAGTTTCGGGTGAGCGAGGACGCTTTGGTGGATGTGGGCGCCACGCTCGGCGCCGATCACTTCGCCGCGGGCCAGTTCGTCGATGCGGTCGGCACCTCCATCGGCAAGGGCTTCGCCGGCGGCATGAAGCGGCACAACTTCTCGGGCCTGCGCGCGAGCCACGGTGTCTCCGTCTCGCACCGCTCCCATGGCTCGACCGGCCAATGCCAGGACCCCGGCAAGGTCTTCAAGGGCAAGAAGATGGCGGGCCAGCTCGGGAACGCACGCGCGACCGTGCAGAACCTCGAGGTCGTGGCGACAGATGCCGAGCGGGGCCTGATCATGGTCAAGGGCGGCGTCCCCGGTCCCAAGGGTGGCGTCGTCCTGCTCTCCGACGCGAAGAAGCGCAACCTGCCGGACGATGTGCCGTTCCCTGCAGGGCTCTTCGTACCGCCGGAACCGGAGGCGGCGGACCCTGAGCCCGAGCCTGAGGACGACGCTCCCGCCGCCGAGGCTGAGGACGAGACCGCCGACGATGACAGTGGCGAGTCCGACGAGTCGCACGAAGACGACGACGGCGAGGCTGCGGACGAAGACACCGAAGAGGACGACGGCGACGAGGAGGAGTCCTCGTGAAGGTCGACGTCATCGACTTCAAGGCCAAGCGCGTCGGCGAGATCGAGCTTGCCGACGAGGTGTTTGGCGTGCCCGTGCGGCCCGACCTGATGCAACGCACCGTGCGCTGGCAGCTCGCCAAGCGCCGAGCCGGCACGCACAAGACCAAGTCGGTGGCGGAGATCCGTGGGTCGACCCGCAAGCCCTTCAAGCAGAAGGGCACGGGCCGCGCCCGCGCGGGCTCTCGCCGCGCAGCGCACCATCGGGGCGGCGTGGCGATCTTTGGTCCCGTGCTGCGCGACCACGCCCACAAGCTGCCCAAGAAGGTGCGCAAGCTCGCGCTCAAGTCCGCGCTTTCCAGCAAGCAGGCGGACGGCAAGCTCTCGATCGTGGAATCCCTCGACCTCGGCTCGGCCAAGACTCGGGTGCTGGCCAATCGCATCGCGCGCCTGGGATGGTCGTCGGCGCTGGTCATCGACGGCGACGAGGTCGATGCCGGCTTCGTTAGGGCCGCGGCTAACCTGACCGAGGTTCAGGTGCTCCCGCAGTTGGGCGCCAACGTCTACGACATCCTCCGCCGCGACCACCTGGTGCTGACCCGGAGCGCGGTGGAAAGCCTGCAAGCGAGGCTCGCATGAGCGTCGAGCCCAAAGAGCGCTGGTACGACACGATTCTCGGCCCTGTGGTGACCGAGAAGTCGACTCAGGGCTCGATGTACAACCAGGTCACCTTCAAGGTGCGCACCGACGCGACCAAGCCTCAGATCAAGGAAGCCGTGGAGGGGCTGTTCGAGGTCAAGGTGAGGAAGGTCAATACCAGCATGGTCAAGGGCAAGGTCAAGCGCGGCCCTCGCGGCCGGCTGGGCAAGCGCTCGGACTGGAAGAAGGCGACCGTATCGCTCGGCGAAGGCGATACCATCGACGTGATGACCGGGCTCTAGGCGATGGCACTCAAGAACTACAAGCCGACCACGCCGGGGCGTCGCCAGCTCATCCTGGTGGACCGCTCCGACCTCTGGAAGGGCAAGCCGGTCAAGGCGTTGACTGAGGGCCTCAGCCAGAAGGGCGGGCGCAACAGCGATGGCCGCATCACCATGCGCCACCGCGGCGGCGGGCATAAGCGCCGCTACCGCAAGATCGACTTTAAGCGGCGCAAATTCGATGTGCCGGCGACCGTGGAGCGGCTCGAGTACGACCCCAACCGCTCGGCCTTCATCGCGCTGATCCGCTACGAAGACGGCGAGCAGGCCTACATCCTCGCCCCGCAACGGGTTTCACCGGGCGACAAGGTGGTCTCCGGCGACCGCTGTGACATCAAGCCCGGCAACGCGATGCCGATGAGCAATATTCCCGTCGGCACGATCATCCACAATGTCGAGATGAAGCCGGGGAAGGGCGGCCAGATCGCGCGCTCGGCTGGCAACTACGTGCAGCTGGTCGGCAAGGATCAGGGCTACGCCCAGCTCAGGCTGCCGTCGGGCGAGCAGCGCATCGTCCACGGCCGATGTATGGCCACCATCGGCGCAGTCTCCAACCCCGACAATCAGAACACCAATCAGGGCAAGGCCGGCCGCATGCGCTGGAAAGGCCGGCGCCCCAAGGTGCGCGGCGTCGCCATGAACCCGGTTGACCATCCCCACGGCGGCGGCGAGGGCAAGTCCTCCGGCGGACGGCACCCGGTCACTCCCTGGGGCGTGCCCACCAAGGGCAAGCGCACGCGCAGCAACAAGCGAACCGACCGCTTCATCATGCGGCGTCGGGGCAAGAAGTAGGGCGGGGGACAGTCGATGGCGCGTTCCGTTTGGAAAGGCCCCTTCGTTGACGGCTATCTTCTCAAGAAGGCCGAAGAGGCGCGGGCGACCGGCCGCAAGGACATCATCCGCACCTGGTCGCGGCGCTCCACGATCCTGCCGCAGTTCGTGGGCCTCACCTTCGGCGTCTACAACGGGCGCAAGTTCCTGCCCGTGCTGGTGAACGAGAACATGGTCGGCCACAAGTTCGGCGAATTCTCGCCGACGCGGGTCTTCCACGGCCATGCCGGCGACAAAAGGGCGCGGCGGGGCTGATCATGGGCAAGACCGCACGATCCCGGCGGCTCGGCGAGACCGAAGCTCAGGCGGTGATCCGGAACCTCCGGATCAGTCCGCAGAAGCTCGGCCTGGTCACCGAGACCATTCGCGGGCGCCCGGTGGGCGAGGCGTTGATCACGCTGGCGCATTCGCGCCGCCGCATCGCCGGCGACGTGCGCAAGTGCCTGCAATCGGCGATCGCGAACGCGGAGAACAATCACGAGCTGGATGTGGACCGGCTCGTCGTGGCGGAAGCGACGGTCGGCAAGGGTTTGGTGATGAAGCGCTGGCGGCCCCGCGCGCGCGGTCGGGTCGGACGCGTGATGAAGCCGTTCAGTCATCTCACCATCGTGGTGCGCGAACGCGCCAAGGGGGCCTGATGGGTCAAAAGGTCAATCCCGTCGGGCTGCGTCTCGGCATCAACCGCACCTGGGATTCGCGCTGGTACGCCGATGACGACTACGCCCAGCTGCTGCACGAGGACCTGCAGATTCGCAAGTTTCTGTTCGACCGGCTGAACCAGGCGGGGATCGGGCGCATCGTCATTGAGCGCCCGGCCAAGAAGGCGCGCATTACCATCCACACCGCCCGGCCGGGCGTCGTGATCGGCAAGAAGGGCGCTGACATCGAGCGGCTGCGCACCGACATCACCAAGATGACGGGGAGCGACGTTCACCTGAACATCGTCGAGATCCGCAAGCCCGAGATCGAGGCCAAGCTGGTGGCCGAGAACATCGCCCAGCAGCTCGTGCGCCGGGTGGCGTTCCGCCGGGCCATGAAGCGGGCCGTGCAGTCCGCGATCAGGCTCGGCGCGCAGGGCATCCGTATCAACTGCGGCGGCCGCCTCGGCGGCGCCGAGATCGCGCGGACCGAGTGGTATCGCGAAGGCCGGGTGCCGCTCCACACGCTCCGGGCCGACGTGGACTTCGGGCTCGCCACGGCGCGCACGGCCTACGGCACCTGCGGCGTCAAGGTCTGGGTGTTCAAGGGCGAGATCATGGCGCACGACCCCATGGCGCAAGACAAGCGCGCCATGGAGCAGGCCACGCCCCGCTAGGGCCGGACGGGGACCCGGGGACCGGATCATGCAGCAGCCGAAATCCACCAAGTACCGCAAGGCCCACAAGGGCCGCATCCATGGCAAGGCCAAGGGCGGCACGCAGCTCAATTTCGGCGCCTACGGGCTCAAGGCGATCACGCCCGGCCGCATCACGGCACGCGAGATCGAGGCCGGAAGGCGCACCGTCACAAGGCACATGAAACGTGCCGGCAAGATCTGGATCCGCATCTTCCCGGACGTGCCGGTCTCGACCAAGCCCGCCGAGGTGCGCATGGGCAAGGGCAAGGGCACGCCGGAATACTGGGTCGCCAAGGTGAAGCCCGGCCGCATCATGTTCGAGGTGGACGGCGTGCCGCGCGCGGTGGCGGAAGAGGCGTTCCGCCGCGCGTCCGCGAAGTTCAGGGTGCAGACCAGGGTGGTGACCCGGCTCGGCGAAGGGGCGTCCTGATGAACGGCGTCGAAGTCCGCCTCAAGACCGACGACGAGCTCCATACGATGCTGCTCGCGTTGAAGAAAGAGGCGTTCAACCTGCGCTTCCAGCGGGCCTCCGGCCAGCTTGAGAACACCGCGCGCATGCGCGCCGTGCGGCGCGACGTAGCCCGCATCAAGACGATCGTTGCCGAGCGCAAGCGCGCGGGCGGCGACGAAACGTGAGGATTTGGGAGATGGGTGAAGGAGAGCACGCATGCCGCGCCGTGTAATGCGGGGCACCGTGGTCGGCGACAAGGCGGACAAGACCGTTGTCGTCCGCGTCGATCGCCGCGTCATGCATCCGCTCTACAAGAAGGTCGTGCGCCGCTCGAAGCGCTACACCGCCCATGACGACGGCAACAGCCACAAGGTCGGCGACATCGTGCAAATTCGCGAGTGCGCCCCCATCTCCAAGCGCAAGCGCTGGATCGTGCTCGACGAAGCCAGCGCCGAGCAGGGCTGAACGGCGCGGTAGAGAGCGGAAGGGTCGAGTGACATGATTCAGATGCAGACGAATCTGGATGTCGCCGACAATTCCGGTGCGCGGCGCGTGCAGTGCGTGAAGGTGCTGGGCGGGTCCAAGCGCAAGACCGCCTCGGTGGGCGATACCATCGTCGTCACGGTCAAGGAGGCAATCCCGCGCGGCAAGGTGCGCAAGGGTGAGCTCCACCGTGCCGTCATCGTGCGCACCGCGAAGGAAATCAGGCGCCCGGACGGCAGCGCGATCCGCTTCGACCGCAATGCGGCCGTGCTTATCACCGCCCAGGGCGAGCCGATCGGCACCCGCATCTTCGGGCCGGTGACCCGCGAGCTCCGTCAGCGCCGGTACATGAAGATCATCTCACTCGCGCCCGAGGTGCTGTAGGCCGCCATGCGCAAGCGAAAGATACGCAAGGATGACGAGGTCATCGTCCTCACCGGACGAGACAAGGGCAAGCGCGGCGCCGTGCTTCGGATCATCACCAAGACCGACCGCGTGCTCGTCGAGGGCGTCAACGTGACCAAGCGCCACGTCAAGCCGACTCAGGGCGATCCGCAGGGCGGTATTGTCGAACGCGAGGCGCCGATCCATATATCGAACGTGGCGCTGATCGATCCCGAAAGCGATCGGCCGACCCGCGTGCGATACAAGAATCTCGAGGACGGGCGCAAGGTGCGCGTCGCCGCCCGCTCGGGGGAAGTGATCGATGTCTGAAGCGAACGGCCAGAACGGCGCCCAGGCGAACGGCGAGGCGAAGGGCCCGAGCCGGTTGAAATTGCTCTACGAGAGCGAGATCAGGCCCGGCCTGATGCAGCAGTTCGGCTACGCCAACATCATGCAGGCGCCGAAGCTGGACAAGATCGTGATCAACATGGGCGTTGGCGAAGGGGCCACGGACAACAAGAAGATCGATGCCGCGGTTCAGGACATGACGCTGATCGCCGGCCAGAAACCCATCGTCACCAGGGCGCGCAAGTCGGTCGCCGCGTTCAAGGTGCGCAACGGCATGCAGGTCGGCTGCAAGACAACGCTCCGGCGGGAGCGGATGTATGAGTTCCTCGACCGGCTAGTGACGATTGCGTTGCCGCGTGTGCGCGACTTTCGCGGGCTGTCGGCCCGTGCCTTCGACGGCCGGGGCAACTACGCGTTGGGCCTCAAGGAGCAGATCATCTTTCCCGAGATCGACTACGACAAGGTCGATCAGGTGCGCGGATTGAATGTCGTCATTTGCACGACGGCGATGACCGATGACGAGGGCCGGGCGCTGCTCGCCGGCTTTCAGATGCCGTTCGTCGGCCAGTAAGGGCAGAGGGGCCGGGCTGAGAGATGGCGAAGAAGAGCACGATCGAGAAGAACAAGCGGCGCCAGCGGATGGCAACGCGGGATGCTGCCAAGCGGGCGGACCTGCGCGCCATCGTGCGCGACCGTTCGCTGCCGGCGGAGGAGCGCTTCGCGGCGCAGCTCAAGCTCGCCAAGCTGCCGCGCAACGGCGCGCAGGTGCGGGTGCGCAACCGCTGCGGGCTGACCGGCCGGCCGCGCGGCACCTACCGTAAGTTCGGGCTCTCGCGCATCGCGCTCCGGGAGCTCGCCTCGGCGGGCCAGGTGCCCGGCATGGTCAAATCGAGCTGGTGAGGCGCAGGCCATGATGACTGACCCTCTGGCGGACATGTTGACCCGAATTCGGAACGGGCAGCAGGCACGCAAGTCCGCCGTCATGTCGCCGGCGTCCAAGTTGCGCGCTGGCGTGCTCGATGTCCTTCAGCGGGAAGGCTACATCCGCGGCTACTCGAAGACGGAATCGGACACCGGCAAGCCCGCGTTCTCGATCGAGCTCAAGTACCAGGAAGGCCGTCCGGTGATCGCCGAGCTCCATCGGGTGTCGAAGCCCGGCCGGCGGGTCTATTCGGGCATCAAGGACCTGCCGCGATACTACGGCGGCCTCGGGATCTCCATTCTGTCGACGCCGCGCGGCGTGCTTTCGGACAACGAGGCGCGCCAGCGGAACGTCGGCGGCGAAGTGCTCTGCCGGGTGTTCTGAGATGTCCCGCGTCGGCAAGAACCCGGTCCCCGTGCCCGAGGGCGTCGAGGTGACCATCGACGGTGCGGCGGTCGCGGTGAGCGGCAAGCTGGGCAGCCTCGAGGCCACCATCGCGTCCGAAGTGAGCGCCGTGCTCGAAGGCGGCCAGGTTTCGGTCACACCGCGCGGGGACGACAAGCGCTCGCGTCAGCTGTGGGGGCTCACCCGAAGCATCATCAACAACATGGTCGTGGGCGTGAGTCAGGGCTTCCACAAGGACCTGCAGATCGAGGGCGTCGGCTACCGGGCTGCGGTCGAGGGCAAGACGCTCACCCTCGATCTCGGCTACAGCCACAGGGTGCGCTACCCGATTCCCGACGGCATCGAGATCACGTGCGAGCGGCCGACGGCGATCAGGGTCGCCGGCTATGACCGCCAGGCGGTCGGCCAGGTCGCCGCCGAGATACGGGCCTTCCGCAAGCCCGAGCCCTACAAGGGCAAGGGCATCCGCTATGTCGGCGAATACGTCCGGCGCAAGGAGGGCAAGAAGAAGTAGCCATGAGCAGGACCGATTTCGATAAGCGCAAGCAACGGGTGCGGTTCAAGCTGCGGACCGCCGCCGGTGGCAGGCCGCGGCTCTCGGTCTTCCGCTCTAACCGCCATATTTACGCCCAACTCATCGACGATGGAGAGGGCCGGACCGTGGCTGCCGCATCGACGGTGGAAGGCACGCTGCGCAGCCAGAATGGGGCGGACCGCGAGGCCGCGGGCCGTGTCGGCACCCTCATCGCTGAGCGCGCACTCGCTGCCGGGCACAAGGAGGTCGTGTTCGACCGCGGCGGATACCAGTATCACGGGCGCGTCAAGGCGCTCGCCGAGGCGGCCCGCGAAGGCGGCCTCTCTTTCTAAGGGGAAGGGCCCGGTATGGCACGACCAGGCATGGAGCGGGATCGAGATCGGGATCGCGGCGGTCGCGGACGTGACCGCGAAGAGCCCGAGCTTCTGGACAAGCTGGTCAGCATCAACCGCGTCGCCAAGGTGGTGAAGGGCGGCCGGCGGTTCGGCTTCTCAGCGCTCGTCGTGGTCGGCGACCAGCGCGGGCGTGTGGGCGGCGGCTCGGGCAAGGCGCGGGAGGTGCCGGAGGCGATCCGCAAGGCCACCGAGCAGGCCAGGCGCCGCATGGTTCGCGTGCCGCTTCGCGAGGGGCGCACGCTGCATCACGACGTCCAGGGCCGCTTCGGAGCGGGCAAGGTGATCATCCGCGCGGCACCCCCCGGCACCGGCATCATCGCCGGCGGGCCGATGCGCGCCGTGTTCGAGATGCTGGGCGTGAAGGACGTGGTCGCCAAGTCGGTGGGCACGTCGAACCCGCAGAACATGGTCAAGGCCACCTTCGATGCGCTCGGGCGCTGCCACTCGCCGCGCGCCGTCGCCGCCAAGCGCAACCGCACGGTGGGCCAAATTTTCGGCCAGAGCGACTCCGCCAAGGAGCAGAAGGAGCAGGCGTAGGCCATGGCACGGAGCAAGAAGGCCGCGGCGGCGCCCAAGGTGCGGGTGACCCAGATCGGCAGCCCCATCGGCCGGCCGGCGAATCAGCGCGCCACCCTGGTGGGCCTCGGCCTTAACAAGATGCATCGGAGCCGCGTGCTTGAGGACACGCCCGCGGTGCGCGGCATGATTGACAAGATTCCGCACCTCGTGCGGGCCGAGCCGGTGGACGCGGCGGAGGCTGAGTAATGAGGCTGAACGAACTCGCTGACCGCTCAGGCGCGTCCAAGAAGGGGCGCAGGCTCGGGCGCGGCATCGGCTCGGGCCGTGGCAAGACCTCGGGGCGCGGCCACAAGGGCCAGAAGTCGCGGGCCGGCGTCGCCCTCAAGGGCTTCGAGGGCGGCCAGATGCCGCTCTATCGGCGCTTGCCGAAGCGGGTCTTCACCAACGCTCGTTTCCGCAAGACCTTCGAAACCGTCAACATCGGACGCCTGCAGGAGGCGATCGAGAGCGGGCGGATCGACGCGGGCGCACCCGTGACCGAAGCCGCGCTGGCTGCGGCCGGGCTCACGCGTGGCCGACACGGCGTGCGTCTGCTCGCCAAGGGCCGGATCGAGAGCGCGGTTGCCGTCGAGGTCACCGGCGCATCCAAGGCGGCCGTCGCCGCGGTGGAAGCCGCTGGCGGCTCGGTGACCCTGAGCGGCGCGGTCAAGGCCGAGGCGAAGGCCGAGAAAGCGGCCGAGGATACGGCAGAGGACGCCTAGCGGACGTGGCTTCGGCAGCCGAACAACTCGCTGCGAACCTCAACTTCGGGGCCTTTGCCAAGGCGAAGGAGCTTCAGAAGCGCCTGCTCTTCACGCTTGGCGCGCTGATCATCTACAGGCTCGGCACCTACATCCCGATCCCGGGCATCGATCCGGTGGTGCTGGACGAGGTGTTCCAGCAGCAGGCCGGCGGCATCCTCGGCATGTTCAACATGTTCGCCGGCGGCGCGCTCGGGCGCATGACCATCTTCGCGCTCAACATCATGCCGTACATCTCGGCCGCCATCATCATCCAGCTGATGACGACGGTCTCGCCGCACCTCGCCCAGCTCAAGAAGGAAGGTGAGGCTGGGCGCAAGAAGATCAATCAGTACCCCCGCTACGGCACCGTCTTCCTCGCTGCGCTGCAGGCCTTCGGCATTTCTTCGGGCCTTGAGGGCTACAGCGGCCAGAGCGGCGATCTGGTGCTGGATCCGGGCGGATTCTTCCGCCTGACCACGGTGGTGACGCTGACTGGCGGCACCATCTTCCTGATGTGGCTGGGTGAGCAGATTACCGCGAGAGGGGTCGGCAACGGCATATCGCTGATCATCTTCGCCGGCATTGTGGCGGAGCTTCCGGGCGCGCTCGCGAGCACACTGGAGCTCGGCCGAACCGGTGCTCTCTCTGCGGTCGTGCTCATCGCGCTCTTCATCATGGCGATCGCCGTCATCGGCTTCATCGTCTTCATCGAGCGTGCGCAGCGTCGCATCGTCGTCCAGTACCCCAAACGACAAGTGGGCCGCCGCATGTTCGGCGGCGAGCAAACCCATCTGCCGTTGAAGGTCAACACCGCCGGCGTGATCCCGCCGATCTTCGCAAGCTCGATCCTGCTGCTGCCGATCACCGCGCTCAGCATCAACGCGGGCTCCGGCCCTGAGTGGCTGACGGCGCTGACCAGCTATCTCGGTCGCGGCCAGCCGATCTACATGATCATCTACGCGGCGGCG
>JAJDVB010000052.1 GCA_022826345.1 Alphaproteobacteria bacterium
GCAGGCACTCGATCACCGCGTCGTAGTTGGGCTGGTGGAAGAAGATCAGCGAGAGCCTGTCCAGGTGGGCCTTGTCGCGGGGTGGATTGGCGATGCGGTGCATGGTCGAGCGCCAGCGGTCGTTGGTCCACTCGGCCATGAGGTCGCCGAGATTGACCGAGAAGCTGTCGGGGAACCAGGGCACGTCCTCCCATTCGCCCGCCTCGGTCTGTATCTGCAGGCCGCCGATGTCGGTGTCGCAGTGCACCAGCGTGAGGCTGCCGTAATCGGTATGGGCGCCGCCGCGAAGCTGCTCCGGCAATGGCGCATCCGGCTGCGACGGATAGTAGATGGCGCTGAAGTTGGTGATGTGCTCGTCGATCTTGGCCTGGAAGAAGTCCTCGGGCATGTCGAGCGCCACGGCGAAGATCCGCATGATGTCGGCGGAGAGGCGCGTCATCTCGCGATAGTAGGCTTCCCACACCCTGGGCATGCCCGCCGGTCGGTCCGGCCAGATGTTGGGGGCGAAATAGCGCGCGCCGGCCGCGCCGTAGTGATACTCGTCGTAGGCCGCGTCCACCGGCCCCATGCTGTAGGCCTCCTTGAGGTCCGGCGGGCGCTCCTCGTCGAGGCTGTAGGCCAGGCTCTCCGTCCCCGGCGGCGTGTAACCGCGATAACGGTCGGCCGGCATCTTGTGCTTCATCTTTTCCCAGTGGGGTCGCGAGAAGAAGCCGCGCGAGACGCCGTGCATCTCGTCGATCAGCGATTTCGGCACCCCGTGGCCCGCAACCACCAGCCATCCGAATTCGCGGCAGGCGTCGTCGAGCGCTCTCGCCGTGTGCGCCTTGTCGGCCTGGGAGCCGTGGAGGAAGGGCTCGATATCGATCAGCGGGATCATGGTCTGTCGCTCGTCGTCGCGGTTCGGGAGCGGTTTCTACCCCAGCGCCGGAGGCCGCGCACCTGTCGCTGACCGCAGCCCGCTTTGGCCTTCTCAGTTGCGCGTGCCGAGGATCTCGCGGGCCTCCGCCGGCGTCGCCGGCTCCGCACCCAGCATGCGGACCAGCGCCACCGCCTGCTCCACCAGCGCCGCATTGGAGGGCGCGAGCGTGCCCCGCCCCAGGTAGAGATTGTCTTCGAGCCCGGTGCGGACATGGCCGCCGCTCAGCACCGAGAGGCCGGCGATGGGAAGCTGATCGCGCGAGATGCCGAAGGCCGCCCAATGCGCGCCCTCCGGCAGCAGGCTCTTCATGTAGGAGAGCGCCTCCGGAGTCGCGGGCGCGCCCCACTCGATCCCGAGGCAAAGCTGGAAGAATCCCGGTGCCGGGACATGGCCCTTCTCGATCAGGTTCGCCGCCAGCCTCACACCGCCCACGTCGAAGACCTCCAGCTCCGGCACCACGCCCCACTCGCGCATGTTATCGGCCATGTAGCGGAGCTGCGGCGGCGAGTTGATCATGACGCTGTCGTCGCGCACGCCGCCCGAGTTCATGGTCGCCACGTCCAGGCTGCAAATCTCCGGCCGTAGCTCGCCCACGTGGGCAATCCGCCGCGCCGGTGCCGTGAAGGTTGTGCCGGGCCCGTAATCGTAGGGGTCCTCCACGCCGGGGCTCAGGCGCGCGCCGTAGCCCGTGGTGAGGTTCAGCACCACGTCGGTCTCGCTCTGGCGGATGCGGCCGGCGGTCTCGCGGTAATGGTCCAGCTCCATGCTGGCCTTCCCGGTCTCGGGGTCGCGCACGTGGACGTGCACGATGGCCGCACCCGCCTTGGCCGCATCGAGCGCGGAATGCGCGATCTCCGCCGGGCTCACCGGCACCGCCGGGTTCTTGGCCACCGTGTCCGCCGAGCCCGTCACCGCACAGGTGATGATGACCTTGCGCGCCATGTCTCCCCTCTCTCCGATCGCATCGCTGCAACGAATTCTTCTCGGGCGATGATGGCATGAATGCCCGTGGTCTGCGACCGGGCGGCGCCGGCAGGCTCGCCGCGAAACCGGGATTCGCCGGGATTAAGCGGGATTAACTGGGATAGGTGGGATTAAACGGGATAAGCGGGATGCCGTGGGACAAGTGGGACTCCGTGGGACAAGTGGGATTCGGTGGGATAAGTGGGATTCCGTGGGACAACTGGGATTCTGCGGCATACGTACCGGTCGCAACGAAGCAGAGTGTTGGCGGCGCGGCGACGCCCCGCAACCGGCCGTTTCCGCCCGTGCTGCTACCCGCGACGCCCGGCTTGCTTTCGATCAACATGGCGCGATCTTGACGCGGGTAGCACGCACCGTGCACCGCACCATGGTTCGGGGCGTTCAGCGAGGGTCGGATCGACAGTCCCGGAGACGCGGCAGTGAATCGCGCAATTGTTCGGCCCGACCCAGGCGCGACCAACCACCTTGTCGGCACCGTCACGCTCACTCACTCGCCAGAGAGCTACCTCCTCCGCCTCAGCTCTTGCTCGCAGCCCGCTTCTGCCCCCGCGCCCAGGAATCGCGCAAGCCGACCGTGCGGTTGAAGACCGGTGCGCCAGGCCTAAAGACCACGTCGGGGACAGTGCCGCTCGTCCGGTCACACGCGGTCCTCGCACCACCGCCGGACGGCGGCTTCGTCGAGGGTCTGATCTAGGATCTCGAGAAGGGAGATGCCTACCCGCTCGGCCCTGCCGGGTGGCCACCGTGCCATGGTGAAATCCTTATAACGACAAAGCATTACGACAATATCCTCAGGGTACTGCACCGGAGGCAAGGGGTCACATTTTCCTGTTATAACAATCGGTTAGGCAGGCAAGCCTTGAATCAAAAATTAGTTTGTTGACGGTTCTTGCAGATCACACTACAAATTGGGGCTCTAGGCACCCGATGCCCCTACATGGAGATGATCGTCATGCAGTATGAGTATTACCAAAGCGCCAGGAACAATGAATGGTACTGGCGCCTGAGAGCCAGCAACGGGAAGATCATCGCCGATGGAGGCCAAGGCTATGACAATAAATCCGACTGCCTCCACGGAATCGCGCTTGTCAAGAAGTCCGCCACCGCGAAGGTGGCCGAGACCGACAGCTAGTCCGGGGCAGGGGTTGAAGCCCCTGCCCCTTCCACCTGAAAGGAACCGACATGGCCGATGACAATCAGGGCCTACAACAAGCAGTCAATATTCAATCCATAAAGGAAAAGCGCGAAGAGCGAAAGAGCAAGGTCCGAGTGCTACTGACATATCTGGCGGCATTCTTCCTCTTCGGAATATCGCTAGTGTTGATCATCTGGTTCATGTGGGTCAAAGACTACGACAAAGCGACAGCAGCATTCGGCACTGTCATCCCCACCACCACGTTTATCATCGGTTACTGGTTCGCAAAACGCTCTGGGGAGCGCAAGGAAATCGAGATGCCGGAAGAGATGAAGGCGCTTGTGCCGTCACCCGATGCCGCTGGACAAGGCGGCCAAGACGGCGCCCAACAGGATGAAGAGCGTCAAGATCAAAACGGCAGATAGTCTTTCATCCATCAGATTATCCTTCCTGCATACCGGTAGAGACGTTGGCGTGGCCTACCCCGTTTCATCACTCCAAATTTAAGTTGATACTCGCCCCCAATTCGACCCTGGAACGTTCCGGGTACGCGTTCAGTCAGATACATAAGCACCCAATCCTCTCGGTCCGAACTCGGTCAACATGGAATGATCCTGGCAAAAGTAACGTGCGCCGTGCACCGCACCATGTTTCGGGGAATAGGCGAGTTGCGGGGGGCTGCCTGTTCGCTTCCGACTCCGACTGGGAACGAATAGCGCTCTCGTGCGACCCAACCTTTGACCAAGGTGAAAAGTGGCAATTAGCCTTGGTGCTTCGCCCGCGCCTGTTGCCGCGCCCAGGAATCGCGTAGGCCCACGGTCCGATTGAAAATCGGCGCGTCGGGCGTAGAGACCGGATCGGGACAGAAATAGCCCTGGCGCTCGAACTGCACCGTCTCCCCCGGCGCCGCGGCCGCAAGGCTCGGCTCCAGCCGGCAGCCGGTCAGCACCGTGCGCGAGGCCGGATTGAGATCGTCCCACAGCGCGCCGCCGTCCGCGCCCGGCAGCGGCTCGGTGAAGAGGGAGTCGTAGAGCCGCACCTCAGCCTCCACGGAGTCCTGCGCCGAGACCCAGTGCAGCGCGCCCCTCACCTTGCGCCCGTCCGGCGCCTGGCCACCACGGGTCTCCGGGTCGTAGGTGCAGCGTAGCTCGGTGACGGCGCCGGAGGAATCCTTGATCGCCTCCCTGCAGGTCACGAGGTAGCCGTAGCGCAGCCGCACCTCGCGGCCCGGCGCCAGCCTGAAGAATTTCTTGGGCGGGTCTTCCATGAAGTCGTCCGCTTCGACATAGAGAGTGCGGCCGAAGCGGACCTGCCGGGTGCCGGCGTCCGGGTCCTCGGGGTTGTTGAGGGCATCCACCCACTCACCCTCACCTTCCGGGTAGTTCTCGATCGTGAGCTTGAGCGGGCGCAGCACCCCGAAGCGGCGCGGCGCGGACTTGTTCAGCCGCTCGCGCACCGCATGGTCGAGCATGGCCTGCTCCACCAGGTTGTCGCTGGTCTTGGAGATGGCGAGCAGCCCCACGAAGTCGCGGATCGCCTCGGGCGGCACGCCGCGGCGGCGCAGGCCGCGCAGGGTCGGCATCCGGGGGTCGTCCCAGCCATCCACCCTGCCCTCCTCCACCATCTGCGTGAGCCGCCGCTTGGACAGCACGGTGTGGCTGAGGTTGAGGCGCGAGAACTCGTATTGGCGCGGCACCATCGGCACCGGCAGGTGCTCGATCAGCCAGTCGTAGAGCGGGCGGTGATCCTCGAACTCGAGCGTGCAGAGCGAATGCGTCACGCCCTCGATCGCGTCCGACTGCCCGTGCGCGAAATCGTAGGTGGGGTAGATGCACCAGTCCTCGCCGGTGCGCGGGTGGGCGGCGTGCAGGATGCGGTAGAGCACGGGGTCCCGCATGTTGATGTTGCCCGACGCCATGTCGATCTTCGCCCGCAGCACCCGCGCGCCTTCGGGGAACTCGCCCGCGCGCATGCGGCGAAAGAGGTCGAGGCTCTCCTCGGCCGGGCGCGTGCGATAGGGGCTGTCTCGCCCCGGCTCGGTGAGTGTGCCGCGATGGGCGCGAATCTCCTCGGCCGAGAGATCGTCCACGTAGGCGTCGCCGCTCTGAATCAGATGCTCGGCCCATTCGTAGAGGCGCTCGAAGTGGTCGGAAGCGAAATAGAGGTGGCTGCCCCAGTCGAAACCGAGCCAGCGCACGTCCTCCATGATCGCCTCGATAAACTCGTGCTCCTCCTTGGTGGGGTTGGTGTCGTCGAAACGCATGTGGCAGCGCCCGCCGAACTCCTGCGGCACACCGAAGTTGA
Organism: Alphaproteobacteria bacterium; assembly: GCA_022826345.1. Next base: position 5,343 of record JAJDVB010000052.1, read on the forward strand.
GGCAGATCGACTTGGCGTGCCCGATGTGTAGATAGCCGTTGGGCTCGGGCGGGAAGCGCGTCACCACCTCGTCGTGCCGCCCGGCCGCGAGGTCGGCGCGGACCACCGCCCGAATGAAGTCGTCGCCTGCGCTCATGCTATGCCGTGACGGCCAGGGGATGTCCGATGAGTTGACGATCGTCGGTGAGGAGTTGTAGCCCCTCTTCCTGGGCCTGCACCAGAAGAAGCTCGTCGAACGGGTCCTTGTGAGGAATTGGGGTATCGAGATCGCACGCGGCGTGCCGCGCGGTCATCGTCAGAAACGTTACTCCCTGCCGTTCGAGCGCGGCGACCACATCCTTCGGATCGTATGGGCTCTTGCGTGCGCCGGACGGATGTATAGCGCGAAACTTGAGTCGCATTTCCCAGATCGACACGGCGCTCACGTATAGCCGCGTCTCCCACTTGTCGAAGAATCGACGCTCCGTCTCCGAAATTCGAGCGTTAGCCCGCATGAGCTTGTAAAGGTAGGACGTATCGAGAAGAACGCGCACCGGGTCGTCCACTACTCTTCGTCTTCCAATCCAAGCACCCGGCGGCTCAGCGCCGAATCGTGAAAGGCGGCAATCATCGCTTCGGCCTCCTCCGGGGAGGCGTCCTTGATCCCAAGGCGCTGGCGGTCCGCTTCTAGCTTGTCGAAGTCGATACCACCGCGCCTCGCGCAACGCACGAGCTCGACGACCGGCTCGCCATGCTTGGTGATGACCACGCGTTTGCCGTTCTGAGCGTCCTTGACGAGCTTTGAGAGGTGCGCTTTCGCGTCCCGCAAGGCGTATTCCATGGCCGGTGCTTTCAATGGCCCGAGCGATCTTCGGACCCTACGCCACGGTGTGTTCAGACGCAAGACTACAGTGTGACCACAATGTCTGATTGTTCGGAAATGGGGGACTATCGGAACTGCGGCATGACCTCGCTGGCGAAGAGCTCGGCCGAGGCCATCGCGTCGGCGCCGCTCACCCCCGGCATGTGCATCCAGCAGATCATCTCGCTCGGGTTCACCGCCGCTTGGTAGTCCTGGATGCGGCGGATCGCGAACTCCGGGTCGCCGATGATGTAGCGGTCCTTGAAGGTCGCGAACGCCACCTCGGTGGGGTCGTCGATCACGCTGCCGTCGTCCCGCCGCAGCACCCGGTCGCCGGCGGCCGACGCGGCGCCGTAGAGCTCGCGGTAGAGGTAATCCACGGCGGGGGCGGCCTTGGCCTCCGCCTCCGCCATGGTCGGCGCGACGAACACCTGGCGGATAACCGGCCGCTCCGGAATCTCCCAGCCGGCGTCGTTGGCGGCCGCCTCGTAGGGCCGGTAATGCTCCTCCAGCTCGGCGAGCCCGTGGCGCGGCGACATGATCTGCACGCAGCGACGCGCCGCCGCCCGGCGCAGCGAGCCGGGCGCCGAGACCCCGTACCAGATGGGCGGATGCGGGCTTTGCACCGGCTTCGGCGTCACCCGCCCTTCCGGCACCCGGTAGTAGCGCCCCTCGAAGGAGAACGGCTCCCCGGTCCAGGCCTGGATCATCAGGTCCAGCGCCTCCTCGAAACGGCCGACGCGCTCCTCCCTTGGCACGCCGTGTGCGGTGAACTCCTGCGAGACGTAGCCCGGCGCCACGCCGAAGACGAAGCGCCCGCCCGAGAGGTTGTCGATCACCGCGATATCCTCGGCGAGCCTGAGCGGCGCGTAGAGCGGCACCAGCAGCACCGCCGTACCGATCCGCATCCGCTCGGTGACCGCCGCGGCCCCTGCCATCGCCACCAGCGGACCGGGGCAGAAGCCGTCCTTCTGGACATGGTGGGAGCACTGGAAGGCCGAGACGTAGCCCAGCTCCTCCGCCCGCGGCAGGCAGCGCAGCATGTCCTGGTAGGTTTCCTGGCTCGCGATGCCGCTCTCCGGCGGTACCTGGTGAGCGAAGAGCAGACCGAACTTCATCGCGCCGTCCTCGTCGTGTCTGCGGTCTCGAGCGTCAGGCGTGGGTGTCCGAGAACGCAGCACCCGAGATGCCGGAGAGCCAGCCGTCGTCCACGCGCAGGTTGGTGCCGTGGATATGGGCGGCATCGTCGGAGCAGAGGAAGAGCACGGCTGCGGCGATGTTTTCGGGCTCCATGTAGCCCTTGCGGGTGGCCAGCATACGGGCGAGACCGGCGTTGAAGGCGTCATCGGTCCATTGGTGCTCGGTCATCTGCGTGCGGATGAAGCCGGGTCCCACCGCATTGACGTTGATGCCGTCGGGCGCGAGCGCCATGGCCAATGCCTGTGTGAGGTTGAGGAGCCCGCCCTTCGCCGCGCAGTAGGCCTGGGCGGTGCCAAATCCCTGGATCGCGGCGATCGACGTGATGTTGACGACGCGCCCGCCGCCGCGCGTGCGCATCTGCGGCGCCACCGCCTGAATCAGGAAGAACACGCCCTTCAGGTTGATGTCGACGTTGCGGTCCCAGATCTCCTCCGTGGTCTCGTCGAACGACGACTGCTCGAACACGCCGACGCAGTTGGCGAGCAGGTCGATCGGGCCGAGATCGGCCTCCACCTCGACAGCGAGCCGCTGGCACTCCGCGACGCTGCTGAGGTCGACCTGATAACACCGTGCGCCTGCGACCGGGCTCTCGCCCGCGACCGCGTCCGCCAACGCCAGCACGGCTCCCTCGGCGGCGAAACGCTCGGCGACCTTGCGGCCGATGCCGCCCATCGCGCCCGTGATCAGTGCCCGCTTGCCTTCTAGCCTCATCGCTCAACTCCCCTCGTCGTAGCGCTGGCAGCGCCTATTCCATGAGCGCAACCTTCTCCGGCGCGATCCTGACGATCACGCGCTGCTCGCCCTCCTGCCGGTAGGGATAGCTGTCCAGGTCCAGGTACTTCTTGGCCATCGCGTCGATGTGCGCGTCGGCGCCCTCGTGCTCCATCGCCACCACGCGGCCCTGGATCATGGCCTGCTGGTAAGGGTTCTCCATGTCGAACACGGCGATCGCGACCCGCGCGTCGCGGCGCATGTTCTTGGGTTTCACCCGCCCCTCCGCCGTGTTGAAGACGATGTGCGGGCCGTCGGTGTGAATCCAGATGACCGACGCCTGGGGCCGCCCGTCCCCCATCACGGTTGCCACGGTCGCAAAATTCTTCCCGTCCAGCAGCCGTCTGGCCAGATCCGGCAACTCAACCATCACGCTTCTCCCTCTCCGTCCCGCCGCAGCGGCGCCACCATACAGGCGGCGCGCAACCTTAGCACGCCCCGGCGGCGGCCTTAGTCGCGGCGCCGCACGGGTGCGATCGATAGCTCCCAGTGCTCAATTTATTGTTGTTTATCGACCGCCTGCCGCACGATTTTCAACAATAAATCAGCCCGCTTGGCCAACCTGCCGTAGCCTCACGCGACCCACTCGTTGGCCTCGTCGCTGTCACCCGCGACGGTGGTTCGCACCATGCGGCGCGGCTGGTCGGCCGGATGGCCCAGACCCCGGTGCAGCACGCAGCGGTTGTCCCAGATCACCAGGTCGCCCACCTGCCACTTGTGGATGTGAATGCGGGGCGGCCGGCAGGCCTCGACACAGAGCTCCTCCAGGAGCCTGCGGCTCTCGTCGTGGTCCTCGCCCACGATGTGGCTGGCATGGCGGCCGATGTAGAGGTTGCGCCGCCCCGTCGCCGGATGGGTGCGGATCACCGGCTGCTCTACCGGCGGCAGCGCGTCCCACTCGTCCTGGGTGATGCCGCCCATGCCGCCGACCTTGCCCTGGCTGTAGGCGTAGCTGTGCACGGCGACCTTGTCCGTGAGCCAGTCCCGCATGGCGGCATCGAGGGCGTCGTAGGCCGCGCGCATGTCGGCAAAGGCAGTCTCGCCGCCGGTCCTGGGCACGATCTTCGCCGTCAATAACGAGGCCTTGGCCGGGATGCGCTTGTAAGAGCTGTCGGTGTGCCAGTAGTTGTTGCCCTTCAGCAGCCTGCCCGTGTCGCTGTCGGTGCCCCAGAGCGTGCCGTCCTTCTTGACGTTGGAGAGGTGGATGATCGCCGGGTCGCCCTGCGTGTGGGTCTTGGTGAGGCTCCGCTCCAGCGGGCCGAAGTGCTGGCTGAAATCGACCTGCTCCTTCTCCGAGAGGTGCTGACCGGGGAAGATCAGCACCGCATGGTCGTGCCACGCCTCCTCGATGGCCGCGAACGCCTCATCGTCCAGCGCGTTCAGCCGGACGTTGCTGACCACCGCGCCGAGGGTGGCATCGGTCGGCGTGATTTCCGGCGTCATGGCACCCTCCCCTCGCCTTGGCCTCTCCGCCCTATTCCCTGGCCCAGCCGGGAATGTAGCAGGGCCCCGGAATCGCCGGATAGCGCTCCAGCACCGTCTCGTCGATCTCGATGCCGATACCCGGCCCGTCCGGCGGCTCGATATGGCCGTCGACGACGCCCGTGTAGCCCTTGGCGAGGTCGGTGCGGAACGGGTTCACCGCCGCCACGTCCGCCTCGTAGATCAGCCCGTTCGGGATCGCGCACAGCAGGTGCGCGTTGCCGGCGGCGCTCAGGATGCTGTGGCTGGTGTGCGGCGCCATCGGGATGTGCCAGGCGGCGGCCATGTCGGAGATCTTCTTGAGCTCGCTGAGCCCGCCCGACTTGCAGAAGTCCGCCTGACAGATGGAGATCGCCCGCGCCTCGAAGAGCGCGCGGAAGGCCGGCCTGCCGTAGTGGTTCTCGCCGGCCGCGATGGGGATCGCGGTGCGCGTGCGAAGCTCCGCATAGGCCGGGATGTTGTCCGGCGTGAACGGCTCCTCCAGCCAGTACACCCGGTTCTCCTCGCAGTAGCGCAGCACCTCCGGGATATCGAGCAGGTCGTAGCGGGTGGCGGCATCGACCGCGATGTCGAGATCGTCGCCGAAGGTCTTGCGGATGTGGCCGACCCGCATGGCGTCCCGCGTTGGGTGGTCGCCCACCCGCATCTTGATCGCCGTGTAGCCTTCGGCGACCAGCGCTGTGACCTCTTTCTCCAGCTCTTCCGGTGGCTTGAAGCCCAGACTTAAACCGCCGGCATAAGCGCGGATGCGCTTCTTTGAGCCGCCCAGCAGCCGGTAGACCGGCTGCCCCAGCAGCTTACCCTTGAGATCCCAGAGCGCGTTGTCGATGCCCGCGAGCGCCGTGATGCTGCCGGCGCCGAGCCCGTGGGTGACGATCTGCTGACGCTCGAGCCGGTGCCAAATGCCTTCGCTGTCCAGCGGGTCGGCGCCGATGATGAGCGAGCCAAGACCGTCCTGGATCACCGTCGCCATCGCCGTGGGATTCTGGCCGTGATGGGCCTCGCCCAGGCCGACCGCGCCGCCCTCGTCCGTGATCCGCACCAGCACGATGTCGCGCTTGGTGTTGGTGCCGAGGCCCAGGCGCACGAAGTTGCTCTCGAACGGGCACGAATGCGCGCTCGCGCGAACCTCGACAATCTTCGCCATCCCTTCTTCCTCCCCTGTCGTCGGCCACGGCGGTAGCGCGCCGAAGCTATGCCGCGGCGGGGCCGCCCGCAAGCCGCGCCTTCCCTCCCGCCTCCTCATCCCGCGCGCACGCCCCTGAAGGCACGCGCCACCCCATTGAAACCTGAAGAAACCTGAGCCGTCGCGGCCAAAAAATTGATCGACGAATCTGAATCGTATGGCTCAATTCCGAGAGCTAAACGGTCAATTCGATTCACATGATTCATAAGGGGTGTCGCGATGACACGAGCACACGGGCTCCCAGGCCGCACGGCGACCATGGCGCTTGCCGCACTTGCGATCTTAGCCGCAGGCATCGCCGTTGGTGGTCAGGCCTTGGGCGCAGAGACCTGGCGCGGCCTCGCGATCGCGCCGGAGCATCGCTGCGCGCCATACGACCGGGACGACTACCGCTATCCGCGGTCGGTCGAGGACAAGATCGTGGCCACCATGGGAGGCAGGGTCTACGGGCCCTACACGGGGCGGCACTACTCGACCACGCGACAAACCGACATCGAGCACATCGTCGCCGTCTCCGAGGCTCATGACAGCGGGCTCTGCGCCGCCGGCCCCGATCTTCGGCGGCACTTTGCTTCCGACCTGCTCAACCTGACCCTGGCAGCGCCCGAGGTGAACCGCTGCGGAAGCGGCGGAAAATGCGCCTTCGATTTCGCGGAATGGCTGCCGCCGATGAACCGCTGCTGGTACGCGGCGCGTATCGTCGCGGTCAAGCGCGCGTACGCTTTGACTGTCGACCGGCGTGAGGCTGCCGCGCTCGAACGGGTTCTTTCGGGCTGCGAATCCACCGAGATGATCTTCACCACATCGCTGGCGATCGAGCCCACCCGCACCGCCTCGGACACACGGACTCGCACCGTCTCGGCGTCCGACGTGCTCGCTCTCTATGACGACAATCGCAACGGCCGCATCACCTGCGCGGAGGCGCGACATCACGGCATCGCGCCCGTGCCGCGCGACCATCCGGCCTATCGCTACATGCGCGACGGGGACGGCGACGGCGTGGTCTGCGAATAGAGGCCGGCGTTTGGTGCCTGTGCGAGAATGCCGGCACCAAGACTGGAGGCGGGAGCACGCCATGGAGCCGGCCAGGATTCCCCAGCGCGTCATCGATCGTGTGCTGCGCCGGCGCGGCCGGCTTCACGCCTACGAGAGCCTGGACGCGGCGCGCACGGCGCTCCTGGTGGTGGACCTACAGGTCCACTTCATGCGCGAGGGCAGCCCGTCCGAGATCCCGCACGCAAGGGCGATCGTGCCCACGGTCAACCGCCTCGCCGCCGCGCTCCGGGCCATGGGCGGCCATGTCGTCTGGGTGGTCTCCACCTACGGCCCGGAGGCGGACAGGAACTGGACCAACCTCGACACCATCCTGGGCGAAGAGGCGGCGGCGGTCTTCCGCGCCGGCCTCAGCGAGGGGACGGAAAGCCACGCGATCTGGCCCGCGCTCGACGCGCGCGACTCCGATCCCGTTGTCCACAAGAACCGCTTCGGCGGCTTCATCGGCAGCCAGGGGCGTCTCGAGCGCGTGCTGCACGATCTCGGGGTCGACACGGTCCTGGTCGTCGGCACCGTCACCAACGTCTGCTGCGAGACCACGGCCCGCGAGGCCGCCGCCTACGACTTCAAGACGGTCATGATCTCGGACGCCAACGGCGGCCGCTCGGCGGAAGAGGACGCCTGGACCTACGCCGTCTGCCTCGCGTCTTACGGCGACGTGATGACCGCCGACGAGGCGATAGAACGCCTGGGACCACCAACCCGATAGCCCACAACTGCCACGGCCACAGTGCGCGCGACGCGCTCAGCCGCGGGTCGCTTGCGCGATACCGGAGCCTCGGGAACAATCCCGCGCCGGGAGGGACCATGACCGCACCCGATAACCAGTCCGCCGCCGATCCGGTCACGCGCGAGATCATCCGCGGCAAGCTGCTCGCGCTTGCCGACGAGATGGGCATCGTCATCGCCAAGACCTCCATGAGCCCCGTGATCTACGAGGTGCTCGACTTCGCCTGCGGCCTCTGCGACGCGGACGGCGAGCTCGTGGTGCAGACCAACGGCATCACACTCTTCACCGGCACCTTCGCGCCCCAGGTACGCTCCATCGTGCGCCGCCACGGCGAGACCATGCGGCCGGGCGACGTCTTCATGACCAACGATCCCTTTGAGGGCGGCACCCACAGTTGCGACATCGCGCTGATCAAGCCGATCTTCGTGGAGAGCCGGCTCTTCGCCTTCGCCATCTCCGTGGCCCATTGGAGCGAGGTCGGCGGCGCCGTGCCCGGCAGCATCTCGCCCACCGCCACCGAGATCTATCAGGAGGGCGTGCGCTTCCCCGGTATCCGCGTCTGCCGCGACGACGAGACCATCGACGACGTGATCGCGCTGATCCGCGAGAACGTGCGCCTCCCGGTGCAGTCCTTGGGCGACTTCAACGCAGGCCTCGCCGCCGTGCGCATCGCCGAGACTCGGCTGCGCGAGGTCCTCGCCCGCTACGGCACCCACGCGGTCAAGGCCACCTTCGGCCATATCCTGGAGACCAGCGAGCGCCTGAGCCGGGCCGCGGTCGCGGCGTTGCCGGACGGCGATTACACGGCCGAGGACTGGATCGACGGCGACGGCATCACGGACGAGCGCTTCCGCGTCGCGGTCACCGTGCGCATCCGGGGCGACACCATCACCTTCGACTTCACCGGCACCAGTCCGATGGTGGCGGGGCCGATCAACTGCGCCTTCGGCGCTCTCGATTCGGCGGTCAAGACCGTGTTCAAGTCCCTGGTGGACCCGCAGGCGCCCTCCAACGAGGGCTGGTTCCGCCCGGTGAGCCTGGTCTGCCCGCCCGGCACCGTGTTCACCGCCGAGAAGCCGGCGCCCACCGGCTGGTACTACGAAGGCTCGGCCCACGCCTCCGAGCTTGCCTGGAAGGCGCTGGCGGAGGTTGCGCCGGAGCGCTTCAGCGCCGGCTCATACATGAGCCTTGCCGGCACTTACTTCTACGGCCGCGACCCGGAGAGCGGCGAGGTCTACGTCCACATCGAGCCCGCCATCGGCGGCTGGGGCGCCACGGCCTCGGGCGACGGCACCAGCGCGCTCATCGCCACCACCGACGGCGACACCTACAACTATTCGGTCGAGCTCTTCGAGGCTAAATTTCCCCTCGCCATCCGCCGCTACGCCCTCAATGTCGAGGACGGCGCCGGCGCAGGCCGCCACCGGGGCGGCTTCGGCGTGGTCCGCGAGTTCGAGGTGGCCGGCGACGAGGCCCACACCTATTGCAGCATTGGCCGCTCCATCGAGCGCCCCTGGGGGCTGGAAGGCGGCGGCGAAGGCTCCAACAACTACATGCGGATCGAGAGCAACGGCGCCGTCAAGCGGGTTGCGCGCATCCCCTATCAGGCGCTGGCGGAGGGCGACCGCGTCGCGGTGGTAACCGGCGGCGGCGGCGGCTTCGGCGACCCCTTCACCCGCCCGGCCGCCGCGGTGGCCGCAGATGTCGAGGACGGCTACATCTCGGCCGAGCGCGCACGCGACGAGTACGGCGTCGCTATCGCCGCCGACGGTGGCGTGGACGAGGCCGCCACCGCCGCGCTTCGCGCCGAGCCGCGCTGACACGAGGGAGAACCGATGGCCCGCAAGTGGAAATGGGGCGTGCTCTTCAGCGGCGACAACCTGACGCTGCAGGAAACCATCGACTTCGCGGCCAAGGCCGAGGACGCGGGCGCGGAGAGCCTTTGGACAACCGAGCTCGGCCGCGATGCCTTCGTGCCCCTCGCCGGCATGGCGGCCCGGTGCAAGCGCGCCCGTCTCGGCACCGGCGTCGCCGTCTTCGCCCGGCCGCCGGCGCTCACCGAGATCAGCGCCATGTCGATGGCGGAGCTCACAGAAGGCCGCTTCGTGCTTGGCCTCGGCACCGCGCCGCCCGCGTGGAACGAGAACTGGCACGGCCTCCCCTACCGCAGGCCGGTGCGGCGCATGCGGGAGTACGTCGAGGCGATCCGCCTGATGTGGACCGCGAGCCCCGAATCGCCCATCGAGTACGAGGGAGAGATCATCACCATCCGCGACTACCGCCGCGTGCTCGCGCCGCCCTGCATGCCGCCACCGATCTACCTCGCCGCTGTGCAGCCGGCGATGCTGCAGCTCACCGGCGAGATCGCCGACGGCCTGCTCGCCAACCTGCTCAACACGCCGCGCTATTTCACCGACATCGTGCTTCCGAACATCGACAAGGGGCTTGCCAAGGCCGGGCGCACCCGTGCCGATATCGAGCTTGGCTCGCTCAAGGTCTGCTCGGTGGACCGGGACCGGGAGCGTGCGCGGCGTCGCGCGCGAGGACCGATCGCGTTCTATTCCTGCCTGCCCTATTTCGACCAGGTGCTCGACCCGGCGGGTTTCACGCGGGAGAAGATGGCGATCCGTGACGCCTGGGCACGCGCAGACCTCGCCGCCATGACCGACCTCGTGACCGACGACATGGTGGACGCGCTGGTGCTGGCCGGCACGCCGGACGACGTGCGCGGCCAATTGGACCGCTTCGAGGGGCTGTTCGAGACCGTGCTGCTCTACTGCCCGATGCCCTTCATCGACCGCGAGGAATCTTTGGCCAACCACGATGCGATGATCGAGGCGTTCGCGGAGTGAACGGGGTCATCTCACTGGGAAATATGAACCACCGGGCCGAAGGCCCGGACGGCGCGCTAGCGCCGCGCGCGTAGCGCGAAGCCAAGCGAGCGTCGCGCGTCCACGCGCGCAGGCGCGCGATGCGAGCGCCCGGCGCTTGAGGGAACACGAAAGAGAGAGACGCATGACCAGCTACGCCGAGACCCAGCGCCTGCCGCGCGCGGACCGCAGCGACTTTCCGCCTGCGAAGACGGAGATCTGGGACCACGTGGTCGAGACCCGCAAGCTCGACTTCATGCCCAACATGTTCGCGGTGATGGGACAGAGCCCGGACGCGCTGAGGGCGGTGGCTGCCGTGGGCGAGCACGTGCGCTGGCATTCGGCACTGGATAACGACATGCGCGAAATGGTCATCTGCACCGTCGCCCAGGCGGTCGGCAACGTCTACGAGTGGGACCACCACATCCACAAGGTGCCGGAGCGCTTCCGCACGGCCGTGGGCACGCTCGCCATCGAGGCCGAGCCCGCGCCGCTGGGGCCGGCGCTCCGCCTCTGCCGCTTGCTGGCGAGCGGCGAGGACGTGGACGACGCGCTGGTCGCCGGGCTGCGCGAGTCGCTCGGCGAGGCAGGCCTCGTCGATCTCGTGGTGATGATCGGCTACTACCAGCTGCTCGGCAGCTTCTGCGCCGTGCTCGGCATCGAGGTCGAGGACAGCGTCGCCCACGTCCCCTTCAACGGCTGAGGGCGCGTTACTCCGCCGCGCACGATGATCTACGACGAGCCGCGATTCACGCCGGGCGGCGACCGCTTCATCGAGATGGAGCTGGGCGACGAGCTCAATTTCGACCTCAATTTTCTGGTCCACGCGCTCACCGCGCGCGTCCGCGAGGCCGCGTTCGACGGCATCATCGAGCTGCTGCCCAACATGGCCTCCATCGTCATCAGCTACGATCCCGACCGCATCGGCTACGACGACGTGGTGCGCGAGATCGGCGGAATCCACGCCTCCCTCGGCTCGCTGGAGGACGTGGAGCTGCCGAGCCCGCTCTACACCTTCCCGGTGCTCTATTTCGACCACGTCACCCGCGCCTGCTGGGAGGATTATTGCGCCCGCATCGGCGAGAAGGAGTACGACCCCGACCTCATGGTGCGGCTCAACGGGCTGGAGAGCCGCGCCCAGCTCGCGCGCATCCACTCGGGCACGGAATACTGGGTGGCGGCGCTGGGTTTCTATCCCGGGTTGGCTTCGCTGATTGCGCTGGACCCCCGCTGCCGTCTCACGGCGCCCAAGTACAACCCGCCCCGCACCTGGACGCCCAAGGGCACCCTCGGCTACGGCGGCTCGGTCACCTGCCTCTACCCGGCGCGCACGCCGGGCGGCTACCAGATCATCGGCCACTC
>JAJDVB010000043.1 GCA_022826345.1 Alphaproteobacteria bacterium
CGCGCGATCTGCACGCTCTTGTGGGTCTTCGCGTGGGGGCGGATGGCGACGCCCTGCTCCGCCGCGTAGGCCGCCATGGCGGCGATGTTGCGCTCCATCGCGTCGAGATCGAGCACCAGCGCCGGCGTGATGAGCCGGGCCCGCGACTCGCGCTCGTCGATCAGAGATTGGTTCGGCCCAAGAGTCTCCGATGCCGTCATCCTCGCCCCCATCGCAACGCCGTGCTCCCGCCGCCCACGAGGAGCGGCGCGGAAGCTGCGCGCGTATCATCCGCATACCGGCACGCCCTGCCAATAGGATATGTTGGGCGGGAACGGGACCGAGCGGTGGGAGAGCACGCATGAAGGTGGTGATTACGGGTGGGCTGGGCTTCCTCGGGCAGAGGCTCGCGCTGACGCTGCTGGAGCGGGACACGCTGACCGGCGCATCCGGCGCGCAGGAGCGGATCGACGAGCTGATCCTCTTCGACGCCGCCGTGCCCGACCGGCCGCCGCCGGGCCTGGATGACGCGCGGGTCTCCCTCGTCGCGGGTGATGTCGCCGATGGGGAGACGGTGCGGGGGCTGATCGCGGGCGACTCGCTCTCGGTCTTCCACTTCGCCTCGGTGGTGAGCGCTGGCGCGGAGCAGGACTTCGACCTGGCGCTTAGCGTGAACCTCACCGGCGGGCTCAACGTGCTCGAAGCCTGCCGCGCGGCGCCGGGGCTGCCGCGCCTCGTCTTCACCAGCAGCATCGCGGTCTACGGCGGCAGCGCCCTGCCGGGAACCATCTCGGACGAGACCAAGATCACGCCGCAGGGAACGTACGGCGTGACCAAGGTGATCAACGAGCACCTGGTGGCCGACTACACCCGCAAGGGCTGGCTGGACGGGCGCGGCGGCAGGCCGCCCACGGTGATCGTGCGGCCGGGCAAGCCCAACAGGGCGGCGTCCGGCTTCGCCAGCGGGCTCTTCCGCGAGCCGCTCGCCGGCATCGACCACGCGCTCCCGGTGAGCCGGGACACGCGCATCGTCCTCGGCGGCTACCGTACCATCGTGGATGGCCTGGTCGCCCTCCACGAGGTGCCGAGCGCGGCGCTCGGCGACGATCGCACCATCAACCTGCCCTCCTTCTCGGCGACGGCAGGGGAGATGGTGGCAACGCTGGAGCGCGTGGGCGCTGACCGCAACCTCGGCGCCGTCATCGACGCGCCCGACGAGGCGATACAAAGGCTGGTAGGCTCCTGGCCGGCCTACGCGAAGGCCGACCGCGCGGCCGCCCTCGGCCTGCCCCAGAACCCGCCGCTCGACGAGGTGGTGCGCCAGTACATCGAGGACTACGTGGATCGCTGACCCGCCCCTCGCGCCGCTGCGCTCCGATGCTGCGGTCCCTCTCATTCAGCGTCTGCGCCGCAAGTGAGACAGACAGCATTTTGGGCGGGACAAGTGGGATCGAGTGGGATTTGGCGGGATAGGTGGGATTTGGCGGGATAAGCGGGATTCGGTGGGACAAGTGGGATGCGGTGGGATAAGTGGGATGCGGTGGGATAAGCGGGATGTCCCGCACGCGCGTCGCGCAAGCCCGCCCGGTCTTGCGCGCGGAAGCAAAAGGCCCGCTGGTTCAGCTGTCCCGCCCGTCGCGGCCTGATCGCTCGCGTATCCCATGGCGCGATGATGACGCGCCCGCCGCGCGCCGTGCACCGCACCATGGTCCGGGGACCCTATAGGGCGGGGCGGCCCCACGCCTGTCTACGCCGTCTAAGCGGCGGCGCGAATGTCCTCCACCCGCGTGCCGTGCCAGCCCTCCTCGCGCTTCTGCCAATAGCGGGACTGGATGCGGCTGGTGACGAGGCCGGCGTGGCCGTTGCCGATGGGCTTGTCGCCGAGGCGCACCACCGGCATTACGCCGCCCGCCGTGGTGCTCGCGAAGAGCTCGTCGGCCTCGCCAAGCTCCTCCGGCTCCATCCGGCGGTAGGCGAAGGGAATTCCCTCCTCATCGCAGAGCTCGGCGACCGCGCGCCGTGTGATCCCCTCCAGCACGTTGCTCTCGGGCGTCGCTACCTTGCCGTCGCGCACGACGAAGATGTTGTAGCCCGGCCCTTCGGTGAGCGAGCCGTCAGCGCCCACCAGGATCGCGTCGTCGCAGCCGTTGTCGTAGGCCTCGAAGCGGGCCTGCACGAAGTCCGCCCGGTTGTAATTCTTGTAGCGGGCGTCGATCGCCTTGGACGAGACCCGCTCGACGCCGCTCAGATAGAGCGCGGCACCGTTGCGGCACTTCTCCTCGCCCCAGATCCAGGCGTAAGGCGTGGCGTAGGCCACGAATTCGGGGGACCCGAGGCGGGGGTCGCGGGTTTGGCTCTGGATCACGCCGCGGGTGAGCTGGATCTTCACGTAGCAGTTGTCGAGCCCGGTCCGCGCCACGCATTCGGCGAGGATGCTGCGCATCTCGTCGACGCTGTAAGGGTTCTCCAGCCGGAAGCCGGCGCAGGAGCGTTCGAAGCGCTCCAGGTGCTCGTCCAGCATGAAGAACCAGCCGGCCCAGGTGGAGGTCACGTCGTAGACGGTGTCGCTCCAGACGAAGCCTGCGTCGAAGATCGACATCCTGGCGTCCTCGGGCGCGACGAACTCGCCGCCGATGAACACGCATCCCTCGCTCATCGCTCTCTCCCTCACGAATTCTTCGCCAGCGCGTCGAAGGCGAGCAGCCGGTCGAGCAGCGCGGGCAGGGCATCCAGCGGCACCATGTTGGGGCCGTCGGAGGGCGCCTCGTCGGGCGCCGGGTGAGTCTCCATAAACACCGCCGCGACGCCGACCGCAACCGCCGCCCGCGCCAGCACCGGCACGAACTCCCGCTGCCCGCCGCTCGACGAGCCCTGCCCGCCCGGCTGCTGCACCGAATGGGTGGCGTCGAACACCACCGGGCAGCCGGTCTCCGCCAGCAGCGGCAGGCTCCGCATGTCCGAGACCAGGGTGTTGTAGCCGAAGCTCGCGCCTCGCTCGCACACCAGCACCCGGCTATTGCCGGCGCCGGTGATCTTCGCCACCACGTGGCGCATGTCCCAGGGCGCGAGGAACTGCCCCTTCTTCACGTTGATCGCCTTGCCGGTGGCCGCCGCCGCCAGCAGCAGGTCGGTCTGGCGGCACAGAAACGCCGGAATCTGCAGCACGTCCACCGCTTCCGCCACCACTTCGCACTGCTCGGGCAGGTGCACGTCGGTCAGCACCGGGCAGCCGTGGGCCTCGCGCACCGCCTCCAGGATGGCGAGCCCCTCGTCGATGCCGATGCCGCGCGGGCTCCCGGCCGAGGTGCGGTTGGCCTTGTCGAAGGAGCTCTTGTAGACCAACGGCATATTCCGGGCCGCCGTCATCTGGACCAGCGTCTCCGACACCCGGAGCGCGTGGTCGCGCCCCTCGATCGCGCAGGGGCCCGCGATGAGGGCGAGCGGCAAGGTGTTGCCGACCTCGAAATCGCCTATCGCCACCCGGCCATCGGCGGGCGTCTCGCTCACATCGCCCTCATTGTGCTCTCAGACCAGCCGCGCCTGCCTGACCGCCGCCCCGATGAAGGAGGCGAAGAGCGGATGCGGCTGGAAGGGGCGCGAGGTGAGCTCGGGATGGAACTGCACGCCCACGAACCACGGATGGTCGGGGCGCTCCACGATCTCAGCCAGCGCCCCGTCGGGGGAGAGGCCCGCCACCTCCATGCCCGCGTCGCACAGCCGCTCACGGTAGCCGATGTTGAACTCGTAGCGGTGGCGGTGGCGCTCGAAGATCCGCTCTCTGCCGTAGATCGACCGCACGCGGCTCCCTTCCGCCAGTACGGCCTCGTAGGCACCGAGCCGCATGGTGCCACCCAGGTTGTCGCCCGCGTTGCGGCGCTCCACCTCGCCGTCCCGATCCCACTCGGTCATCAGCCCGATCACTGGCTCATCGCAGGGGCCGAACTCGGTGGAGTCGGCACCCGCGATTCCGGCGACGTTGCGCGCGGTCTCGATCACCGCGAGCTGCATGCCGAAGCAGATGCCGAAGTAGGGGACGCCCCGCGTGCGCGCATACTCCACCGCCGCGATCTTGCCCGGTACGCCGCGCTCGCCGAAGCCGCCCGGCACCAGCACGCCATGCACGGATTCCAGCGCACCAGCGGTGCCGTTAACCTCCAGGTCGTCGGCCTCGATCCAGCGGGTATCGACGCGGACGCTGTTCGCGACCCCGCCATGCGTGAGCGCCTCGAAGAGCGACTTGTAGGCGTCGCGCAGCCCGGTGTACTTGCCGACCACCGCGATCGCCACCTCGCCCTCCGGCGTGAGCGTGCGCTTGACGATCCTCTCCCAGCCGGAGAGGTCCGGCGCCGGCGCGCCGGCAATGCCGAAGTAGCGCATGACCTGGGTGTCGAAGCCCTCCGCGTGATAGCTGAGCGGGACCTGGTAGATGGTCTCCACGTCGGTCGCGGTGATCACGTTGTCTTCGCGCACGTTGCAGAACTGCGCGATCTTCTTGCACTCGGCCTCGGGGATCGGGCGGTTCGCCCGGCAGAGCAGCAGATCGGGCGCGATGCCGATGCTGCGCAGCTCTTTCACTGAGTGCTGGGTAGGCTTGGTCTTCAGCTCGCCGGCGGTGTCGATGTAAGGCACGAGCGTCAGGTGCACGAACATCACCCTCTCCCGCCCGTGCTCGTAGGCGAACTGGCGGATGGATTCGAAGAACGGCAGACCCTCGATATCGCCCACCGTGCCGCCGATCTCAACCAGCACGAAATCGGCGCCGTCGCTGTCGCGAACGATCGCGTCCTTGATCGCGTCGGTGACGTGGGGGATCACCTGCACTGTGCCGCCGAGGTAGTCGCCCCGCCGCTCCTTCGCGATCACGGTCTGATAGATCTGGCCTGCGGTGACGCTGTCCGAGCGGCGCGACGGCACGCCGGTGAAGCGCTCGTAGTGCCCGAGGTCGAGGTCGGTCTCGGCGCCGTCATCGGTGACGTAGACCTCGCCGTGCTGAAACGGGCTCATGGTGCCCGGATCGACGTTGAGGTAGGGGTCGAACTTGCGGAGCCGAACCCGGTAGCCCCGCGCCTGCAGAAGCGCGCCGAGCGCCGCCGAAGCCAGGCCCTTGCCGAGGGAGGAGACCACGCCGCCGGTGACGAAGATGTACCGCGTCATGGACCCCTACCTTATCAAACGCACCCGAGTCGCCACCACCCTTCGGCGGATTATTTGGATCGTCCCCGCCGGCCCCGCCAGGGGCTGCGGCGCCCTACGATGCCGAGAGCGTCGTCAGGGCGGCGCGGCCCGTCACTCCGCGCGGGGGACGGAGGGACGGTCGTCCTCGAGCAGGTCCAGCGGCTCGATGTCGGTGGGCAGGTCGAGCTCGCCCGGCAATGGGAGGTCGTCCTCGATGATCAGCGGATCCTCTTCCACAGTATCCAGCACCGATTCCTTCTCCGACCAGCTGCCGGAGAGAATAGCCAATACCAGGCTCAGTATCATGAACGCCGCCGCCAGTCCCGCCGTCGCGCGCGTCAGCAGGTTCGCGGTGCCGCGCGCCGAGAACATGGCACCGGGGCCGCCGATGCCGAGCGCGCCGCCCTCGCTCCGCTGCAGCAGCACGAGCCCGATCATCGCAATCGCGATGACGATCAGGACCACGAGTAAAATCGTTTCCACTGCCGCTCCTTGCCGCTACTTCCGGACGGATTCAGCGGCACGCCTGGCAAATCTGCCAGAACGTGTCCGCAGAGAGACTGGCACCGCCGACCAGAACACCGTCGACACCCGGCGCGGCCGTGATCTCCCCCGCGTTCCGCGCCGTGACGGAGCCGCCATATAGCACGCGGAGCGCCGCACCGCTCCCTGAAAATCGCCTCTCCCACCCGGCGCGCACTTCGGCGTGCGCCGCCTCGATGTCGGCCGGAGCCGGCGTGCGGCCGGTGCCGATGGCCCAGACCGGCTCGTAGGCGATCGCAGTGTTGTCGGTCGTCGAACCGTCGGGCAGCGAGCGCTCGACCTGGCGGCCGATCACCGCGAGCGCCCGCCCGTCGTCGCGGTCGACCGCGCTCTCGCCGACGCAGACGATGGCTGCGAGCCCCGCCGCATGGGCCGCCGCCGCCTTGCCCGCCACCGTCTCATCCGCCTCGCCGTGGCCCGCGCGGCGTTCCGAATGGCCGACGATGACGTAGGCGCAGCCGGCATCGGCGAGCATCGGCGCGCTCACGTCGCCGGTGTGCGCGCCCTCCGGCGTGGCGTGGCAATCCTGCCCGCCGAGCTCGATCCGCGAGCCCGCAAACACGGCCCTCAGCGCGAAAAGCAGCGTGGCCGGCGGGCAAACGACGATATCGCCGCCGCAATCGCCGCCCGCCGCGTGGCCTGCGAGCGCACTGGCGCGCGCGAGGCCGTCGGCATGGAGGCCGTTCATCTTCCAATTGGCCACGAAGAGCGGTCGGGGCGGCATGAGCGCGGGCTGCGGTTGTGGGTGTTTGCGCCTCGTCCCCTGTACATAAGTGCAGGCGGCGGGCGAGACCACCCCGCTCTATCACGCCCGGCACCCTCGGGCCAGGCGCACGGGGCGGGACGGCGGAGTAGCGAGATCGTGAACGGAACGACAGGTTGCGTGTTGCCCGGTGCGCACAGGCGCTCCTATTATCCGGCGCAACGCGCGCCCCGCGCTGGCTCGGGTGCGCCTCCACCATCGGGCGAGTTCCGCAATGCTGCAATCCATGCGCCAGGCCACCAAGTCGTGGGCGAGCCGTGCCGTCATCATCGTCCTGGCCTTGAGCTTCGGGGCCTGGGGCATCAATGACGTGTTTACCGGCGGCAGCCGATCGGCGGTGGCGACGGTGGGCGACGTCGACGTTCCCACGGTCCTGTTCGACCGCCAGTTTCAGCGCGCCCTGCAGCGCGAGCGAGACCGCTCCGGCCGCCCCGATCTGACCCGCGACGAGGCCCACCAGGCCGGGCTCACCGGCCAGGTGCTCAACCTCCTCGTCCGCGAGTACCTGCTGGACGCCGAGGCATCCAAGCTCGGGCTGAGCGCGGCGGACTTCAGCGTCAGGCAGGAGCTCGAGGCCTCGCCGGCCTTCAGCAACGAGCAGGGCAGGTTCGATCCCGAGCTCTACGACCTCGTCCTCGAGCGCAACAACATGACCCGGACCGAGTACGAGGACCTGATTCGCATCGACCTCCTCCGCGATCAGATCCTCACCTCCGTGGGCGGCGACCGCAACGTGCCGGAAGCGATGACCGAAGCCCTCCACCGCTACCGGGCGGAAAAGCGGAGCGCCCGGCTCGCTCTGATCCCCGCGCGCGGCATCGGCGGCCTCACCGAGCCGGGCGAGTCCGACATCCAGGCCTATTACGACGAGAATTCGACATCCTTCATGGCGCCCGAGCGGCGCAGCGCGGTGCTCGTTCACCTCACCCCGGAAGCCATGGTCTCGGAGATCGAACTGAGCGACGAAGACGTCTATGCCGAGTACGAGGCCCGGATCGACGAGTTCGAGCTGCCGGAACGACGCGCGGTCATCCAGATCAACGCCCAGGACGAGGCACTGATACGTGAAGGCACTCAGAGGCTGGCGGAAGGCGAGGACTTCGACACCGTCGCCGACGACCTCGACCGGAGCGGGGCGAGCGTGCTGACCATCCCCAATTTCGAGCCCGATGGCCCGCTCAGGAGCGCGAGCGAGGCGGTCTTCCGCCTCTCCGAGGGCTCGGTCAGCGAGCCGGTGCAAACCCCGTTCGGCTGGCACCTCTTCAAGGTGGAGAAGGTGGAGCCGGCGCGGCGCCAGAGCTTCGAGGAAGTGAAGCAGGAGCTGCACGACGAGATGGCGCTCGACCTCGCGGGCGCGGGGCTCTTTCGCCTCTCCACCGTGCTGGAGGACGAGCTCGGCGGCGGCGCCTCGCTGGAAATGGGCGCGGCCGCGGTCGGCGTCGAGCCGATCGTCGTCAACGGCATCACCCGGACCGGGCTCGACCGGGGCGGGTCCCCGGTGCTCGTCGAGCTGGCCGAGCGCGACGACATTCTGACGCTCATCTACGAGACGGCGGAGGGAAGAGAATCGTTGCAGACCGAGCTCGGCGACGGCAGCTTCGTCATCCTGCGGGTGGACGAGGTGGTCGAGCCCGCGCCGCGCCCCCTGGAGGAAGTGCGGAGCCAGGTGCGTTCGGCGCTGGTGCGCGCGGAGGAGCAAGGAGCCGCCGAACGGATCGCGAATGCCCTGGCCGACCGGGTCAGGGCCGGCGAGGGCCTCGATGCGGCCGCCCGCGACGCGGGTTTCAGGGTGACCACGCTGGAGAACGTGCGGCGCGATGGGCAGGGCGCCGCGCCGGACACCTCGTTCGCGTTGATCCAGGGCCTGTTCGAGGGCGACGAAGGCAGCCGGGAGCCGATCGTGGCGCCGACCGCCGACGGGTGGGCCGTCGCGATGCTCACCCAGGTCTCCGACGCCGGCCGGGGCGCGACCGGGGAAGAGCGCGACCGGCTGCGCGACCAGCTTTCGCGGGCGTGGCGCGGCGATCTCACGGATGTCTATCGGGCGTCGCTCTACGGCCGGCACGATATCTCGGTCAACCAGGGCACGCTTTCCGCGCTGTTCAACCAGCAGAATTAGTACTTTGTCGCTCACGGCAGCCGGCCTACGGCCGGCGGGCGACCAGGTACCTCACGACATCGTCGATCAGGAAGCGGTCCTCGGCGAGCACGAGGCCGGCGGGCTCGACATGGCGGTGCGGCTCGCGGTCGAAGCCCGCGCCGTAGGCCCAGCGCACCCAGGGCGCCCACAAGCGCATGATGAGCCGCCGCCCCGGCTTCTTGGACCACGTGTAGTCGAGCAGACGAATTTCTCCGCCGGGCCTTACGATCCGCGCCAGCTCGGTGAGCGCCGCCCGCTGCTGATCGGGCCTCAGAACGCAGAAGACGAAGCTCGCGACGATGCCATCGAAGCTTGAGTCGGCGAATGCGGTCCTGAGCACGTCCATTGCCGCGAGCGGCGCGTCGCTGCCCAGCGTATCGCGTCGGGCGCGGGCCTGCGCGAGCATCGCCTGCGAGAGATCGATCCCCACCACTGCAGCGCCGGCGGGATAGTAAGGGATGTTGCGTCCGGTCCCGACGCCGGCGTCCAGAATCCGCCCCGTGAGCCCGGCGAACAGCGTGCCCCGGATCGGTGCATATCGCTTGCGCTCGAACGATCCATCGAGGAAGTCGTAGAAGCGCGCGATGCGCCGATAGGTCGCGCGCGCGTCTCCGGCAATCACGGTCGTGCCCGCGTCGGAGCTAGGTAGGCGGCGCTAACGCCCAACCAACTCGGCTGCAATGCGCTTTGCGCGATCGGTGAACCCCGCGACGCTTTCGCCCTCGAAGCGCTGGCGAAAGCGCTCCGCAGCTTCGACAATGTGAGCCTCGATCTTCTCCTGCGACGGCTTCCGCTTCGGCGGGACGAGCTCGCGCAGCACCGCCTCTGCGGCGAGCAGACGGCAGGCCTGATCGACGACCATCATTTCCAGGGCCAGGATCAGCTCGTCCCTCTTCTCGAGCTCCTCCTGAATGTTCCGCGGGATCGGCATCGTTTCACTCCCTTGACCGCGATCGGTATCCTGCGCCTGAGAGACGGCGATCTTACTCGAAAGCGACGGAAACATCGTGGGGCGACGCCGCGCAAGCAAGGTGCCGTCGAAGCGGCGATGGCTTCGCTACGGCATCATCATCGGGATACTTCTTCTGTTCGTGATCGTCTACGAGACCGGGCAGCAGTTGCGCCGCGGCGGTACCGGAACGGAACAGCAGGCCGCAGCGCCCGGGGCCGAAGAGCACGTCGATCCCGAGGATACCGTGCGCCGGATCAAGAGCTACTACCGCAGCCATGATCTGCCGGCAGGCTGGGAAGTCGGCGACACGACGCGGGTTGAAGCGGGTCCGGTCGAGGTGGAGGTCTACTTCTCTCCCGGCATCCGCTCGCCCCGCCACGGCGAGGCAGCCCGACCGGGCGAGATCGGGCCGCGCAATGCCTGCCCGACCGAGGAATCGGGGCTGTGGGGCGAGCTCGCCGAGCGGACCTTCGAGGTCGAGGTGAACGACAAGACCGGGGTGATCGACCGCTTCGCCTGCACCCCGCCCGCGCCGGCCGGGTCAGGATAGCGTGCCCCCTAAACGGGCACCGGATCGATGAGCACGTCGGCGTCGCTCTCGGCCTTGCCGCGCCAGTGGGCAACGAGACGCATGCCTTGCGCCTTCTCGTCCGACGACATCTCCTTGACCACGGCCTCCAGCGCGGTGAGCGCGCTGCCGATGCCATGCCGCGCGGCGAGCGAGAGCCACAGGAAGGCCTGAACGCGGTCCCTCTTCACCCCCTCGCCTGCCAAATACATGTGGCCGAGGCGCGCCTGGGACTGGTAGTGCCCGGATTCGGCCGCCTTGCGGTACCACTCGGCGGCGCGGGCGTGGTTCTGCGGCACGCCGTTGCCTTGGCTGTAGAGCACGCCGAGGTTGAAGCAGGCGTTGGCATCGCCGCCGCGGGCCGCACGCCGCAGCCAGCGCACCGCCTCCGCCATGTCCGCGGCGACGCCGCTGCCCATGGCGTACATCGCGCCGACGTTGCTCTGGGCCAGCACGTTCCGGCCCTCGGCTGATTTGAGATACCAGGCAAACGCCGCCGCCGCGTCGGCCTCGACGCCGTCTCCGTTGGCGTAGAGCGAGCCGACCCAGGCCTGCGCCTCGGCATTGCCGGCCTCGGCGAGCGGCAGCCAGAGCGCCCGCGCCTTCTCGAACTCGCGGGCCATGTAGGCGCGCCGCCCCTCTTCGATGGCGGCGTTCTGCTGCGCACAAGGCGCAGCGCGGCGCCGCCCGCTACGGGACGGTCCGCTCGCTCTTTTTGTAGACATAGACGCAGTCCGTATCTTCGTCGCCGTCGAGCACCGGCTCGCCGTCGGCCTTGAGACGGCGCAGGAAGTAGTCCTGAACCGTCTGCGCGGCGTAGAAGGTGAGCGCCTGCTTGTAGAGCCAGGGGTCGGCGGCCTCGTCCACCTTGTGGACTTCGAGCAGGGTCTTCTTCGGATCGGCCGCGATGCCGACGTAGTAGTCGCCGAAGTCCCCGCCGAACTCCTTCATGTAGGCGAGGATTTCGTACTTGATCTGCTGGACGCTGAAGACCATCAGCGCGTGGCGGCCGCGTAGAGCGGGCCCGACCAGTGGACCTCGTGGCGCTTCAGCACCCGCCCGATCACGTAGGTCTGGAGCAGGTGGGCGGCGCGGTCCTCTTCGAGCGGGAGAGAGGCGAGGCTGGTCTTCGGCCTGGACGGCGTCCCGAACCGGGCCAGCTCGTCCTGTAGCATCGACGCCGTGCTGCCGGCCTCGTCGAGAGCGGCGCGCAACGCGTCTGCGTGCGTGGCCTCGATCGGTCGTGCGCCGCTGATCCTCACCCTGGCGAGCGCCTCCTCCAGGGCGGTGGGCTGCAGCACGATGCTCACCAGATGGTCTTCCCCGCGCAGCAGGATCAGGTTGGGCAGCAGCCAGGACACGGTCGCGGGCACACCTGAAAAGTCGGCGTGTGTTCGGAGAGCGATGACGTCGGCAGCGCCCTTCTTCGCGGCCTTGGCCTCGGGCGTGAGCGAGCGGAGCAGCGCGCGGCCCAGGAGCTTCCAGTTGGCCTCGTACTCCACCCAGAAACTTTCGACGTTCTCCCAGCCCGCGGTCTCGTCGAGGTCAAGGGCCTCGGCAGTGTCGTCGAGCCGCTCGGCGAGCGGTGCGGCCTCGGGATCGAGATTGACGAAGAGGAGCGGCCCCTCGCTCTCCACCGTCACCGGCAGCAGCCGCTCGGGCCGGTAGCCGAGATACTGGCGCATGGTCGGCGTCTCGTCGCCGAGCTCGTCAGCCGCGATCACCCCGCGATCGCGGCTGTAGCCGCAGGAGGTGTACGAGCACCTGGTCTTTGAGCCGGTCTGGCACTGCGCCGGCACGAAGCGGCAGCCGCCATGCTGCGCGAGATTGTAGCGCCCGGTCAGCCCGTCCTTACCGCGCTGCACGTGGACGCCGTGATTGCCGACGGTATAGGGCAGAAGGTCGCCGACATTGGGGATATCGCGGTCGGAGCCGATGCAGATCCAGCTCCGGGTCCAGATCTTCTCGTCTTCGAGGTCGGCGAAGACCTTGGAGCGATAGGCGATGGGCGTGAGGATGCTGGCCTTGCCGAAACGCCCGCGCGAGGGCTTGTAGAGCGCCGGATCCTGGAGATCGACGCCCTCGTCCACATAGTCGAGATCGGGCCGCATCGTCATCGGGCCAGACCCTCGGCCGCGCCGGATTGGGGCGGGTTTAACACCCGCCCCGTCCGTGCCTGCGGCGAAACGCTACTTCCGCTTCTTGTTGAGCGGCGGATCGTAATCGGCGCGGCCACGATGCTTGATCGCGCTGCGCGGCGGCGGCGGCAGTGGGCCGTCCTGCGAGAAGCGGTCGAGCACGTTCTTCACCAGCCGCGAGATGTTGTTCTTCTCGGGGTCGCCGTTGTTCCACGGCAGCGACCCGCAGAAGGCGATCGAGCTGAACGCGAAGCACGCGCCGCCGTTGGGCGTCTCGTGATAGCCGATGTCCGAGCGCACGCGCGGGTGCTGGGTGCCGTCGAGGCCCTGCTGGTTGAAGCCGAAGTCCTCCATCACCAGCAGATAGCCCTCGGTATGGCGGCCCGCCGAGGTCGCGGTGATCAGCGTGTGCGGCGGCGAGCCGAGCAGGGTATCGACGATGTCGAGCTCGGTGCCGGCGGCACCGCCGCCGACCAGGCCGAAGTTGCCGATCTTCTCGTCGTAGCCGATGCCCTCGAAGGCCCACGAGACGCGCGGATCGTTACTTTCCGGAGTCCGCGAGTAGTAGCTGGAGATATCGAAGCCTTCGGACGACATGCCGGTGCCGGCGACCGAGTGCAGGTAGCGCCCGCGATAGCGCCACATGCCGCCGAGCTCGCCGGTCGACTGGTGATAGTACTCGCCGGGATCGGCCCGCCAGGTTCTGATGCCGGACTCGCAGCGGCGCATCTCGGTGATGATGCCGCGGCCGAGATGGTCGTAGGCCGGATGGTAGGAATGGATCCAGTAGAAGCCGTCCGCGCCCATGTACATGAAGCGGCCGCCGCGCTGGGTGTAGTCGTGGATCGCGTCGAGCTGCGGCCCGGAGTTGTGCTCCGGATGCGAGCCCGTGATCACGACGTTGTAGTTCTCCAGCCGGGCGAGGCCGTCGTAGTTCACGTCCTCGTCGGTGATGATGTCGTACTTGTAGCCCAGCTGGTTGAGCCAGTAGATCAGATGCAGGTCGGCCGGGTATTGCCAGGGCGCCTGCATCAGGAAGTGGTCGTACTGCGGCCGGATGCTGAGAATGGGCCGGAGCCTCGACGAGAGGCAGAGGCCGCTGCCGTCGGTATGCGTGTCGTAGATCGAGCCACCGTACTCGCGATGCTCCGCCAGGAACATGTTCTGGTGCTGCATGATCGGTACGCGGTAGACCAGCAGCTCCGCCCCGCCCGCGTTGTTGGCGAGATGCTCGTTGGCGTAAGCCATGTAGCTGATCGTCGGCATCATCACCGCGATCTTGGCCTGCTCCTCGCCGGGGCGCGGCACGACGAAGAACGGGATGTAGTCCTCGTCGCCTTCGTCCGTGGTGAGCTTCACGCAGTAGGAATCGCTCTCGTAGTTCGCTGGCACGGTCCACTCGAAGTCGACCTCCCAGCGCGCGTCGTCCACGTCGTCGTCGTGGAAGTGGATCGCGCCGTACTCCTGGGGCGCATGTTTCCAGTCGAAGTTGTTGCCCGAGAAGTTGTGGCCGGTCATGGCTCGGGTCGGGCAGTTGACGATCTGCGCGTCGAGCAGATAGGGCCCGTGGTCCTTGCCGACGATGGTGTTGATGCCGTCGGAAAAATCCCAGGCGGCGACGATGGTCTCAGAGAGCGCGCCGGTGGGGCCGGAGTTGCGCCGCTCGGTCATCCCGCGCTGGGCGCCGAGCTTCATGGTCTCGATCTCTTCCCGACTCAGCGCACGGTTGCAGATCCGGGGACCGTCGATTTTCCCGTTGTAGTGGCCGTTGATGACGATGCCCGCAGGCACCGACGACTGCGCGGTGGGATCGTCGCTGTGCGCGCCGGTGTAGCCCGCGATCACCGCCGGGCTCCCGTCATGCCTGACCGGCCCCGCGATCTTCTCCTTCGCGGGCCTGATCACGGGGTCGAGGGCGTAGACCACCTGCGGCTCGTGATAGAGGATCGCCTGACCTGAATCGGCGTCGTAGGTCGCGGCGAGGAAGTGCCAGGCATGGTCGCGCAGCGGTGCCCCGGTCGTGACCTTCTTGCCGTTGATGCGGAGCTCGGCGCAGCCGTCCTCGTTGATGAAGAGGCCGTAGCCCCGGTTCCTATGCCACTTGGTGACCAGGCCCTGGGCGCCGTGCTTCCAGTATTTCGGATGGGTCTTGGGCGTCGTGGGCCAGACCCAGCACTGGAGCGTGAAGCTCTGGACGCGGAGCTGCGAATTGTCCTCCACGAAGCCGTAGGAGCCGCTGTGGATGACCTGACGGCGGCCCTTGTAGTTGCCGTTGAGCGCCGCCCGCCGCTTGCGCTCGATCAGCCCCGGCCCGCGCGGGTTGGTGTCGCCGTTGATCATCTTCACGAGCTGGGCGTCATAGCTCTTCGGCCCGTCGCAATTCACATAGAAGCGGATCGTGTCGCCGGGATGGACGCCGAACTTGTCCGCATATCCCGTCAGTCTCATCCAAGCCATCGGGTGTCTCTCCCCTTAAGTCGCGCAGGCCCGCGCCCTAGGACGCGGCCCAGTTGTCGTCGCGGCGCTTCCAGCCCTGGTGGAAGTGCTCGGGAAAGCCGTCGGTCTCGGGGAACTCGTCCAGCCGCATCAGGAAGATGTCGTGCTGCGGGTCCTGCTCGTTGTCGTACACCTTGTCGGAGACGAACTCCGGCGGCACGCCCCGGATGCCGGAGCATCGCGCGATGCGCCACTCCTTCTCGATCTTGGTGCAGACCACCACCAGCTTGCCCTTCGCCGGCTGGGCGCGCATCCGCAGCAGCACGCGGTTGAGCTGGAAGTCCTCGTGGATGCCGCCGCTGATCTCGGTGGTGTCGCCCGGCGTCGCGCAGCGCAGGATCGAGCAACCGGCGACGCCCTTCATGGACTCGATGCACGCCTTGTGCTCCTCGATGAGACGATCCCGATCGGGACTGCCCTTTGGCGGAATACGGATCATTCTGGGTCCCCCCTCGCGTCTACTGCCTCGGCCCTCTGGTGCCTAGATCGTCAGGTATTTGTCGACGATCTCGTCGGTCAATGCGTCGATGGGGCCACCCTCGACGACCAGACCGTTGTCCATGATGACAAACTCGTGCGAAAGCTCGCGCGCAACCTTGATGTGCTGCTCCGTAAGCACGAGCGTGAGCCCGACCTCGGTGTTGAGCCGCATGATCGTGGCCTCGAGCTCCTGCACGATGTTGGGCTGGATGCCTTCCGTCGGCTCGTCCAGCAGCAGGATCTTGGGGTCGGTCGCGAGCGCGCGCGAGATTGCGAGCTGCTGCTGCTGACCGCCCGAGAGCTGCCCCGCCCGCTTGTCCAGGTTCTCGGCGAGATAGGGGAAGAGGTCGAGGCACATGTCGGGGATCTTCCGCCGCTTGTCGTTGCGGGCGAAGGTCCCGAGCAGGATGTTCTCCCGCACCGAGAACTTGGGCAGGATGCCGCGTCCCTGCGGGATGTAGCCGATGCCGATCTCGGAGCGCTGGTGCGTGGGCATGTTGCTCGCGTCTTCGCCGGCGATCCTGAGCGTGCCGGTCATGTGCGTGGTCAGCCCCATGATGGTGCGCATGAGCGTCGTCTTGCCGACGCCGTTACGCCCCAGCACCGCCATGCAGTGGCCGTGGGCGACGCCCAGGCTCACATTCTGGAGGATCGGCGTCTTGCCGTAGTAGGAGGTGACACCTTCCAGCTCAAGCAGCATCGCTGATGCCCTCAGCGCCTAGATAGACCTCGCGCACCTTCGGATCGTTTTCCACCTCGTGCATGGGGCCCTCCGCGAGCGTCCTGCCCAGATGCATGAGCGTGATGATGTCGGCGATCTCGCGCACGAACGCCATGTCGTGCTCGACCACGACCAGTGTGTGCGTCCCCTTCAGCCGGTTGAAGATTTCGGAGGTGCGGTGGGTCTCCTGCTCGGTCATGCCGGCGGTGGGCTCGTCCATGAGCAGGAGCTTGGGGTCCTGGGTGAGCACCATGCCGATTTCGAGCCACTGGGTCTCGCCGTGGCTCAGGTTGCCGCCGATCTCGTCCAGCCGATCCTGAAGCCCGACGAGCTCGACGATCTCGTCCAGCCGTTCGCGCCCCGCGCGCTGGCGGAACGTGATCATGTTGATGAAGGGATTGGTGTTTCGGCTGTTGGCGACCTGCAGGTTCTCGCGCACGGTGAGGTCCCTGAACACCGCCGGCACCTGGAACTTGCGGCCGATCCCGTGCTTCACGATCCGGTGCTCTGGCAGGCCCGTGATTTCGCGGCCCTGGAACGTGATCTTGCCCGCCGTCACCTTCTGGCGGCCGGTGATCAGGTCCATCGTCGTTGTTTTGCCCGCACCGTTCGGCCCCAGCAGGCAGCGCAGCTCGCCCTCATCGACCTGGAAGCTGAAGCTGTCGACGACCTTGTACTCGTCGTAGGCCTTGGTCACCTCCGTGACTTCCAGAATGGCAGCCACCTCCAGCCCTCCTAATCCGATGCCCGCCGCGGGCCGAGGGTCGGCGGCGTCGGCGCGCGGCCGCGATAGGGGACGAGGCCGACGATCATCTCGAACAGGCCGGCAATTCCCTTCGGCAGGAAGCGCACGACGACGATGAAGATCGTACCGAGGATCACGAACCAGGCGGCCTGGAACTCGTCGCCCACGTAGCTCTGGATCGTGTTGATGAAGATGGCGCCGAAGATCGCGCCGAACAGCGAGAGCCTGCCGCCGACGGCGGCCCAGATCACCATGGTGATGCTGAAGAAGATCTCCAGCGACGTCGGCGAGACGTACTGAACGATCATTACCCAGACGATGCCCGCGATCGCGGCGATGAGGCCGGAGATCGTGAACACCGTCACCTGATAGAAGGCGACGTTGTAGCCGAGGAAGCGCGCGCGTTCGGGGTCGTCGCGTATCGCCTGAATTATGGTGCCGAATTTGCTCGCGAGCAGCGCCTTGGTCCCAAGCGTCAGCGCGGCCAGAACGCCGAGCGCCACCCAGTAGATCATGCTGCTGTAGGGGTCGACGTCGACGCCGAACGCCTGGAACGAACTGGGCGGCGAGATGCCGTTGAAGCCCGCCGTGAACGGCTGCATGTCGTAGGCCATGTTGTACCAGGCGCCGAGCATGGCGAGCGTCATGATCGCGACGAAGGCGCCGGCCAGGCGCGCCTGGAACATCAGGAAGCCGAAGATGACGAAGAAGAGCGTCGGGATTCCGAGCGCGAGGATCAGCCCGACCTCGGTATGCCAGAACGGCTCCCAGACCGTCGGCAGCTCCTCGAGCTCGTTGGTCAGCATGAAGCTCGGGATCGGGTCGTACTCCGGGTCCTGGTACTGCATCTGCATGGTGGCGCCCATGCCGTAGGCCGCCATGCCGAAGGCGATCCCCTGGCCCAGGCTGAGGATACCGCCGAAGCCCCACACCAGGCTCACCGAGAGCGCCAGCATGCCGAAGACGCCGTAGCGCGCGAACTGGTTGAGCGCGAAGGGGTCGTCGCCCATGTAAATGGGGATGGTGGCGAGCGCGCCGAAGGCGACGACGTACATCGCCCACTGTGCACGCTTGTCGTGATAGAGGTTCTGCCGCTGCCCCGTTGGCTCCAGTTTCAACCTCTCCAACAGCATGGCCATGACGCTCACCCTGCCTTAGCGCCGCGCCATGCTGGGCGCGAATATCCCCTGCGGGCGGAAGCGCAGGAAGATCACGATCAGGATGAACAGCACGAAGCGGGCGAAGGTGTCGTTGGTGAAGTAGGAGAAGATCGAGAACATCTCGCCCATGATGCCGGCGGTCGCCAGGCTGCCGAAGAGCTCACCACCGCCCGTCACCACCACTAGGAAGGCCTCGACCACGTAGCCGAGACCCATGTCGGGGAAGATCGTCTTGAGGCCCGCGAACATGGAGCCCGAGATTCCCGCGAGGCCCGCCCCATACGCGAAGGTGAGGCCGTACACCCGGCTCGAATTGATGCCGAACGACGCCGCCATCTGCGGGTTCTGCATCACCGCGCGGACCTGGATGCCAATATTGGTCTTGAACAGGATCGCCCACGTCATGGCGACCAGCGCCAGCGACGCGAAGAAGATGAAGATTCTGATCCACGGTACAAACACGAAGTCGATCGTCATCACGCTGGTCAGCCAATCGGGAACGGCCACGTACTGCGGTTCGCCGCCGAAGATCAGCCGGATAGTCTGGATGAAGACCAAGGATACGCCCCATGTCGCGAGGAGCGTGTCCAATGGTCGGTCGTATAAGTGTCGTATGAGGCCGCGTTCGACCAGCCAGCCGATGAAGCCGACGACAATGAAGGAGATTGGCAAGCAGAGCAGCCAGGGGAACCCGCCGAAATACTGCAGGATCCAGGTGAAGTAGGCGCCCAGCATGATGAACTCGCCATGGGCCATGTTGATGACGCCCATGGTGCCGTAAATGATGGTGAGTCCGAGCGCAGCGACCAGCCAGATGCTGGCTAGGCTGAGCCCGATAATCAGCGCATTAATGAACGGTTCTGCGGCGAAGGGTGTCCAGAAATCATGGACGCTCATGAATTGAGTCCCGCCTCTCTCCCTCTTGCGGTCCTGCCGGCAGTGCCTAGCGGGTGCGCGCCCGAGAGGTCAGCCAGCCGCCGCCCCCGCCGGGGAGCGGCGGGGCGGAGGAAATGCTCCTCCGCCCCGACACTACCAGATCGAACAGGTCGCTTACAGAACGTCCTTCTGAATCGTGCCGTCCGGGCGGTGCAGGCCGTCGGCCTTGCAGACGCCGCGCTCGGGATAGATCGCGTACGGATCCGGCCCGACGTGCTCGTCGGCTTGGCGCACGATGGTGAACTGACCGTCCGCACCGCACTGGCCGATCTTGGGCTTGAGCCAGATGTTGAAGTTGTCCGGATCGATCCAGACCTTGCCTTCGGGGCTCTCGTCGTCGGTCAGCCCCACCGGACCCTGGTCGCGCCAGTTGCCGCTGACGTCGCGGATCATGCGCGGCGTGATGGCTTCCCAGTCGCCGCCGGTCTCTTCGAGGGCCCGCTCGACACCCTTCTTCCACACGTAGATGCCGAGATAGGTCTCTTCCATGTTGTAGTGGGTGACGCCGCCGCCGCCATACTGGCTCGAGAGATACTCGTCCACGAACCTCTCGTTGCGCGGGTTCGGCAGGGTCTGGAAGTAAGGCGCCGACAGGAAGTGACCGGCGCCGGCCTCGTTGCCCATGGCGCGGGTCTCGATCTCACCGGTGGTAAGCGATGCGATCGGCGTCTTGTCGGACTTGAAGCCTTCCTGCAGGAACTGCCGGTGCAGCGCGATGTCGGAGTCGCCGACCACGGTCGACATGATCCAGTCGGGCTGCTGCTGGCGGATCTTGTTGAAGACCGGCGCAAACTCGGAGCCGCCGAGGGGAATGTAGTCCTCGCCGAGCACCTCGCCGCCGGCCCGCTCCAGCCAGACCTTGACGTTCTTGTTGGACTCTTTCGGCCAGATGTAGTTGGAGCCGACCAGATAGGTCTTGGGTCCGAAGTTCTCCACCATGAACGGCACCAGGTCATAGGAGTGCTGGTTCGCCAGCGGCCCGGTGTTGATGATGTTCTGCATGCACTCCCGGCCCTCGTAGCAGGTCGGGTAGTAGTAGAGGTGATCCCACTTCATCACGATCGGCATGACCGCACGCCGGCTCGCCGAGGTGTAGCTGCCGTGCACTGAAACCACGCGGTCCCTCAGGATCAGCTGCGTGATCTTCTCCGAATAGACCTTGATGTCGGACTTGGCATCGACCACCACCGGCTCGACCTGCTTGCCGGCGATGCCGCCCGCCGCGTTGATCTCGTCGATCGCGAAGAGCGAGACCTGGGTCGAGTCATTCTCGACAACCGAGAGGTTGCCGGTCTGCGACCAGAGCAGGCCGACCTTGATGGGCTCGTCTTCGTAGATCCAGGGCTTCGCGCCCCAGGCCTGCCCGAAGTCCTTGATGTAGATGTGGGGGAATGCGGCCGCGATACCGGCCGATCCCGCCAACGCTCCCTTGAGGATGGTACGTCGGTTGACACGCATAGTAGAACTCTCCCTTGGTTTCTCCCGATGCTCTCACCCCGAGGGGCAGCGCACGGACCGCCGCCGCTTTGGCGACAGGATGCGTCCATATCCGCGATAGTCTCTCTCGTTGAACGATAATGTCAACAGAGTGACAAGCCATTCACGACATTTACGAATTTCGGGCCGATGGGCTACGAAATTCGTAGCCGGCCCCCAGTCTACGGACGGTTGCGTTCTTCCCGCTCACTTGGAATCATTGGCTCCGGCCAGCCACGGCGGCGACGAGAGGAGCAGGGCCATGAACCCGAAAGCCAAGCGCATCCTTCGGCTCTGCGCCGACAACGTGTTCTGGGTTTTCCTAGCCCTGATGATCATCCTCGGCTCCGCCATGGAAACGCCGATGATCAACGTCGGCCTGACCGCCCGCTGAGCGCAGCACGCGACGGCAGGATCAGGGGCCGGAGCAGCGCCACGCGGGCAGAGAGGCGCCCCATCGTCCGCACACGACGGCGGGCACGATGAACCGGCGAGCGAGACGACGGCAGTCGCGGCAGTCGGCGGCCAGTGCCGGTCGCAGCCGCACGAACGATCCGGTCGCCCCCCACGCGGACGTCCTCGCTCGCGCCGCACGCCACATGAAGGAAGGCCGCCCGCAGAGGGCGGACCAGCTCCTCTCGAAGCTACTGGCGGGGGATGGCGCGGCGGATCCCAGCGTCCTGCACTTCGCCGGCGTCGCCCGCTACCGCTGCAGCCGCTTCGACGAGGCGGCGGCGCTGCTGCGTCAGGCGACCGAGGCGGCGCCCACCTATGCCGAGGCGCACAACAGCCTCGGCATCCTCCTCCTTGAGACAGGACAGACCGCCGAGGCCCGCGACGTGCTGGAGCGCGCCGTCACGCTCCGCCCCGATTACGCCAACGCCCATACCAATCTCGGCAACGCGCTCAGCACTGACGGCATGGGCGAGGAGGCGGCAACGGCCTACCGCAGGGCCATCGCCCTCGATCCTTACGACTTGCAGGCGCACCACCGGCTGGCGCGGACCCATCTCGCCCTCGGCGCGGTGGATCATGCGCTGGCCGCCTGCGCCACCGCGCTCGCCATCGACCCCTTCTGCCAGAACGCGCTGGCGACCCGTGCGCTCGCCGAACAGATCGCGGGCGAGAGTGAGGCCGGCAGCGAGCTCTACGACTTCGACCGCTTCGTAACCCGGGTTTCCCTCACGCCGCCGCCCGGCAGCGGCGACATCGACACGTTGAACGAAGCGCTCGCCACCGCCGTTCGCGAGGCGCCCTCCCTCGTCTGGGAGCCGCCCAACCGCGTGACTCGCAACGGCGCGGTAACCCAGGACATGCTGGCCGCGCCGAGCCAGCCCATCCGCAACCTGGAGCGCGCGCTGCGTGCCGCAATCGACGCCTACAGGGAGACGCTGACGGCGGACCCGGAGAGCCCCTTTCTCGCACGCATTCCCCGGCGCTATCGCCTCACGCTGATCGCCTCGATCCTGACGGCCGGCGGGCGACACCCGCCGCACATTCACGAGAGCGCGTGGCTGAGCGGGGTCTATTACGTCGCCGTGCCCCCACAGATTGGCGCCGAGAGCGAAGACCGCGGCGGCTGGCTCGAGTTCGGCCGTCCCGATCACGACCTGCCGAAGGGGAGCACCTTCCGTTGCGAGAGCCTCCCCCCGCGCGCCGGCACGGCGCTGCTCTTCCCGTCCTACGTCTTTCACGGGACGCTGCCCTTCGACGGACTGGGCGAGCGCATCGGCATCGCCTTCGACGCCTATCCCGAGCCGTGAGGTCGCGCTGGATGTCCGCCTCGGCCGACATCGCCTACGCTGCATGGCGTTTCGTCGAGAACCGGCTATAACACGGGGCGAATCGGCCGGCCGGCAGCGCCCGAAGCCGGTTTGTGAGCGAGCGGACTTCTGACCTCAATGACGGACTCGACCGACTTCAAGGCGCTCATTGGGCGTGTCGCGACCGGCGCGTCGCTCACGGTCGACGAATCGCGGGCCGCCTTCGACGCGATGATGGAAGGCGCGGCGACGCCGGCCCAGATGGGCGGCTTCCTCATGGCGCTGCGGGTGCGGGGGGAGACGGTGGACGAGATCACCGGCGGCGCGCAGGCGATGCGCGCCCGCGCGCTCAGCATCAAGGCGCCGGAGGGCGCCATCGACACCTGCGGCACCGGCGGCGACGCCAAGGGCACCTTCAATATCTCGACCGCTGCGGCACTCGTGGCCGCAGGCTGCAGCGTGCCGGTCGCCAAGCACGGCAACCGGGCGCTTTCCTCGCGCTCGGGCTCGGCCGACCTGCTCGCCGCCCTAGGCGTGACCATCGACGCCGACATGGCGCTGGTCCGCGAGGCCTTGTGGGAGGCCAACATCGGCTTCCTCATGGCGCCCCGGCACCACGGCGCCATGCGTCACGTCGGGCCCACCCGCGTCGAGCTCGGCACGCGCACCGTCTTCAACCTGCTGGGCCCGCTCTCGAACCCGGCAGGCGCCAGGCGCCAGGTGATCGGCGTGTTCGACCCGAAGTGGACGGGTCCGATGGCCGAGGTATTGCGCAATCTCGGCTCCGAGCGTGTCTGGGTCGTCCACGGCAGCGATGGCACCGACGAGCTGACCACCACCGGGCCGTCCGCCGTGGTCGAGCTCGACGGCAACACGATCCGCCGCTTCGAGGTGGCACCCGAGGACGGCGGACTGCCGCGGGCCGCGCCCGAAGACCTGAAGGGCGGCGATGCGGCGCACAACGCCGGCATCGTGCGTGCCGTGCTCGCCGGTGAGCCCGGCCCCGCACGCGATATCGTGCTGCTGAATGCTGCCGCAGCGCTCGTCGTCGCCGGGCGCGCGGGCGATCTCCGGGAGGGTGTGCGCACTGCCGCAGAGGCGGTCGACGGCGGCAAGGCACAGGCCGCACTGGACCGGCTGGTCGAGATCAGCGGCCGGGGCGTGCCCGCCGAGGCTCAAGGAGCCGCCGGCGGATGAGCGACGTTCTCGCGAAGATTTGCGACGACAAGCGCCATCACGTCGCAGCCCGCAAGCGGGCCGTCTCCCAGGCGGCGCTGGCGGATCGCGCGCAGGCGGTCGAGCCGCCGCGCGGCTTCGCCCGGGCGCTGAGTGCGGTCGCGGACAAAGGCCGCCCGGCGCTCATCGCCGAGCTCAAGAAGGCATCGCCGAGCAGGGGCCTGATCCGCGCCGATTTCGACCCGCCGGCGCTGGCCGCCGCCTATGCCGCCGGTGGCGCAGCCTGCCTCTCGGTGCTGACGGACAAGGACTACTTCCAGGGCGAGGACCGCTACCTCACTGAGGCTCACGCGGCGGTCTCTCTCCCCGTGCTCCGCAAGGATTTCATGCTCGACCCCTACCAGGTGGTGGAGGCGCGCGCCCTCGGCGCCGATTGCATCCTGCTCATCATGGCCGCCCTCGGCGACGACCAGGCCTCAGAACTCGCGGCGATGGCTGCGGAGCTTGGCATGGACACGCTGGTGGAGGTCCACGACGAGCACGAACTCTGGCGGGCGCTCCGGCTGGAAGCCTCGCTACTCGGTATCAACAACCGCAACCTCAAGACTCTCGAGGTCGATCTCGCGACCACCGAGCGCCTCGTGCCGCTCGCGGCCGAGGGGCCCCCCGTCGTCTGCGAGAGCGGCCTGCACGGCCCCGACGACATCGCGCGCATGACGGCCCTCGGCGTGCGCCGGTTCTTGGTGGGTGAATCCCTCATGCGCCAAACCGACGTCGCGGCGGCGACGGCGGCGCTGCTCGCGCCCGCTGCGGGTGCAGCGCCGGGCGCACGGGTGGCGGAGGGCTGAGCAATGACTCGGCTCACCCACATCGACGCCGAGGGCAAGGCGCGCATGGTGGACGTGACCGAGAAGGAGGTGACCGAGCGCCGGGCGACGGCGCGGGCGCGGGTGCTGATGAAGCCCGAGACCGTGCGTCTGATCGAGGAAGGCGGCGTCGCCAAGGGCGATGTGCTCGGCGTTGCCCGCCTCGCCGGCATCATGGCCGCCAAGCGCACCGCCGACCTGATCCCGCTCTGCCATCCGCTCTCACTCAGCGCCGTCGACGTGACGCTTACCTGCGACGAAGCTGAAGGTGCCGTGGACATCGAGGCAAGCTGCCGCATCACCGCACGCACCGGGGTCGAGATGGAGGCGCTGACCGCCGCGAGCATCGCCGCGCTCACTGTCTACGACATGTGCAAGGCCGCAGACCGCGGCATGCGCATCACCGATGTGCGGCTCACCCACAAGGCGGGCGGCCGGTCGGGCGAATTCCGGGCGCCCTGAGCGATGATCCCGGTCGCAGAGGCGGTCGCCCGCATCACCGCCGCCTTTTCACCGTTGCCGGCGGAGACCGTGCCGCTGGCCGCGGCCCACGGCCGCGTGCTGGCGGCGGATGTCGTCGCCCGGATCACGCAGCCCCCCTTCGCCGTCTCGGCGATGGACGGTTACGCGACCCGTGCCGCCGACGTGGCGGACCCGCCCGTCACGCTGCGCCAGATCGGCAGCGTGCCGGCCGGTGCGTCATTCGAAGGCACGGTCGGCCCCGGCGAGACGGTGCGCATTTTCACGGGTGCTCCCGTGCCCGACGGCGCAGACACCATCGTGATTCAGGAGAACACGAACGCCGACGGTGAGCAGATCGCCGTGCGCGCGGGCGCGCCGGTGGGCCGCTACATCCGCCCCGCCGGGCTCGACTTTCGCGCGGGCGAGGTGGGCGTCTCGGCAGGGCGGCGGCTGGATGCGCGCGCCATCGGCCTCGCTGCCGCCATGAACCAGCCGTGGCTCTCGGTGCGCCGCAAGCCGCGCATCGCCCTGCTCGCCACGGGCGACGAAATCGTCATGCCGGGCGAGCAGCTGGGCGCCAACCAGATCGTGAGCTCCAACACGCACGCGCTGCGCGCGGTGGTGGAAGGCTGCGGCGGCGAGGCCATCGACCTCGGCATCGCCCGCGACGACGAGAAGTCCCTCGTGCGCCTCGCCGCCGGCGCGCGCGGCGCGGACCTTCTGATCACCACCGGCGGCGCCTCGGTGGGCGAGCACGACCTGATCCGCAACGCCCTCAAGGACGAAGGGCTCGCCCTCGACTTCTGGAAGATCGCCATGCGGCCCGGCAAGCCGCTGATGTTCGGTACCGTGGGCGGCACCCGCCTGCTCGGACTGCCCGGCAACCCGGTCTCGTCCCTCGTCTGCGCGTTGATCTTTCTTAGGCCCGCGATGGCACGGATGCTGGGCACCGACGAGGGCACCCAGCCGGTTGTGCAGCGGGCGAGCCTCGGCGCCGATGTCGGGGAGAACGACGAGCGGGAAGACTACCTGCGCGCGACGCTTACGCGGGACGAGAGCGGCGCTCTCGTCGCCACGCCGTTCGCGAAGCAGGACAGCTCGATGCTATCGCTGCTGGTGAAAGCGCAGTGCCTCGTGGTCCGGCCACCCCACGCGCCGGCCGCCGCACGCGGCACGGCGGTGGAGATCATTCCCCTCGAAGGCGGGGCACCGGCCCTTTAGACGCGCTTACCCGCGGTTCGACGGCCGCGGGACAAGCCCGCCGATGCCGGCGATTCCGACCGCGCCGCTGCCCCGCAACAGGCGCGCATCAGCGCCGTCGATGCCGCCCAGGGCATAGACCGGGAGCGGGCTCGCCTGAGCCAGCGCCGCGAAGCGGTGGAGGCCGAGAACACGGGCATCCGGGTGGCTCGCGGTGGTGAAGACCGGGGCGAGCAGCACCGCGTCCGCGCCGCAAGCCGCAGCCGTGCGCAATGCCGCGGGAGAATGAACAGCGGCTGTGACCAGCCACTCCCGCTGCCAGCGCACCGCGCCCGCCCGGCGAATGGCGCGCTCCGGCAGATGGACGCCTGCCGCGCCGACGCGCCGCGCGAGCATCGGCTCCTCACCCACCAGCAGGACCAGCCCGCGCCGGCGTGCGATAGCAGCTAGTTCGCGGGCAAGCGCCGCGCGCTCCGGCACACCGTAGTGGCGCAGGATGATGGCGCTCCCCGCCGGCAGCGCGCGGGCTGCCGGGAGCGGATCGGCGAGCCGCGCCTCGTCGGTCATCAACACGAGCGCGGGCAACGGGCTCCCCGCCGCTTGTTTGAGACCGGCCGCCGCCTCTGCTAGCGTTCCCATCGATCGCTCGACTCAGGCTCCCATGGCCCACGCATCTCCCGCTCCCGCCGCGGACGGCACGCCGACCGTCGATGTCGCGGCCAATCTGGCCGCCGTCACGGCAGAGGTCCAGAACGCGGCACGCGCCGCCGGGCGCGACGCGGGCGAGATTACGCTGATCGCCGTTTCCAAGGGACACCCCACAAGTCGGATCCTGCCTGCGCTCGCCGCTGGCCATACCGCCTTTGGCGAGAACAGGGTGCAGGAGGCGAGCCGGAAGTGGCAGGCGCTTCGCGCCGAATGGTCCAGTGCGGTGCTTCACTACATCGGTGCACTGCAGACCAACAAGGCGCGAGAGGCCGTGGCGGTCGCCGACGCCATCCACGCGATCGACCGGCCGAAGCTGGCTGCGGCGCTCGCCCGCGAGATGGATCGCCAGGGGAAGCGCCCGGACTGCTTCATTCAGGTCAACACGGGCGCCGAGCCGCAGAAGGCTGGCGTGCTGCCGGATGGCCTCGATGCGCTGCTCGCCCAATGCCGGAACGACCTGATGCTGCCGGTGGTCGGGCTCATGTGCATCCCGCCCGCCGCCGAGGACCCTGCCCCCCACTTCGCGCTGCTGCGGGAGCTCGCCGCGCGCCACGGGCTCGACAAGCTCAGCATGGGCATGTCGGCCGATTACCGCGCCGCGATCGCGCTTGGCGCCACCCACGTCCGCATCGGCACCGCGATCTTCGGTGCCCGGCCTGCACCCTAACCTGCATATCGCGCCGCTGACCTGATCCGAGGGGCGCCACCCCATGCCTCAGAAGTGCACGTCCTCGCGCTCGGCGGCTTCCTCGAAGCCGAAGTAGGCCCGCTCCAGCTCCTCGTCGGTGAGCGCGTCGCTGCGGCCCGTGAGCTCGATCTGCCCGCTGCGCAGCACGTAGACCCGGTCGGCGTTCTCCAGCGCCCGGTGGGTGCTCTGCTCCACCACCAATAGCGTGTTGCCGGCCTCGCGCAGGGACTGGAGGATCTCGTAGACCTTGTCGACGATGAGCGGCCCGAGGCCGAGCGAGGGTTCGTCCACCAGGATGATCTTGGGCGCCGTCATCAGTGCACGGCCGATCACGAGCTGCTGCTGCTCGCCGCCCGAGAGCTTGCCGCCCGGCGTCGACAAGCGATCGCGCATGAAGGGGAAGTAGGAGAGCACCCGCTCGAAGTCCTCCTCGATCTGCTTCTTGTCGGAGCGCATGTCTGTGCCGAGGCGGATGTTCTCCTCCACCGTGAGCCGGGTGAAGACATGGCGCCCCTCGGGCACGAAGGAGACCCCGAGACGCGCGATGTTCTCCGGCCCCTTGCCCACGATCACCTCGTCATTGAGGCGCACCGTGCCTTCGGTGGGGGTCAGCGCGCCGGCGATGGTCATGAGCGTGGTCGACTTGCCGGCGCCGTTGGGGCCGACCAGGGTCACGATCTCACCCTCGTCCACGGTGAGGCTGACGCCCCGCACCGCCGGGATGCGGCCGTAGCTCACGCTGATGTTGTCGACCTCAAGCATCGCCCTGCTCCGAGCGCGAGCCGAGATAGGCGCGAATCACCGCGGGATTCGACTGGATTTCCTGCGGCGTCCCTTCGCCGATGGTCCGCCCGCTGTCGATCACGTGGATGCGGTCGCAGACCCCCATGATCACGCGCATGTTGTGCTCGATCAACAGCACGCCGCAGCCGAAATCGCCGGGAATGCGCGATATCAGCGCCATCAGGTCGTCGCACTCGGCATCGCTCATGCCGGCGGCCGGCTCGTCCAGCAGGACGAAGTGGGGCGCCATCGCCAGCCCGCGGCCGATGCCGACCCGGCGCTCGTCGCCGTAGGGCAATGTGTCCGCGTGGTCGTAGGCCTTATCGGTGAAGTTCATCCACTCCAGGATCGCGCGGGCACGCCGCGATGCCTCGCGCCGGCTGAGGCCGGTACCGACCGCGGCGGCCTCCAGGTTCTCGATCACCAGCATGTCGGGGTAGAGCCGCACCGCCTGGAAGGTCCGTGCAAGCCCGCGGCGGCCAATCCGGTGCGGCGGCATGCCGGTAACGTCGACGCCGGCGAGCACGACCCTGCCATGCGT
The DNA here is from genome assembly GCA_022826345.1 of Alphaproteobacteria bacterium. The sequence continues at coordinate 28,460 of JAJDVB010000043.1, forward strand.
CGGTTTCTGGAAACCGGTCAGCACGTTGACGAGGGTGGTCTTGCCGGCGCCGTTGGGCCCGATCAGCCCGAATATCTCGTGGCGGCCCATCGACACCGTGACTTCGTCGACAGCCGCCAGGCCCTCGAAGTTGACCGAGATGTCGTGGGCCTCCAGCCGCTCCTCCATGTCGCCGCCGGCGGCCACGATCGCAGGCGCTGCCGCCGCCGGTGCCGCCGCAGCCTGGCGGGCGAAGGGCCAGGCGATCTCCCGCCCCTTCGCGATGCCGCGCGGGCGGAGGATGAGGATGGTCAGCATCAGGAGCGCGATGACGAGCTGGCTCAGCCCGTATTGCTCGATGACGACCTCGATCTGGCGCAGCACCTCCTGCAGGGCCGAGACCACGATCACGCCCACCACGGCGCCGGTCAGGCTGCGCTGGCCGCCGATCATCAGCATGGCGAGCGCGATGAAGGTGGGGCCCAGCCAGAAGCCCCTCACCACGATGGAGCCCACGTAGTGGGCCTGCAGCACCCCGCCCAGCCCCATGAAGAAGCCGCTCAGCACGAAGGCGATGAGCCGCTGGGTCGGCACGTTGATGCCGACGGCGCGCGCCGCCGCCTCGTTCTCGCGCGAGGCGCGGAGCGCGAGGCCGAAGCGGGACTTCTGATAGATCGTGGCGACCAGCAGCGCGACCCCGGCCCAGGCGAGCGCCACCCAGAAGTTGACGTAGATGGGGATGCCTACCAGCGTGCTCGCGCCGAAGGTCCAGGAATCCCAGTTGGAATAGAGCGTGTAGAAGATCATCAGCACCGCGAAGGTGCCGATGCTCGCGGCAATGCCGCTTAATCGCATCAAGGGCACGCCGACGACGAGGGCGACGAGCGCAGCCAGCAGCGAGGAGATAATGGCCGACGGCAGCAGCGGCAGCGTGTTCTCGGCGAGGAAGGCCGGGAGGTCGAGAGCGAAGCTCTTCTTGAACGGCGACATGGTGAACCAGGCGACGGCATAGGCGCCGATCAGTGCGAAGGCCATGTGGCCGAAGGCCAGCACACCGGAATTGCCGATGAAGATGTAGAGGCCGATCACCATGACGGTGTTGATGAGCGCGACCGTGAGCGTGCGCTCGATGACCTTGTCGCCGCTCCCCCAAATGATCAGGGAGAGCACAAGGAGGCCCAAACCGAGAGTCCCGGGCTCCCATAGGTAACGGCCGACGGTTACAGGGCGGATCTCGCGCAGCACGGTCAGATCCGTTCCTCGACCGCCTTCACCTTGACGATGCCGCCGGGCCTGAGCAGGAGGATGACGAGGATGAGCCCGTAGACCCAGGCATCCCGGTTGAGCCGCATCTCGAGCGGCAGCACGATCTGGAAGAAGACGCTGGCGACGCCCACCACGAAGCCGCCGACCACCGCGCCCGTCAGGCTGCCCATGCCGCCGACGACAGTGCCGACGAAGGCGGCGAGCACCAGCGGCACGCCCATGTCGAACTTCAGCACGCCGTTCTGCACGACGAAGAGCAGCGAGACCACGGCCGCGAGGAGACCCGAGATCGCGAAGGCCGCGGCGATCACCCGGTTGGCGCGCACGCCCAGGAAGCGCGCCATCATGAAGTCTTCGGATGCGGCCCGCATCTGGCGCCCGATCGCCGTGCGCTTGAGGAACGCGACCAGCAGCAACAGCAGCGCCGCAGTCGCAGCGATCATCACGATCTGCAGGCGCGGCAGGCGAATATCGCCGAGCAGGAAGGGATCGGTCAGCACCGGCCAGAGATCCACACCTTTGGGCCGGCCCTCGTAGATCAGCAGCACCAGGTTCTGGAGAAAGAAGCTGAGCGCGAAGGAGGCGATCAGCAGCACCGAGGGGTCGGCATCGCGCAGCGGCCTGAACGCCAGCCGCTCGCAGGCGACGGCGAAGATGATGACGATGAGAATGATCGCCGCCACCACCGCCGCCGGATGCCAAGCGCCGATGAAGAGCTGCGGCGCCACGGCGGCGGACGGCACGATGAGCGCGTAGGCACCGATCATGATCAAGTCGCCGTGGGCGAAGTTGATCAGGCGCATGATGCCGAAGATCAGCCCGATACCGAGGGAGGTGAGCGCGAACAGGCTCCCCAGGCTCAGAGCGTCGATGATGTTCTGAACGACCGCTTGCACCGAAGAGGCCCCCTCGAACGAACGGCGGCGTCAGGCGGCGGCCGTCGGCCGCGGCGCCGCGACCGGGAAAACGGGGGCGGCCCGCGAGACTAGGTTTCGCGGACCGCCCACCGGGTTTGTGCCTACTTGAAGATGAGCTGAAGCGGCGGCGGCTCCGGCAGCTGGATCAGGTCGACGAAGTAGCCCTTGCCGTCCTTGATCCCGATGATCGCCTGGGGCCGCTCGAGGTTGATGTGCAGGTCCTCGGTAAACGTGGTGGGACCCACCAGCAGCGGCTCCTTGTCGAACTTGTTGAGCTCGGCCAGCACCGCGTCGCTGTCGATGGTGCCCGCCCGATCGATGGCGATGGCGAGCGCCTGGATGATGCTGTAGCCCGAGAGCGCGAACGAGCAGCATACGCGCTCGCCGTGCACTTCCTCGTAGCGGTCGAAGAACTCGTTGACCCGGGGCCGGGGATCGTCGCCGAACACCGAGCCGTAAGTGCCGGTGTAGTGGTCGTTGAGGTTGCCGATGGCCTCGGTCCAGTAGTCGCCGTCCATCGAATCGCCGCCCGAGATCGGTGTGTCGATGCCGGCCGCCCTGATCTGGCGGATCGCGGCGTTCGCGCCGGCGCCGTAGGAGCAGACGTGGAGCAGGTCAGGCTCGCCCTTCTCCTCCGCCACCTGCTTGAACCGCGTGATCTGCGAGGCGATAGACGCATCGTCCTGCTTGAAGGTGTCCTCGCCCAGCATGACGCCGCCCAGCTTCTCGAAGCGTGTCTTGAAGCCGGCACAGATCGCCTTGTCGTACTCGATCGAGGTATCGAGCAGGCTGTAGGCGGTTTTCCAGCCCTTGTTGTTCCATGCCCACTCCGCAATCACGGCGCCGCTGGTGAGCGAGGAGTTGGACATGGTGAAGGCGTAGGGGCCGATGCCCTGCACGCCCATCTTCGCGTCGGAGGCGCAGAGCGAGATGACCACCATCCCGTTGCTGTTCGCGACCGTCGCGGCAGCCGCGCCCATGTCGTAGTCGCACGAGACGATCATGAAGTTGGCGCCGTCGGCGATCACCTCCTGCCCGGCTCGTGCGCCCTCGGCCGCCTCTGACTTGGTGTCGGACTGGGTGAAGGTGAAATTGCGGCCGCCGAGCACGCCGCCGGCTTCGTTGATGTCGTTGATCGCCATCTTCGCCGAGCGGGACGGCGGCCCGTCGTACTGGTTCATCCAGCCGCTGAGCGCGATGGCGAAGCCGATGACGATGTCATCGTCGGCAGCTTGGCCCGGCGTGGCGACGCCAAGCGATAGGGCAAGCGCGGCAGCGCCTGCCAGCAACGTCATTTTCCGCATGGTCTGTTCCTCCCAGGACGGCCCGATATTGGTATTTTGCATCGCCACCACCCGGCGGCATTGCGTCGTCCGACAGCAACTCTAGGCGGAATGTGCGGCGGGAGTCTACCGAGCCACTTGACCCCCGGCGGTGGCAACATCGGCGAACGCGGGCATGACCTCCCCGGCAAGCGCACGCATTGAATCGCGCCACCCCTCCATGTCGTCCAGGTGGTCGTAGGAGATCACCAGCAGGGTGCCGAAACCGCCCGAGGCCTCCAACATGGCGGCGACCTTGCGCTCCACGGTGCGCGGACTTCCCACCGCCATGCAGTGCTCGGCGATGTATTCGACCGTGACGTCGGAATCGGCCACGTCGGGGTGGTGCTTGCAGGCCGAGAGCATGCCGATGTGCTTGAGCACCGGCAGCCAGAAGCTGCGGTAGTGCGCGCCGATGGCGCCGTTGACCACCTTGTCCCACGCCTCGGCATCGGTCTCGGCCACGTAGATGTCCCGCCCGATGCGCCAAGCGCTGCGCTCAGGGGTGCGGCCGGACTCCGCCGCGCCGCGCTCCACCGAGGCCCAGTGCCCGGCGAGATAGGCGTCGCTGTAGCTCAGGCTGAGCGGAATGAATCCGCGGCGGCCGGCGAGCACCAGAGTGGGCGAGTCCGGGCTGAAGCCGGCGATGGCGATCTGCGGGTGCGGCTTCGTGAAGGTGCCGATGTGGTAGCCGTAGTTCCCATCGAGCACGCCCTCCGGTCGGCGTGCGGTCCAGAACTTGCCGCAATACTCGAAGGGGCCGTCGCTCTCCCAGAAGCGCATCATGATGTCGAGGGATTCCTCGGTCATCTCGCGGTTCTGGCCGGCGAACCCATCGATGTCGAACATCAGCCAGTCAGTCGGGATCCCACTTGAGCCCACCCCGATGTAGCAGCGCCCGCGCCCGATATGGTCGAGCCAGGCGATCCGGTGCGCCAGTTCGGCCGGGTGGTGGAAGGGCAGCATGTAGCCGCCCGGCGAGACCCGGATGCGTTCGGTGCGCACCAGCGCCTGGGCGACCAGCAGGTCGGGCGCAGGGCATGGCTCGGTCGGCACCGTGTAGTGGCAGCCGATCCATGCTTCGGCGAAGCCTATGCGGTCGAGGAAGGCGAGCGTGTCGAGGTCGTGCTCGTGGCCCTCGCCGAAATCACGGCCCGGCGGGTGGTTGGGCATCATGAACGCGCCAACATCCATGGTTCTCCTCCATCCGTTGGCGCTCGCCGGCCGGCGCGGCGGCGGTGCTAGAACTGCACGCGCTTGGTGAGCCCGCCGTCGACGATCAGGTTGGCGCCCGTGGTGAAGCTCGAGACCGGGCTCGCGAGGAACGCCACCGCATCTGCGACCTCCTCTGGCGTGCCCATCCGGCCGGTGGGATTGAGCCCGAGCGCAAAGTTGTAGCGCTCCGGGTCCTCCCGCTTGCGTTGGCCCCAAACGCCGTCCTCGAAATAGATCGTGCCCGGCGAGACGCAGTTCACGCGGATGCCGCGTTCGGCGAGCACGGTGGCCAGATTGGAGGTGTAGTTGATCAGGGCGGCCTTGATCGAGTTGTAGGGCCTGACCCCGCCGAAGCTCTCGACGCCCGCCGTGCTCGATACGGTGACGATCGCTGCGGCCTCAGATTGATCCAGGTGCGGCATGGCCGCCTCGACCGTGCGCACGGTGCCGAGCATGTCGACCTCAAGCGCGGCCCGCCAGGAGTCTTCGTCCGGCGCGCCGGCGATCGCGCTCACGTTGGCCACCACGATGTCGATTCCGCCGAGTTGCTGCGCCATCGCTGCGGTCCATTGCCGTACGGCGTCGCCGTCCGCGACGTCGCAGGCGGCGCCGATGACATTGAGACCCTCTCCCGCGAACGCCGCCAGCACCGCCTCGAGCTTGGCGCCGCCGCGGGCGCAGATACCGACCCCGCAGCCCTCCAGCGCGAGCCTGCGCGCAATCGCGTGGCCGATCCCCCGCGTGCCGCCGGTTACGATGGCCTTCTTGCCGTCGAGCTTGAGGTCCATGCCCTCGACCCTGCGTGTGTCCAGCTTGGAGTGTCGGACGCCTGCACGCGCTTGTCCAGCCGACGCGGCCCAGGCCTACGATGTGGCAGACGCATCGCCCGGCGGCTGGGAAGAAAATATAAGTATCAAGGGGCCTTGACCGCCCGCGCGACTCGCCTATATTGCGCTGCAACATGATGTTGCATCGCAATATGACCAAGCGTCATGGAGCGGTGTGCATCGTCAGGAACAACCGCTAACCGAAAGGATATAACCGATGACCGCCAAGACCGACGCCGCTAGCAAGGCCGCTGCCAACGCCAAGACCGCCTGGAACGGCGCATTCTCCTTCGACTCCATGGCCGATGAGGGCCGTGCGAGCCTCGACAGCTTCGTCCAGGCCTCGACAATCGCGGCGAAGGGTTATGGCGCCATCGGCAGCGCCTGGTTCGACTTCGCCAAGGAGGCGATGGCTGCCCAAACCGACGCTGCCGAGGCGCTGATGGGTGCGCGCAGCTGGACCGAGATCACCGAGGCCCAGACTGGCGCCGCGAAGGGCGCGTTCGAGCGCACGATGGCTGCGGGCAACCGCATTGCCGACATGACGGTCAAGTCCACCGGCGACGCGATGGAGCCGATCCGCGCACGCGCCGAGGATCTGGTCGAGCGCTACGGCAAGCCCGTCGCCTAACGGGACCCAACACACGTTACGGAGGGCCTGGGACCGAATGGTTCCGGGCCCTTGGCTTATGGGCTCGGCGCTGGGTTGACGAGAGCGACGCTGGGCGCTTCAGCTTCGATGACGCAGCGCTCGCCCACGACCGAGACGCGGCCTTGGGCGATCAGGCGGACGGCGAGTGGTAGGCAGCGATGCTCCTCGCGGAGCACCCGGGCCGCGAGACTTTCCGCCGTGTCGTCGGGTAGGACAGGCACCGCCGCCTGAATGATGATCGGCCCGTTGTCCACCTCTGGCCGAACGAAGTGGACCGTACAACCGGCGATGCGAACCCCAGCCTCGATCGCCCGGTCGTGGGTATCGAGACCCTTGAAGGCAGGCAGCAGCGAGGGGTGGATGTTGATCAGCCGATTGCGCCAGTGCTCGACGAAATCCGCCGTGAGCACGCGCATGAAGCCCGCGAGACAGACCAGCTCGACGCTGCTCGCCTCGAGCGCGTCGGAGAGCGCCTGCTCGAAGGCCGCACGAGCCTCAAAGGCCCGGTGGTCGATCACGCGCTGGGGCAGGTCCGCACGTTCTGCCCGTGTCAGCCCGAAGGCGTCAGCCCGGTTGGAGAGAACCAGCACGATCTCGCTCTCGGCATCGGCACGGGCGCAGTCGTCGATGAGGGCCTGAAGATTGGTCCCGCTGCCCGAGATCAGGACGCCCACCTTGAGCCGCGCCATGTGGTCCCCCGCCGTCTTCCGGCCGCCGCCGGTCGCTTGGCTGCAGACGCCATGATACCCTGCCGTCCGGGCTTCGGTCGCCGTCGGCCGCAAGACGTGACGTCAGTGATTGCTCCGAGTTCAACCATGTGCCGACCGGCTCGCATCGCGCTCATGTGTGTGCTGGCGCTGCTCCTCGCCTGCGGCACCGCGCGGGCGGAATCGGTGTTCACCGTCCCGCACGTCCCCGTCGATGCCGAGGCCGCGTCGGCAGCGGAGGCGCGGGAGCTCGCCATCGCCGCCGGCCAGCGTGCCGCGTTGGACACCCTCTTGCGTCGGCTTACCGTCGTGGGAACGGACCTGCCTCCACCGCCCGACAACATTATTGCGACGATGGTGGCAGGCTTCGCCATCGACCGCGAGCTGGTCTCGACCACCCGCTACCGCGCGTCCTTGACGGTGGATTTCGACCCGACCGAGGTGCGCCGCCTGCTGCGCGTGAGCGGCGTTCCATATGCCGAGACCGTGAGCAAGCCGGTGCTGGTGGTGGCGGTTCAGCGCGACCCCGGTGGCATCCTCTTGTGGGAGGACGGCAATGGGTGGCGCCGGGCGTGGGAGGAGCGCCCCCCGCATGGCGGCTTGGTGCCGATCCTCCTGCCACTCGGCGATGTCATCGATCTCGGCACGGTTGATGCTGCGCAGGCACTGGCGTCGGATGCCGACGCCCTCACCGCGCTCGCCGCGCTCTACGGCACGAGCGAGGTTGCGGTCGCCGTCGCCGGGCTCTCGGGCTCCGCCGCCGTGGCAAAACCGTCCGCGCCTGCCGCGGAAAGCGACGACGGCGACGCGCCTGCCGCAGGCCGGGCGCTCACGCTCTCGCTGCGCCGGATCGCTGCCGACGAGAGCCGGGCCATCCAGAAGACCCTGATCGGCCGCGAAGGGGAGAGCGAGCGGGCGCTGCTCAAGCGCGGCACCGACCGGGTCGTCACCCTGCTGGAGGACGACTGGAAGGCCGCCAACCTGATCCGCTACGACGAGCAGCGGGTGCTCCGGGCAACGGTGCCGATCGCGAGCCTCGGCGAATGGGTGTCGATCCAGCGGCGCCTCGCGGCGCTCGGCATGGTCGCATCGGTCGAGATCGACTCCCTCTCGCTCAGCGAGGGGCGGCTCACCCTCCGCTATCACGGCACGGAGGACCAGCTCCGCCTCGCCCTTGGCCAGGACGATCTCGATCTCGCGCCCGAGGAGGACGGGTGGTGGCTGCGGCCCCGCGCCACGCCCCCGGAGCCAATAGAACCCGGCACGCCCGTACCGGGTGGGGGCGAGTGAGACGCCGATGGTGGCCAAGGCAGACCTCGGGCGGCAACGTACCTTCGACTGGGGCGTCCGACCGGCGCTTGGGCGGGACGATTTTCTGGTCGCGCCCTGCAACGAGGCGGCGGTGGCCTGGCTCGATCGCTGGCCGGACTGGCCGGGGCCGGCGCTGGTGATTCACGGCCCTCCCGGCTCGGGCAAGAGCCACCTCGCCGAGGTGTGGCACAGGCGAAGCGGCGCCGAGGTCGTCCCGGCGATGCATCTCTCCGAGGTTCCGCTCGACGCCGGCGATACGCCGGCGCTGGTCATCGACGGGCTGGATGGGCCGATCGACGAACGCGCCCTCCTGCACACATACAACGCCATGGCCGAGCGGGGCGGCCATCTGCTGCTTACCGCCCTGGTCCCGCCGGCGCGCTGGCCGCTCGCGCTGCCCGATCTCGCCTCCCGACTCAGGCTCGCGCCGGCCGTCGCGCTCGGCCTGCCGGACGACGCGCTGCTCGCAGCCCTCATGCTCAAGTTGTTTGCCGACCGGCAAATCACGGTGGCGCCCGAGGTGCCGGCCTACGTCGTGCCGCGCATCGAGCGCACTTTCGAGGCCGTGGCCCACCTGGTCGAGCGCCTGGACCGCGCGGCGCTTGCGGAAGGACGGGCGGTCACCGTGCCGCTCGTGCGCGCGGTGCTTGCGCTGGAGGAAGGCGGGGACGGGCCACCGCCGCGCGCTTGATCCGCGGCACCACCCCAGCCCGCGCATTTTTGTCACGGTGCGGCAATGACCGTATTGTAAGAAACTGCGAATCAAACCAGATAGAGGGGACGCGGGAGCAGCCGAATGGCGAGAGCCAAGCGGGCCGCCGAGGCGCAAAGCTTCGCGCCGGCCGACAAGTTCATCAACCGTGAGCTGAGCTGGCTCGCCTTCAACGAGCGAGTGATGGAAGAGGCTGAGAACCTCGACCATCCCGTGCTCGAACGCCTGCGCTTCCTCTCCATCTCGGGATCGAACCTCGATGAGTTCTACATGGTCCGCGTCGCCGGCCTGCACGGCCAGGTCGAGGCGGGCATCCTCGAATCGTCGCAGGACGGTCTAAGCCCCCTCGCGCAAATACGCGCCGTCAACCAACGCGCCAACGCGCTGATGGCGCAGCAGCAGGAGCGCTGGCTCGAACTCCGGGCGGAGCTGGCCGATGCGGGCATCGCAATCCTGTCGGCCGACCGGCTCAGGGACGACGAGCGGCGCTGGCTCGATGGCTACTTCATCGATCGCCTCTTCCCCGTGCTGACCCCCCTCGCCATCGATCCAGCCCATCCGTTCCCGTTCATTCCGAATCTGGGCTTCAGCCTGGCGCTGGAGCTGGTCGAGAAGGGCACCCGGCGCCTGGTCCCTTCGCTCGTGCGCGTGCCCAGCCAGGTGGAGCGCTTCATCCGTCTGCCCGAAGGCGAGCGGGGCGAAATCCGCTTCATCGCGCTGGAGGACGTGGTGGAGCTCTACCTCGACCGGCTGTTCCCCGGCTTCGCCCCGAACGCCGTGGGGCGCTTCCGGGTGGTCCGCGACAGCGACATCGAGCTGGAGGAAGAGGCCGAGGACCTGGTGCGCTCGTTCGAAAGCGCGCTCAAGCGGCGCCGGCGCGGCAGCGTCATCCGGCTCGAGGTGGACTCCACGATGCCTCTGAGCATGCTGGACTTCCTCGCCGACCAGCTTCACGTCGACCGGCGCGACGTGGTCAAGGTCGAAGGGATTCTGGGACTCGCCGACACGTCCATGCTGATCAAGTGCGGTCGGGCCGATCTCGAGTTCACGCCCTACCGCGCACGCTTCCCCGAGCGCATCCGGGATTTCGGCGGCGACTGCTTCGCCGCGATCAAGGCCAAGGACATCGTCGTCCACCACCCCTACGAGAGCTTCGACGTGGTCGTTCAGTTCCTGCGCCAGGCCGCGCGGGACCCGGACGTGATTGCGATCAAGCAGACGCTCTATCGCACCAGCAACGATTCGCCCATCGTCAACGCGCTGATCGAAGCAGCGGAGGCGGGCAAGTCGGTCACCGCGCTGGTCGAGCTCAAGGCGCGGTTCGACGAGGCGGCGAACATCCGCTGGGCGCGGGACCTGGAGCGTGCCGGCGCCCAGGTGGTCTACGGCTTCATGGACCTCAAGACCCACGCCAAGGCATCCCTGGTGGCGCGGCGCGAGGCCGACGGCCTGCGCAGCTACGTGCATTACGGCACCGGCAATTATCACCCGATCACCGCCGCGATCTACACGGACCTCTCGTTCTTCACCTGCGATCCGGCGCTTTGCCGTGACGCGGCGCTGCTCTTCAACTATCTGACCGGAGGGGCGGCGCCCGAGCGCTACGAGAAGATCGCGGTCGCCCCGCTCGGCATGCGCCCCGCCATCGAAGAGCTGATCGAGGAGGAGATTGCCCATGCCCTCGCCGGCCGGCCGGCGGCGATCTGGTTGAAGCTCAACTCCCTGGTCGACCCCGACGTGATCGAGGCGCTCTATGCCGCCGCTGCCGCAGGCGTTTCCATCGACATGGTGGTGCGCGGCATCTGCTGCCTGAGGCCCGGCGTGCCGGGACTCTCGGAGAACATCCGGGTGAAGAGCATCGTCGGGCGCTTCCTCGAACACTCCCGCATCATGTGCTTCGGTGCCGGTCACGGCCTGCCCTCGCCCCAGGCCAAGGTGTACATCTCGTCCGCCGACTGGATGGGGCGCAATCTGGATCGACGAGTCGAAATGATGGTGCCGATCGAGAACCCCACGGTGCACGAGCAGATTCTCGATCAGATCATGACCGCGAACTTCAGGGACAACGAACAAAGCTGGACACTGGACGCTGACGGCGCCTTCTCTCGCTTGGCGCCCGACGGCGAGCCCTTCAACGCCCACCGCTTCTTCATGACCAACCCGTCGCTCTCCGGTCGCGGCACGGCCCGGCGCGAGCCGCGGCTTGCCGTCGCAGGCGACGACGGCGGCGAGCCGAACGACGGGTGACGGAGCAACTGGCGGAGACCCGCCTCGTGGCCGACGCGGCGACTCTTCCAGTCGGAGACGAGCGTTTCCCCGCCGCGGCTGCGGCGGACGCGCCTTACGGCGTGCTCGATGTCGGCTCCAACTCGATCCGCCTCGTGGTGTTCGAGGGGCTCACACGGGCGCCGGCGCCGGTCTTCAACGAACGCGAGCTGTGCGGCCTCGGCGCGAACTTGGCCGAGACCGGGACGCTTGCGCCGGACGCGGTGGAACCCGCGCTCGATGCGTTGCGCCGCTTCGCCGCCGCGGCGGAGGCGCTCGGCGTCGGTCCACTCGACGCCGTGACCACCGCGGCGGTCCGCGACGCCAGCGACGGCGAACGGTTCCGCAAGGCGGTTGCCCGCGAGACCGGCTTCTCGCTCCGCGTCCTCTCGGGCGAGGAAGAGGCCCGCTACGCCGCGCTCGGCGTGGTTTCGGCTTTCCCCGGTGCGAGCGGGCTGATGGCGGACTTGGGCGGCGGCAGCCTCGAGCTGGTTCGCCTGGAACACGGGCGGCTCGCCGAGCACGCGACGCTGCCTTTGGGTGTGCTCCGTCTGGGCAGCCTGCCGCCAAGCCGCCGCGCCGCGCTCGCGGCCGAGCGGCTCCAGGCGCTGCCCTGGCTCGATCGAGTGCGCGGCGAGCCCGTCTATCTCGTGGGCGGTGCGTGGCGGGCGCTGGCCCGACTCCGCATGGCGTCCGAGCGGCACCCCATCCCGGTCGTCCATCACTATCGCATGACGCCGGCCGAGGCGCGCGAGGCCACCAAGGAGCTCGCTGCCGTCGATCCCGCGACGCTGCGTCCAGGGCCGGAGGGAATGTTACCCCGGCGGCTCGCGACCGTGCCGAGCGGCGCGTCCGCGCTCAAGGCGTTGCTGAAGGTCGCCGCACCGGGCGAGGTCCTGTTCTCCGCCTTCGGCCTGCGCGAAGGCCTGCTCTTCGACAGGTTGCCCGCAGCGGTGCGCGCGGAGGATCCACTGCACGATGCCTGCCGTTCGATCGCCCGGCGGGACGGCCGCTCGCTGGTCTATGCCGAGGCGCTCGCCTCCTGGCTGGGCCGCTCGACGCTTCCGGCGCTTGCCCGGCATCGGGAGATGCTGCCTGCGGCGGCGTTCCTCTCCGAGATCGCCTGGCGCCAGCATCCCGACCTGCGCGCGGCCGATGCGTTCACGCGCATCTCGCGTGCACCCTTTGTCGGCATCGATCACGCGGGCCGCGTGTTCCTGGCGCTCGCGGTGGCTACCCGCTACAAGTCGCGCCTTCCGGTCGTGGCCAGCCGCACGGTGAACCGGCTGCTGCCGCCGGCGACACGCGCCGAGGCCCGAGCGCTCGGGCTCGCTCTCAGGCTGGCTGAGCGGCTCTCCATCGGGGAGCCGGCGGTGCTCGACGGCTGCCAGATCGCGGCCGAGGATGGCCACCTGGTGCTGCGGCTCGCGCCCGAGCACCGGCCGCTCGCGTCGGGCAAGGCGCGCACGGCGGCAGACGGGCTCGCGCGGGCGCTCAAGTGCCCGCTAACCGTCGAGGTGAATCCCTGACCCGCGGGACGGACAGCCCATAAAACTTCTTGCGGGATTCGGCGGGATTAACTGGGATGTAAGTGGGATAAGCGGGATTAACCCGCATTTCTCACCACTAGCACGGTCTGCCGCGCCGACGCGAATATACGTTGCAACTCAATAGGTTGGAAGATTCCGCGAGAGTGACCGAGACACCGTATTGGGGAAAATACACACCAAGTCAGCACGAAAAAGCAATCTCCAGACTATTGGAGAGCGCCAGATGCGCGCGGATGTACTTGCGCGCGGTCGCCTGCACCACCATTGAACCATACGAGACACGGCCCGCCGCCGACGCCCTCATGGCGACGGCTGGAGGCGGTTCGGGACCGGTCCATACGCCGGCCGGGTTGTCTCCCCGACGCATGCCCCCACAACCGCCTTGCCGGAGGCCGTGTGGACGGCCGGCCCATTGAGCATGTGCGTGAGCCCGCTCCAACGATCGTTCCCCACTTCCCGGCTCCGACCAGGACTGCTTTCGAGTTCGCATCGCTCAGTTCAACACTCGCGACAGGCGCGCCATGGCTCGGAATGCCGCGGTACGGTCGATCATCGCTTCCGTGACCCGATGATCCAGGCGAAGTTCGTCAGCCGGTCCCGGTCTCTCGGCGGCTTCAGGCCAATATCCCTCACCAGCATCAGCCCGTTCCGGTTCGGATCGAAGGTATCGCCGTTCACCACCATGACTTGCTCGACGCGCCGGCGCTTCTCAGCCTTGAGCACGACCGCGCCGTCGCGCAAACGCAGCCCCGTGAACGCTGCGGCCGACTCGCGCACCACATCGCCCACCGCCGGCGCGCCTTCCTCCCCGGCTTCGACAGCACGCGCCCTCAGCCTGGGAACGTCCGCCCAGAACGGCGACGAGCGGTTCCGCACCTGGGGCTCTTCCCAAGCTAGAAGACCCCATCGCGCCACCTGGAGGTCGGCCTCGGATTGAACCCGTAACGGCTGTTGCCCCAGCTGCCGCAAGTGATCGCCAAGCGGGCGCCCTCGGGCAGCGCCGTCGAGTTCCGCCGCGAGCGGTCGAGCGCAGCGCGGGTCGCCGCGGCCACGTCGTCGAGCGCCCGCACGTCGGGATGGCGCAGCGCCACCGCCATCACCAGCGGCAGCCGCTCGTTCTCGAACTGAGGCAGCGCGATGGCGGGGAAGGTGGGGCTCGCCATGTTGTGCGTCATGGGGCTGCACCATACACCAGAGCGCCACCCGCGTGGCTCCGGCGCGCCGCACCGACGCCGAAAGGGAATACGCTATCTCTCCGGTCACGTCGGTCTTGGGCTTATAGTGGGCGCGCTACATTACGCGCGCTCGCATCGCTTCGACTGCCGGGAATGCGCGACCGCCCGGGGCCGGCTGGACTGAAAGACATCCATGAAGAAGAAGTCCATCGACGCAGAGAAATTCCTCGTATCGAGAGCAGGCGTGGACAGCGCGTTTCGCGCACGTCTGCTCGCGAATCCCAGAGAAACGATCGAAAAGGAATTGGGTGCAGCGCTGCCCGAGGACCACGAGATTCACGTGCACGAAGAAAGCCCTGCCACGACGCATCTGGTGCTTCCCCCGCGTGACAAACGCACCGAGGCCGAACGGGAAGCGGCGAGAACCGGCGCCGCATCGCTCGAGTATCTGCGCAAGACACTCCACGATCCCGCGCCGCCCCTTCGTCCCCCCGCACCGAAAGGGGCAGAAGCCCGAAGAAAGAAGGCCACTACCGCCGAGGCACTTGTGAAGGCGGGCAGGGAGAGCATTCGCCGCGGTCTCGCGTTCCTGGAATCCACACTCGACGAGAACGGGGCCTGGCACTGCATCCGCTTCAATGTGGCCGATCCGGACATTCCGCGGCACTATGAGAGGCCCGCCTTCATCACGGCTCTTTGCGTCCTTGCGCTGGAACGTTGCGGCGAGGCGCGGGCCGAAGCCATGTGCGCCGCGTCCAGGGCGTATCTTGCCGACACCATGGAATATCCCGGATTGTGGCGCTACTACCGCCATTTGCCGCAGGATCTCGACAGCACCGCGCTCTGCTCGCTTGTGATCGGGAGTCATCCCTGGATTCTGTTGGGGCGGAACGTTCCGCACATTTTGGCGAATCGCGACGAGGAAGGTCGTTTCATGACCTGGGTTCTGACGGAAGACGAGCCCAGTGTCGTGTCGACCTTTCGTATCGAAGCCGACCCCGTCGTCAATGCGAATGTCATTGCCTACCTCGGCGATCATCCCGAAACCAGGCGCGCCCAACGATGGCTGGAAGACTTGATTGCCGAAGGAAACGTCGAGGAGTCGTCCAAATGGTATCCTGATACAAGCGCAATTTACTACGCAATTTCTCGCGCCATGAGTCGCGCGCAACCCGCCCTCCATCGACTACGCCCGGTGCTTGCGGATCGTATCTTGGACCTGTGCGACGAGAGGGGAGAATTCGGCAACATCCTTCAAACAGCGCAGGCTGTATCGGCGCTCTACAATGTCGGCGGTCTTGAACGTATCGACGCGAAACACCAGATAGAAGAGTTCATAAATTCCCAACATGAAGACGGTAGCTGGCCCGAACTTCTCGCGTTCGGAGACCAGTCGCTAAAGTGGGGAACGGTGGGACAGATAGGGCATGGCTCCGAAGCCGTGACCTCTGCCTTTTGTATCGAAGCTCTGGAGCACCTTGTCGAACTCTTGCGATCCTGAAAGATTTGCAGGTCAAGTTGTCCGATGCTAGCATAAATCCCAGTGCACGGGAGCTATAGTCGACTGGGGACGCTGCCATGCCGCAAGATGCCGTCGTAGACGGTGGCTCAGGCCCAGGCGAGGCTGACAGCAGGCAGCGCACCGAGCCCTCGATACTTAACGCCCTTCCGCACTATCTGCCCCTGGCCATTTTTCCGCTGATCGTTGTCGCGGCGTATTTTGGCAGCTGGTGGTTGCTGCCGCCCCTTCTCTTCATGGCTGTCTCGGGGCCTCTTGATCGGGCGCTCGGCCTCGACGGGCACAATATGGATCCGGCCGGAACGCCAGAACTGCGACTTCTCTGGCACAATCTGCCGCTATGGATCTGGGCCTTTCTGTGGCCGCCGACGCTCGTTTTCGGCATGTGGCAAATCCTTGTCGCAGATCAGTTCGCGCTCTGGGAAGCGGTGCTTCTGGGGCTCATTCTGACGATGGAAGCACAGGCCGTTTTCATCGTCGGTCACGAACTGGTTCACCGGCGCTCGACCTGGGAAAGACGGCTTGGCGAGTTTCTTCTCTCCTCGGCCTCCTATCCGCAATATGCGACGGAGCATGTTTATATTCACCACGCCAACGTCGGCACGCCGCACGACGTGGGATCCGCACCGAAGGGACAAAGTTTCTGGCACTATTTCCCAAGGGAAGTTGCAAGCAATCTCACGAATTCCTGGAAAGTAGCGGGCGACCGTCTGGCGCGGCGCCGACTGCCCGTATGGCATTACAGCAATCCCTTCTGGCGCTACGGCATCGCTCTCGGGTTCTGGTATGGACTGGTTTTCTGGATGGGCGGAATCTGGGCGGTTCTGGTCTTTGCCTTCCTCGGTCTGTGTTGCGTTTTCTCGATGAAGATCAGCAACTACTTTCAGCACTATGGTCTGCGCCGGGTGCGACTGCCCAACGGCCGCTGGGAGAAGGTATTGCCACGCCATTCCTGGAGCGCTGACTGGAAATTCAGCAACTGGATGTTCTTCAACATGCAGCGCCATGCGGATCATCATGCGGTGGCATCCCGCCACTACCCGCTGTTGCAGGTGTGGGGCCCCGACGAATCGCCGGAATTGCCGGGAACCTACGGCGATATGATGAATATCGTGCTGCGGCCGAAGCGCTGGTTCGCAAAGATGGATCCCCTGGTGGATCAGTGGCGCGCACATTTCTATCCCGAGATCGATGACTGGAGCGCCTACGACAGCCCGCTGTCCGCGGCGCGGCCCGAGTCCTTCGAGGCGATCGTCGAAATCTTCGGCGCCGCTCCTCGGCTCGCCAGGTGGATCGAGCGCAATTCGCAGGTTCTCGACAGCTTGCAGGATCGGGAATTCACCGATCTCGATCTGCCGAAGGGATTCGGCCCCGATCCCGAATACGAGACGATCGCGCGGCGCGGGCTCGCCAGACTCTACTGGACGCACGAGATGGGCGTTCAGGAGATGCAGGACCGGATCACCGAGTTGCCGACGGTCGATGCACGGGAATCCGCCGAGAGCGTGCGCAACTGGTCCAACGACAAGGCATTTCAGATCGGCATGCACGTCGTGCGCGGAAACCTGTCGCCGGCCGAAGCGAAGACCGCGCTCTCCAACCTGGCCGAAGCGTCCATTTCGACCGTGCTGGCCGCAGGCGTCGCGGACTTCGTCGAGCGGGCCGGGCCACTGAGCGCGGGTGGGGTCGTCGGCGTATTCCTGGGCGATCTCGCCAGCCGAGAGGCCTTTCCCGGCGTCGCCCTCGAGATGCTCTTCGTCCATGAGGACGAGCGGTCCGGCGAGAACCAGAGTCTCGTTCGGCGCTTCCGCAAGGCCCTGACCGAGATGGCACGGGACAGCCTGCTCTTTTCTCCGATCCCGTCCGGCTCGAAATCCCTTCTTGCCCTGCCGCTATCTGAGCTGGCCGAGCACTGCGGGGCTCCTGATTCCAGCGACATTCCCCTCCTCACCCGGGCGCGCTGCGTGTTCGCGTGCGGCGATCCCGACATCGGCCGGCGCTTCGACGAGGCACGCCGCGGCGTCCTGACCCAGTGCGGCGCGGACGAGTCCCTCTTCGCCCGGTTGCGTCAGCCGATGGATGCCCCCTCCAATTCGGGCGTGGCGGCATACGCCCGTATGCGCGGCGGACTGGACGAGGTCGAGAAGGCCGCCCGCTTCCTGCAGCTCACGAGCGCCGGAAGCCGCCTCGACGATCCGGCTCCGAGCGCTGCGGCGGTGTTCGATGCCGCCGGCGCCGAGCCGCTGGCGCAGGCCGCGGCCCTGTGGCGGGACCTACAGGCAATCATGCGCCTCGTCGGCGAGGACGGATTCGACCCGGTCGCGGCCGGCCCGAAGGTCCAGTCGCTCGTCGCGAACGCGTGCGGGCACGAGGATTTCGCTGCGCTGGAAGCGGCGGTCGCCGAGACCGCATCCCGCGCCGCCGCGCGGATCGATACGCTGCATTCGCGCGAGTGAATGCGTCAGCCGATCCGGCGCGGAGCTCCCGCATGCCAGCGCAGACGGACACGACTCCCCAGCCCGGGATACTGACCAAGACGACTCCCGCGGACCGGGGCCTCGTCGCGCGTCCCGCGCTTGCCCCGCACCTGCAGTGTCATGTTATCGGCGAAGAGCAGGCGCTGCTGGTGTCCGAATCGTTCAACACCCTGCTGCACGGCAGGCTCCAGTGCGATCTGCTGCCGCTGCTCGACGGTAGGCGCGCGCACGACGAGATTGCCGCGGCCCTCGAGGGCGCTCATGCCGCCGCCGATGTTCGTGCCGCCATCGTTTCGCTCTCCGCCAGGGGCTACGTGGTCTCTGCCGACCACGGCATGGAGCGAAGCCGGGCGGCCTACTGGTCGTCGCTCGGCGCATCGCCCCGCTGGGTCGAAGAGCGGCTGGCGTCCTCGCGCATCGCGGTCGAGGGCGACGACGGCCGGCTGATCGAGCATCTGGAGGAGAGCGGCGCCAGCGTTGGGGTCGGCGATCCCCAGCTTACCGTTACCGTCTGCGACGACTATCTCGAAGAAGGACTCGCCGCCGTGAACCGACGCCGGCTCGCGGCGAAAGCGCCGTGGACACTGGTGCGCCCGCGCGGCATGGAGGCGCTCTTCGGCCCCGTCTTTCGCGCGGACAGGCAGGGCCCCTGCTGGGACTGCCTGGCCTCGCGCCTGCGCAACCATCGGGAGGTCCACGCCTTCCTGCGCAACGTTGCCGGCGAGGAGGCTGCGTTCAAGCCCTTCGCGGCGCAGCCCGCCGTGCTGGAAGCGCTCTACGGGCTGATCGCGGCGGAGATCGTCAAGTGGCTGGTGCTGAACGAGGCGGCCCCGATTCACAAACACGCAATCGCGATGAATGTCGGCACGTTCGCGAGCTCGCAGCATCCCGTGATGCGCCGGCCGCAGTGTCTCGCCTGTGGCGACGACGCACTGCATCGGCCGGATCGGCCGCCGCTTCCGCTTCGCCTGAGGGCGAGTCCCAAGGCCCATCGCGACAGCGGCGGCGCGCGCACCGTGGCGCCGGAGGTCACCCTGGCGACATACCGCCATCTGGTGAGCCAGATCAGCGGTGTCGTGACCTGGCTCACGCGCACGACCGACGAAACCGATTCCTGGCTGCATGTCTACTGGGCCGGAAGCAATCTCGGCATAAGAAGCCGCAGCCTGAGCTCGCTCCGGCGCAGCCTGCGCAGCAAGAGCGCCGGCAAGGGCAGCACGCGGCAGCAGGCCGAGGTCAGCGCCCTCTGCGAGGCGGTCGAGCGCCATTCGGGCGCCCTCCACGGCGACGAGATCCGCGCCCGCAGGCGATTCGCCGAACTCGCCCAGGGGGAAGAGGCGATCCACCCCAATGATGCGCAGCTCTTCAGCGACGATCAGCTCGACAACGCGCAACGCATCAACGCGAAGGGCCACCCCTACAATGTCGTCCCGCCGCGCCTCGACCCCGACGCCGAGATCGACTGGACGCCGGTGTGGTCGTTCACGCAGCGGCGGCATCGCTGGCTGCCGACATCGATGCTCTACAGCATGCCCGCCGAGGAGCGCGGACCCGCGGACCTGATCGCCGATTCCAACGGCTGCGCCGCCGGCAACACCCTGGAAGAAGCCATTCTGCAGGGCTTTTACGAGCTGGCCGAGCGCGATGCGTTCGCCATCTGGTGGTACAACCGGCTGAGCGTGCCGGCGGTCGATCTCTCGGGCTTCGACGACGCGTACCTCGCATCGGCACCGGAGCATTACGCTCGCTACGAACGGGAGCTGTGGATGCTCGACGTCACCTCCGATCTCGGCATTCCCGCGTTCGTTGCGGTCTCGCGCAGACCGGGCGCCGAGACCGAGGACATCATCTACGGCGCCGGCGCCCACGCCGACCCCCGTATCGCGGCCCTGCGTGCGCTTTGCGAGCTCAACCAGTGCCTGACCTGGCTGCCGCGTCCCGACAAGGGCAAGGGCAGACCCACGATCGACGATCCGCTGGCGCTCTGGTGGTGGAAGACCGCCCGCCTCGCCGATTGCTCCTGGCTGGCGCCGGCGGCGAACGAGCTGCTCCGCACGGCGTCGCACTATCCGGCAATCGAAACGAGCGACACGCGCGACGACGTGGAACACTGTCGCGCGCTGGTCGAAGCCGGGGGCATGGAGTTCCTGGTGCTGGACCAGACCCGGCCCGACATCGGCATGCCCGTGGTACGGGTCATCGTGCCGGGCATGCGCCACTTCTGGGCACGCTTCGCGCCCGGGCGGCTCTACGACGTGCCCGTCGGCATGGGCCGCTGCGAGCACCCCCTCGCCGAAGCCGACTTGAATCCCGCCCCCGTGGTCGCCTGAGGAGACACCATGGACATTGACGCGGCAATCACGCTGACCCAGGACCGCCTCGCCGACGAGGGCGGCACCATGGCCGACCTGCTCGGGCATTTTCGAAGCAGGATTTCGCCGGTCCTTATCGGCGACCCGGAATGGGGGCGCATCCTCGACTGTGCCGGGAACCTTCCGATCACGATGGGGGCCCTTCCCTTCGGCTTCGAGCTGCCGCTGCACGAGCGCAGGCCGGAGGCGGATTTCGGCGCCTCCCTGGCGAGTGGAACCAGACCGGCGGCGTTTTTCGGGGAGCGCGCACGGAGCGACAGGAGCGACGAGACCGCGAGAGCGATCGCCCGGCTCTTCGAGCAAATGAATACCGAAGACTCGCCTCTGCGCGACATCGTCGGCCGCAAGCTGATGCTGGAATACGATATCGGTTCGGCGCAAGGTAGCGAAAGGTCCTTTCCCGGACTCTTCCTGCGGCCCGGCGAACGTCCGATCATCGGCGCCCGCGGTCAGGCGAATGACGTCGCCATGGTGGTCGATGCGCTCGTCTCCTGCGTCGGCTGGGAGTTGAGCGGCGCCGAGCGGGCGAACGTCGAACGGACGTACCTGGCACAGCCCGAAGACACGCGCATGGATTCGTTCGGCATATTCCCGTCCCGCTCACGCGCGATCCGCTTGGCGATTATGGGCTTCAAATCAGAGCAGGAACTGAGCTCCTATCTCGAAGAAGCGGGTTGGCCGGGCGAGGTCTCGGCTGTCGAAGCCGTGATCGCACGCTTCAGGGAGCGTGCGGATATTGTCAGGAGCGGAACGAATATCGACGTAGGGGAGAAGGGTCTCGGCCCGACGCTCGGCCTCACGCTCATCGTCAAGCAGAGATACACGAAGGACTCACGCTACTGGCTCGACGGCCTGACCGATTGGGATCCCTTCCTTGAAGCCCTCGGCCATGAGGATATCGTGGTTCCGGAGAAGCTTGGGGCGCTTTCTGACTGGGTTTCCAAACCGACGACACTTTTTGCGAAGTCCGGGCGTTATGTGCTGCTACGCGGCATTCATCACATAAAATTGGTGATATCTGAAGATCGGCTTCGGAAAGCGAAAGCCTACGTGTTCATGGTGCTTTCCGCAGCGGTATCCCCTCAATAGAAATCTCAAAGGGGCGAGCAATACTCCGCCCCCCGGTCGGGGACGGGGGGCGGTTCAGGCTATGCACGGGTGCGGATTAGGACTGTTCCGCATCTTGGCCGTCTACGCGTCGGCCACCGGGGCTACCAGCAGCAGCACAGACCGGCCGAGATGGCCTCGAGCTGCTCCTCGGTGATGTTCGGGTCCGGCGGCAGCGCGAGATGCACCGTCTGCATGTCACTCTCATGGACCTTGATGGTCATCGAATCGGGAATCGTGATGCCCAATTCCTCGCTGATGGTCGTCTTTGGGTCAGCGAGAAGCTGTTGCCTGAAGTCCGTGTCCAGGGCGGACTTCTCGACAATCTGCTGCAGCATTTCATCGCCACTTCTCATGGCAATCCTCCTGCATTCTGAATGAAATTCCAGTACGCGAGCGGACCACGCTATCACGACAATGACATAGGATCAACCCGTTGAAAACATACAAATATTCTTATGGCCCCGGAAAATAATTGTTATGCAGCCGGAGCTCTTGGCTGCGTATCCGACGGTGTGAGGTTTGCGGCGGAGGCCGCTTTCGGCTTTGCGATTCTGATCGAGCGCCCTCGTTAGGGCTTCCATCCGCCGGCGCCCGAAACCGGCGAAGTCGTTCACAGGTTTGCTCCCGGCGGTGCAGATCAGGGCGCAGGCGGGGCCCGCTTCGCGGCTTTCCGGTCCAGCGTCGTCAAGAGCGCCGGCAGGAGCGACAGATCGGCAACCAGCGCAAAGGCGATGATCACCGCGGTCAGGATCCCGACCTCTGCGGTGGGGACGAAGGGAGAGAACACGAAGATCAGGAAGCCGGCCACCAGCACGATCGTCGTCGTGATCAGGGCCCGGCCACTCGTGTCGAAGGCGTAGCGCACCGCGTCTTCCGGGTCCTGGCCGAATTCGCGTCTTGCCCGGCGGTACTTGCTGAGGAAATGCACCGTATCGTCCACGACGATGCCGACCGTCATGGCCACCACGACGGATAGCGAAAGGCTCACCTGTCCGACCGCCAGGCCCCAGACGCCCAGCCCCAGCACGGCGGGGATCAGGTTGGGGATGATGCTGATCAGGCCCAGCCGCAGCGATCGCAGGGCGAAGAGGAGAATAACGGAAATCGCCAGGAGCACGACCGCCGTGCCGATCAGCATGGCCCGGATGTTGCGCTGCCCGATGTAGGCGAAGAGCGCCGCCGGCCCGGTGCTGTTGACGCCGGCCACGTGCGGCGCGTTCTCCCTCAGCCAGGCCTCGGCATGCGCGTTCAGGTTGAGCAGCTCCTGCGAGGACAGCGTCTCTGCCGATACGCTCACGCGCGTCGTCGATCTGGACCTGTCGATCTGGTTGTTCAGGTTCAGGCCCTGCGGAAGCGAGAGTTCGTAGAGCAGCAGGTACTGTGCCGCCAGCTCCTGGCTTTCCGGAATCCGGTAAGCGGCGGGGTCGTCGCCGCGCATGCTCTGGTTGAGCTGGCGGAACGTGTCGGTGATGACTGCCACGTGGCGCACGGGAGGCTGGTCCCGGTACCACGCGGCGAAGTTCGAAACGTCGGCCAGGAACTCGGGATCGGTGACGCCGCCCTCGGCAGGCGCGTGCAACGAGTACTCGAGCAGGGTGTTGCCGCTCAGATGCTCGTCCATGAAATCGGTGTCCTGGCGAAACTCGACGCTCTCGTCGAAGAAATGGACCAGAACATCGTTGAGTTCGTTGCGCGGAATTCCCACGGCCATCCCGACCACGATCACCAGCCATCCCAACATGAGCGCCTTCCTGTGGCGCAGCACGAAGTCCGCAATGACGGTCATCGAGGGTCCACGCAGCCACCGGCGTTCCTTCGGGGCCCGCATGGGGAGAAGCGAAAGCACGGCCGGCAGGAAGGTGACGGAGAGAATGAAGGAGGCGGCGATACCGATGGCGACGAAATTGCCGAGATGGCGGTAGGGCGGCACTTCGGAAAAGTTCATGCTCAGGAAGCCGAGCGTCGTCGTGAGGCTCGCCAGAAACACCGGGTGCAGGTTGAGCCTGACGGCTTCCACGATGGCATCGCGCTTGGAATCCCCAGCGCGCAGGCGCTGCTGCAGGGTCACCAGCAGGTGCACACAGTTCGCCACCACGATCATCAGCACGATGGTCGGCGCCGGCGAGACGGGCGGAGAGAAAGGCAGGCCGAACCACACGCCCAGGCCCATCGACACGAAAATGGAAAAGACGATGACCATCCCGGTTCCCGCCACCCCCGCCCAGCGCCGGGTGAGGACGCCGAGGATCACGGCCATGAGCAGAAGGCTCGCAGGCAGGAAGACCATCTGGCTGCTGATCGAGGCTTCCACGAAGGTTTGGTTGATCATGACCGTGCCGACGACGCGCAGGTCGATGCCGGGAAATCGCTCTTCCGCCTCCGCCGCGAGCGATCTGGCGAATTCGGCGACTTCCGCCACCGCCTCCAGTAGGCCTTCCTCCGGCAGCTCGACGGTGACGCTTACGACGCTGACATCGCCCTTCAGGCCCAGAATGCTGCCGGCGATACGCGGGTCGGACAGAGCGATCTCGCGGATATGCGCGCGCGCTTCGGCTCGGGACAACTCCTCCGGGTCGACAAGATCCCGCACATACAAGTCGTCGCCGTCGGCGGTCGTGTATTGAAAGTTGGCAAGCGAGTCGACGCGCCTTGAAAATGGTGTCTGCCAAGCGGCTTCGGTAAGCCAGACGGCGGCCGAGAGTGCATCCTGCGAGGTGGCATCGCCGTCGTCCGGCACGATCAGGAAGGCGATGTTCTCGTTCTTCCCGTAGGTATTCTCCAGCTCTTCCAGCGCCAGGAGCTGCGGGTTGTCTTCGTCGAAGAAGATGCGGTAGTTCGCGGAGAATTCGAGCTGGGAAATGCCGACCGTCGCGACTGCAACCACGAATACGGTAGCCGCGATGACCAGCCAGCGGGCCGCGAGCACCCGTTCGGCAAAGCGGGTCGCGAACTGCTCTCCTGCTATGCCGCGCAAGAACACAGCGCCGGCGCCGCTAGTTGCGAACGCCCCTGGGGGCAAGCGACCTACGAAGTTTCATCGCAGCTGCAGGTTAGGACTCAGGCTCTGCTGAGTCCATGCATAGAAGCTCGGACTGCGCGACAGGAGCAGGCCTGGCACTGGTGAAAGCGTGCAACGGCCATGATGTGACAAATGGGGTCAGTATTCCGCCGACATTCCGAGACGCAATCGTGTGCGAAGCCCGCAACTTTCCAGCTTTGGCCGGGCCGCACCTTCGGATCAGGCGACCTGCCTCCTGACCAGTTCCCTGAACACCCCGTCGACCTCCATGAGCTCGTTGAATGAGCCGCTTTGCACGACTCTTCCGGCCTGCAGCACGTAGATGCGGTCGGCCTGTTCCAGCGTGGAGAGCCGGTGGGCAATGACGACCCGGGTCGAGGTCAGGGCGGTAAGGTTCTGCATGACCTTGGCTTGGCTTTCATTGTCCAGCCAGTTGGTTGCCTCGTCAAAGAGCATAATTCGCGGGTTGCCGATCACCGCTCGGGCGATCGTGACGCGCTGACCCTCGCCGCCCGAGAGGACGGCCCCACTGGTGCCGACCATGGTCATCATGCCCATGGGCATGGCCTTGATTTCGTCTTCGACCTCGGCGATCCGGGCTGCCCTCCACACTTCCTCGGTCGCCACCTTGTCGTGGTGGCTGACCAGATTGTCCCAGAGATCCTGGGGGTGGAGGCCGACCGATTGCGGCACGGCGCCGATCTTTCGGCGCACCTGCTTCAGGTTCAGGTGCCTTAGATCGCGTCCGTCGTGATACACCGCGCCGGCGCTCGGCCGGTCGATTCCAAGCGCGAGCCGGAACAGGGTGCTCTTGCCGGCGCCGGACTCGCCGGCAATCGCGACGAATTCGCCGGGACGGGCCCGGATCGTGACATCGTCGAGAATCAGCGGGCCGTCGGGGTCGTAGCGGAAGGAAATGCGGTCGAAGAGAATGTCGCCGCCAAGATATTCGACCGGCTCTCCGCCGACCTCACTTTCGGGGACTGCGGCGAGCAGCGGGCGCATCTGATCGAAGGCCGGCAGTATGGCGGCAATGGTGCCGAAGGACTCGCCAAGCCGGGCAAGGGCGGACTGGAAGACGATGAAGACGATGTAGACGACGAGAAAATCGCCGACCGGGAGGGTCCGCTCGCCCACGCCCACCGCGGCGAATAGCAGCACCCCGCCGGCAAGGAAGGGGAGCGCGGCACCGAATGCCCGCGAATGTCCCTCGAGGGTGCCCAGCTCGATTTCCGCACGCTTCTGCTCGCGATAGTCCCGCGCCCAGATGGCGAAAGCCGACCCCTCCGCGTTTTCCACACGCAGCTTGGCGATACCGCCCACGATCTGGAAGAGCCGCCCGGCGACGCGCCGTGCTGCGCTGATCATCCGCCCGTAAGGCGAAATCTGGCACAGCCCGAGAACCACGGTGACCAGCAGCGACGCCAGGCTGAAAACGAGGGCGACGATCCCCAGGGTGGCGTCGTAAAAGAAGATGACGCCGAAAACCGGAAGCAGAAAAAAGACCGAGAGCAGGCTGTCGGCGACGACTCCCTGTACGCCGTCGCGAAGGTTCTGAAATGTCATCCCCGACATGGCCAGATCGCCGGCCGGCTGGCGGTGCAGAATGCTCGGCGGAAGGCGCATGAGGCGGTCCCAGACCGCCGCTTCGAGACGCGAGGCCGAGCGCCCCTCGAGCCGCATCATCGCCGTGCTTTGCAACAGGTGCAGCAACGCCCCAAGCAGGCCGAACCCCGCGAGACCCGCGGCCACGACATAGAGTGCGCCGGCGCTTCCGCCAGCCGCCACCTGAGTCGCGACGAATCCCAGCGCGAGCGCCGGCAGCAGCTTGATCATGCCGGCCGGAAGCCCGGCAATCACCAGCCGCGCCAGATCCGGGGCCGATCCATGCAGGGCGATACCCAGCAGGTCCGCCGGTTTCACGTTCCCCGCGGGCAAGGGCCGATAGAACATCCAGGCTTCGTCGCCGAGCGCGCCGGCACGTTCCGCCGTAATCCGGACGCTGCGCTTGCTGACCGGGTCGATGACCCGGTAGCGCCCGAACATTCCCGGCAGCAGCGCCACGGGCTGGCCGTCTTCGGCGCGGAATACCAGCAACGCGTTGCTGTCGCCGCGCCACCAGTTGGCTTCGGTCCTGAGCCGCACGCGCCGCGCGCGCACGCCCGACGCATCGAGAACGTCGACGAGGCCGATCGGGGCATCGGATGGTCCCGAGCGCACCGGAATCGTGAAATCGATTCCTTCATGGCGGCCGATGATCTGCAGGGCATCCGCCAGGGACGTGTCCTCAACACTGGCATCCCGGTCGATCGGCAGGTCGTAAATGTTGAAGAGCCGCTGGCGCGCGGCCCTTTCAGCCGTGCGGCGGCTCGTCGTCCGCGCGCGTTCGAGATTCGCGTCGTCGACCATGGCCAGCTGGCGGTTGAGGCGCTCCAGGGCGAGGGCAACCGCGTGAAAGGAGGCGAGCGCCGGCAGCAGCATGCCTTGCTGCGCCAGTGTTTCGCTCGACTTGCCCGAAAGGGTCGCCTCGTCGAAGAGGGTGAGCCAGCTTGTCCTCGTCAGTGGTATGAGCGCTTCGTGCGGGCCCTCCGTCCCGGCAAGCTCCGCCAGGTCGACGATGTTCATGAACAGGCCGGCGCCGTGCGGCGGCTCCGACACCCAGACCACGCCGCGCCGTACGGACAGTGTGCCAGGAGCCAGGGTCTGCGTCAGACTGGGTTCAGCCAGCGCGGTCGGACGCGGAAGATAGCTTGCAAAGCGCGAAAGCGTGTCGGTGATGGCGGTCAGCCATGTATCGGTCTGCTCCGCCAGTTCTGCGGGATGAACCTCGGACAGCAGCGATGCCGGCAGGCGTTTCAGGAGGGTGCCTGGCGATCCCTTGGCAATCAGGCTGAGCGTCGTGTCTGCGTCCTTGTCGCGTTTGCTCGGTGCGACGCCCGGCAGCAGCCAGCCCGCTTCACGGCGCAAGAGATGCTGCGGCGCCGCCTGCTCCACCCCGTCCTTGAACTCGACCAGGAAGAGGTTGACGGCGCCCCGATCGATGAACCAGACGCTGTCCGGGTCGTCTAGGCACACCGGCAGGTTGCCGGCGCAGGGCACGGACGTGCCGGAGCGAGCGGCAAGCTCGGCTATCGATGCGTATTCCGGTCCTTCTTCCTGCATCAGCCTGACTTGACCAGCTTGTAGTAGGTGCCGTCTCGGTCCGCGATCAGCTCGTCGTGGGTGCCGCGCTGCACCTCGATTCCCTTGTCGAGCACGATAATCTCGTCGCAATCGCGCACAGTGCTGAGCCGGTGCGCCACGATCAGGCAGGTGACGCCGCGACGCCGCAAGGCATCGTCGACGTATTCCTCCGTCGCGGCATCGAGGGCACTGGTCGCCTCGTCCAGAATGAGCAGTGTCGGGTTGCCGACCAGCGCACGGGCGATTTCCAGCCGCTGCCGCTGGCCACCGCTGAAGTTCGCTCCGCCTTCCTCGACGAGCGTCGCGTATCCCTGCGGTCTGAGCAGGATTTCGTCATGGATCCCAGCATCCCGTGTCGCAGCGAAGATGGTTTCGTCCGGAACTGCCGGATTCCACAAGGTGATGTTGTCGCGCAGGGTCGCAAAAAAGAGCACGCTCTCCTGCGCCACCATCGAGTTGGAGCGCCGCAGCACTTCCTCGGGAATCTCGTCCCGCACATGGCCGTCGAACAGGATCTCGCCCGACCAGGGTTGGTAGACACCCGAAACCAGACGCGCCAGAGTCGACTTGCCGGACCCGCTGGGCCCGACTAGGGCAACTCTCTGCCCTGGCTTAATGGTGAGGTTGAAATCCTTGATCAGAGGCGGCCGGCTCCTGTTGAACCCGAAGGTGACGTTGCGCAGCTCGAGGCGACCTGCAAGCTGAAGGTGGCCGTTGAAGGTGACGATCGATTCCGATTCCGGATTCCGGCGGTTGAAAACGGGGTCTTCGGCGGCCCTGGAGATGTCGTCGAGACGCTGCAAATCTGTCTCGAGCGCCTGGCGCTTGTCGGCGAACTCCAGGAAACGCCCGACGGGCGCCAGAAACATCTCTGCCAGGATATAGAACCCGACCAGGGTTCCCAGGCTCATGTCCCCGGTCATGACCATGCTGCCCCCGAAGCCCAGGATCGCCGCGCCGCGAAATGCGGCGATCAGGCCCGGAAGCGCGCCATTGACGGAGCCCAATTCGGAATAGAGCTGGCGTGCGTGCAGTTCGCGCGCCTGCTGGCCGCTCCAGCGCGAGAAGAACCGGTCATCCGATCCCGTCATGCGCAGATTGTCCGCATGACTCAGCATCTGCATGCCCACGCCGATCAGCAATCCCTGCTCGCGCCGCATCGCCTGGCTGCGAACGGACCGGAGGCCGTTGAGGAAGTGGGCCAGCAATCCGTGCAGAAGGGCCAGAGCCAGCACGATCAGCGTGAGCACGACATCGTAGGCAAACATCGCGATGAGCAGCACGACGCTCATTGCCATGTCGACCAGGAGCACCAGGAACTGGTCTGTCAGATTCTTCGCGATTCTGTCGATGGATGAGACCCGGTCGGTCAGGTCGCCGACCAGTCTGTGTTCGAAGAACTCCACCGGCAGGCGCAGCAGCCGTGACAGGCCCCGACTGTAGCCGGTCACCGAAATCCGGACTGCGAGCCGCTTCAGGAAGCGGTGCTTGAGCAGGGAAAGGATGTATACCAGGGCAGCGCCGCCCAGCAGGGCCGCCACCAATCCGCCCCAGCCCCCGTGATTTCCCAGAACATCGTCCACGAAGACGCTGAGAGACAGGGGGATGATGAGTGTCAGTAACGTCAGCATGAGGCCGCAGGCAATCACCCAGGTGACCGTGCTCGATGATCCCACGGCCAGGGCGCCCAATTGCCTGAACAGGCCGGGCGGCTCGCCGCCGGGGCTGAATTCGGCGCCGCGCTCGAATTGCAGGGCGATGCCGCTATAGCCCTTGTTGAACTCTTCGGTGGAAAGCCTGCGGCGACCCGTGGACGGATCGTTGAGATAGAAATGGCGGCCGTCGTAGCCTTCGAGGACAACGAAATGGCTGAATTGCCAAAACAGGATCAGAGGCAAGTGCAGCTTTTTCAATTGCTTGGCGCGTACGCTGAGCCCCTTGCATTCGAGGCCATAATGTCGGGAGGCGCGCAAGATGCTGGCGGCACTGCTACCGTCCCGGCTCACCTCGCATTTTTCGCGCAACTCGGTCAGCGGTACCCAGCGCCCGAAGTAGGCCAGTATGCTGCCCAAGCAGGCGGCGCCGCATTCCGATGCGTGCATCTGCAACAGAATCGGGGTGGTCACCCTTCGCTTCAAGACGTCCGATGCGGCCTTGTCGCTTGCCTCCTTGGAGGCGCGGGAGTACATCTTATGGCTGCCTCATGTGCAGGAAGGCGACCGGAGACTGGCTGCCGAGTTCAATGAAAATCCGGCATTGCTTGCCCGCAAGAGAAGCGAATTCTGGGTTTTCGTCGAGCACGATGTCGACGCGGTGCACCGAGACCGGCACTGCGGTCGCAAACGCCGCCGGCACCTCGGACAAGGGTACTGCGGCAACCGTCACGATTTCTCCGTCGAGCGTGGCCGTTTCGCCGTTCGTCGTGTCCAGCTCTATCGCCGCTGGCATCCCGGCCTCGATGTGCGGCGCGACGTCGCTCTCGGCCCAGACGAGCGCTTGCAGGGAGCGGGCCTCGCCGGACAGGTTTGTGCCCGGTTTGAGCAGAACGCCGTCGACCGCCAAGTTTCGGGTTACGTTGCCGAGGAAGAGCCATGCCACGATGGCGATCAGCAACAGAGCGATAACGGCAACAAGCAAACGTTCCCGGGGCGTAGAAATTGTCAACAGCCGGTCAAGTTGCTCTCGTTCTTCTTTCGCTTCGGCGACAGTATTGTGAAATGAGTCGAAGGGATTGTTGAACACGACCGCACGGCCTCCCCTGAGAGATCAGGCAAAAACAAAGAAGATCCCGGTCGGTTTGAGTGTCGCTTTGAAAGATCAGATACATTCTCGACCAAGACAGGTCAAGGCCTCAACATTGCCGAAAAATCTGGTTTGCTTTGTGTCGGCCAAGGGCGTTCAGCCGAGTCCGCTTTCAGCCGTGCATTTCTGATCAAGCGCCCTTCTCGGACTTCCATGCGCCGGCGCCGGCGCACTGAGCGCATGATCGTAAGCTCGACCGTCTTGCCGCCTCACGCGTGGGTGGGCGGCAGGCGACCTGCGACGGGAGCGGAAAGGACCTGGCGCGGGCCCATCGACTCCGCCATGCCTTCGCCATGCGGTACCTCCTCGATAACTCCGGCGGTCGCCGGCACCGTGCCGCGAATCATGCACGGAAAACGCACCTCTTCTCAAACTTGCGGCAGGTGCGGGACTTCACCTTTTCCGGAGACTCAAGGTAGGATGCAACATGGTCATCGTGGGATCTACGCGGATGTTCCCAGACGACAGAAGCGCCACAAAACGGTTTATCGGCCGAGGCCGGTCGCAGCGTTTCTCGCGCCCCCGGAGTGCTTCGTCCAATGTCCTTGTTCTGGCGCTCGTGTGCCTTTGCTTGCCAATTGCACACGCCCTTGCCCAAGAAGAAACGCCCGAGGACAAGGGCCTCAGGATTGCGCAGGAAGCAAGCGCCCGCAATGACGGCTTCGGGGATTTCACCGCTGAAATGACGATGGTGCTGCGCGACCGGCAAGGTCGGGAGAGCGTCCGTCAGATGCGCTTCAAGGTCCTCGAAGTGCCGGAGGATGGCGACAAGAGCCTTTTCGTGTTCGATCAGCCGCGCGACGTGCGCGGGACCGCTCTCCTGACCCATGCCCACATCAACGCTCAGGACGATCAGTGGCTCTATCTTCCGGCCCTGAAAAGGGTGAAGCGCATCAACGCCGCGAAGCGCTCGGGATCGTTCATGGGAAGCGAGTTTTCCTACGAAGACATGAGCTCTCTGGAGGTGGAGGAATACACCTACAAGTATCTTCGCGACGAACCCTGCGGCGAGCTCACTTGTACGGTGATCGAGCAGGTTCCCTTGGACAAGAAATCCGGATACAGCCTCAAAGTCGTCTGGCAGGACTCGCTCGAGCTTCGCACCTGGAAGATGGAGCTCTATGACCGCAAGGGCTCGCATCTGAAGACGCTCACGCTCGCGAACTACCAGCAGTTTCTGGGTCGCTACTGGCGTGCAGGGGAGCAAACGATGGTGAATCACCTGACCGGCGCGAGCACGGTACTCAAGTGGAGCGACTTCCAGTTCCGCACCAACCTTGAAGACGGCGAGTTCACCCAAACTGCACTTCGACGCGTGCGCTGATGCGATTCGGCGGCGCAATTGCGGCTCTCGTGCTCGTGGCTGCCGCATGTGCCGAGGCGCAGGCTCTCGAGTTTTCGGGCGACCTGAGCCTGGAGGGGCAATGGTATCCGGAATCGCCGGCGTTCCCGGGTCAGCGTTCAGGCACCGTCGGGCTGGTCGCCGAGCCGACGCTTTACGAGGAACTCGGGGAAGCGACGAGCTTCACCCTTGCCCCCTTCTACCGATACGACAGCGTCGATTCGCGGCGCACGCATGCCGACCTGCGCGAGGCCTACCTCTTGACTTACGGCGACTGGGGCGAGGATTTCTGGGAGCTTCGGCTGGGATTCGACCGCGTCTTCTGGGGCGTGGCCGAGCTGCACAATCTCGTGGATATCGTCAATCAGGTGGACCTGGTCGAGCATCCGCGCAATCGGCCCAAGCTGGGCCAGCCCATGGCGCACCTGACGATTTCCGGCGACTGGGGCATCGCCGAGGCATTCGTGCTGCCCTACCATCGCAAGCGCACCTTTCCGGGGCGCACCGGGCGCCAGCGCTCGGCCTACCTGATCGACGAGGATGCCCGGTACGAGAGCGGTGCCGAAGAGCGCCATGTGGATGTTGCGTTTCGCTACAGCCGTTCCGTGGACCTGGTCGATTTCGGCCTGAGCGCCTTCGCCGGAACGAGCCGCGAGCCCTCGTTTCTCTTCAGCCAGCAGGCCGGGCCGTCCCCGAACAGCGACGCGCGCCTGATCGCGTACTACGAACAGATCCAGCAATTCGGGATCGACGCGCAGCTCACCACCGAGCCCTGGCTCTACAAGCTGGAGGCGATCCACCGCAGAGGCGCGCGCAATCTCCTCGGCCGGGAGGAGAACTACAGCGCCCTCATCTTCGGCATGGAACGCACGCTCTACGCGCTCTTCGACACTCGGGCCGACATGACCGTCTTCGCCGAATCGCTCTACGACGGCCGCGGGCGCCGTTCCACGAGCGCCTGGGCCAACGACCTCTTTGTCGCGGGCTCCATCGCCTTCAACGATGTGGAGGACACCCGGCTCCTGGTAGGCCTTCTGGCCGACCTGCGCCACGACTATCGTGTGTTGAACCTGGAGCTGAAGCGCCGCCTGTCGGGCAACTGGTCGATGCGCCTGGAGGGGATCGCGAACCTGAGCGCGGACCCGCAGGATTTAACCTACGATGGACGGCGCGACAGCTTCCTGGGCGCGGGGCTCACGTACAGCTACTGAGGGCGCCTGCGGGAGCGATACAGCGTGATACAGCCGGGCAGCAAGTCCTTGCGAAAGATCGCGGTCGTCGGGCGGGGCACCGCAGGCTCCTTGGCGGCCGCCAGCGTGAGCCGTCTTCATCCCGAGGGCGAGCACGAGCTGCACCACATCTACGATTCGCGCATCCCGGTCATCGGCGTGGGCGAGGGCAGTTGGCCGAGCCTGGTTCAGGAACTGCAGAAACTGACCGATTTGCCCCACGAAACCGTCCAGCAGCGCCTGAACGGAACGCGCAAGTACGGCGTCGCATTCGAGGGATGGGGGCGGCGCAACCGGGACTTCACCCACTACTTCACGCCGCAGCAGGTGTCCTACGCCTACCACCTGTCCGCCGATGTGATGGCGGACCTGCTGCACGAAAGCACGTGCGCGCGCCACATCGATGCGAATGTTCTCAATATCTCCAGGATGGAAGGCGGCGCGCAAGTGGAGTGCGAGGGACTGGCGCCGGAACGCTACGATCTGGTCTTCGATGCCCGCGGGTTTCCCAAGGGACTCGATCCCGAGCAGCACATCGAGATTTCATTCATCCCCACGAATACGGCCGTCATCCGCCGTTGTCCGGCAATCATCAAGGAGGAGAATGACGGGCCGGTTCTGCAGCATACCTACACCCGCGCGGTGGCGCGTCCGCACGGTTGGATCTTCGTCATTCCGCTCACGGTGCACACGTCCTACGGGTACATCTTCAACCGCGACGTAACCGGACTTGCCGACGTCGAAGCGGACTTCGACGCGTTTCTTGAAGGCGATGGCGTGACGGAATTCGAGCAGCGCGCCGTCATTCCCTTTCCCAACTTTGTTCACCGTCGGATGTTCGACGGCGCGGTGGCCCGCATCGGTAATGCGGCGGCCTTCATGGAGCCCCTCGAGGCAACGGCGATCGTCTCCGCCCAGTTGCAGATCGGGATGGTTCTCCACATACGCCTCAACCGCTCGGCCGAGCATCTCGAGCGCGACGCACCGGTGGTCAATCGCTTCCTCATCAACAACATGCTCTGTTACGGCCTCTTCGTCGGCTGGCACTATTCCTGCGGCTCCAGGTACGACAGCGAATTCTGGCGCTACGCGCGTGAGCAGGCTTGGCCCCGACACCGCGAGGCGGCGGCGCCCGAGGCGGTGGGGGGCGCCGCGCTCCGGAAGTTCGACGACATGATCGAGCTGTTGAACCGGCCGGTCATCGACAAGGCGGACTGGAGCCGGATGTGCGCCGTCCCCCTCACCAGCTACGCCCAGATGTCTCAGGGGCTTGGCTGCTAGCCCGGATTTCTCACCACTAATACAGTCAGACGCATCGTCTCATATAATCTTTTCATTTCAATGTCTTGTAAGAAGGTCCGAGGGTGTGCCCGACGCCGGATCAAGTAAAATAATCACCGAGCAAGCACGAGAAAGTAAACTCCAGAGTAGTCCAGACCGCTCCATACCGTAACCGGCGGCAGCCGCTCGCCACGCATACGCCCACTCTTCCTGCCTCCATCTGTCGCGATCCGCGGGCTCCTCATGGCGCAACAGTGGCACGCCTGCCGGGCGCGCTGCACCGCACGATGGTTCAGGGTGCCGACGAGAACAGGCCGCTCTTGGGAACGCTCTCAGGCGAGGTGGCCTTGCGCGCGCTCTCGCGTTATGAGGGACTTCACGGCTGGCGCGTATGCGGGCGTGGCGGAAGCGGTAGACGCGCGGGTCTCAAAAACCCGTTCCTTCGGGAGTGTGAGTTCGAGTCTCACCGCCCGCACCAGCCGCCTCACGATGGCCGGCGCTTTTGCGTCGCGCTTCCGTCAGAACGGACCTGCTCTAGGTTCCGTTTCCGACGCTCGCACGACTTTTGGTTGGCCTTGCAGTCACCCTGGTCCGGCCACTTCTTTCGTCATGCCCGGACTTGTTCCGGGCATCCACGTTCTTTGCCCTTGCTGCACAAAAAAACCCGTGGATGGCCGGGACACCCCCGGACTTGATCCACTGCTGTCCGGTTTAGGCAGAGGTAAGTTGGAGTTCGATTTGCCTGTCATCGTTTGGCGGGGTTTTGGGCGGGTCCTTGATGTTGAGGATGCATCGGCGGTGCATGATGTTGAGGCGCACCAGCCG
>JAJDVB010000012.1 GCA_022826345.1 Alphaproteobacteria bacterium
CGCGCCCGCATCCCGATCAAGGGGGTAGGTCGGCACTACACGCGGATCCGGAGACGCAAAGCCCGGAAATCCGCCACTTCTCCGGCCGGAAACCCGTCAAATTAGTTGAAATGCCCGCCCAGTTGCGGAAGTCGGGCTAACGCCGTGCGCCTGAGCCTCACCCGGCGCCGCGAGCAGCGCAACCAGCCCCCGCCCGTCCCGGTCGACCTGCCCAGCGACGCGAAGGCACGCGACATCGCGGTGCGCGACCACGACCTCGGCGGATACGACGGGCTGGCCGAAGACCCCGAGGAGGACAGTGAAGAATGACCGATCCCCTCATGGAACGCGCCCGGGCGCTGGGCCTGCACGGCCTCGTCGCCCACTGGGACGACATCGGCGAGACCGGCTGGTTACCCGAGCTGATCGCCTGGGAAGAGGAGGAGAAGCGCAGCCGCAGCCTCAAGCGCCGCCTCGGCGCCGCCCGCATCGGCCGCTTCAAGCCGCTTGCCGACTTCGACTGGGACTGGCCGAGGCGCTGCAACCGCATGGCCGTCGAGGACCTCATGACCCTCGGCTTCCTCAACGAGGCCGCCAACGTCGTCCTCGTCGGCCCCAACGGCGTCGGCAAGTCGACTATCGCCGCCAACATCGCCCACCGCGCCGTCCTGGCTGGCCACACCGTGCGCTTCGCCACCGCCGCCAGCTTGCTCGGCGAACTCGCCACCATCGACTCCGACAGCCTGCTCCAGCGCAAGCTGCGCTTCTACGCCCGCCAGCAGCTCCTGGTGATCGACGAGGTCGGATACCTGTCCTACAGCAACCGCCATGCCGACCTGTTGTTCAACATCGTCTCCAGCCGCTCGCAAAGACACTCCACCATGATCACCACCAATCGCCCCTTCGCCGAGTGGGGCGAGGCCTTCCCCAACGCCGCCTGCCTCGTCGCCCTGGTCGACCGCCTCGTCCACAACGCCGAGATCGTCGCCATCGACGGCGATTCCTATCGCCGCAAGGAGGCCGAGGAACGCCAGAAGGAACGCTCGGCCGAGCGCCGGCGGCGGCGGAGCCGTGCACGGCCTTCCTCCAGAGCATCGGCGCAGACGCCAACTGCCTGATCAACCCATCGAGACCGCCCGGCAGCACCGCGGCGGAGCCGGGCCAACCGCCAAACCCCGATCGTCAGGACTGCACCCCACCGACCGCGCCAAACCGCGGATGATGATCAAATATGCGCGCTTCTAAGTGATCGCCAACAGACCGGGCGGATGAGGTTCTCGACGAAGTTCGAGTCGATCTCCACGCGGCCGTCATGGAGGAATACCAGCAGCCCGTCCCACTGGTTGGCGATATAGGTCAGCTTCTCGCCAAGCCGCGAGCGCGGCGAGACGCGCGAGCGCTGCTCGTCGAGCCACACGCCAAAGGCGTTCACCAGCGGCGCCGTCTCGGTCCAGCGGACGAGCTGGCGCGTCGCCGGATCCTCGCCCCGGATCCTGTCCTCGATCTTGTAGAACTGCGCGATCCGGTTCAGACCGGCCTTCGCGATCGGCGAGCCGTTGCTGTCGAATATCTCCTTCAGCCCACGCCTGGCGTGCGCCCAGCAGGCCGCCAGCGTCAGCGCACCCCCCGGCCGGTCCGCACGGCGCAGCCGGTTGTGACCGGAGTAGCCGTCGACCTGGACCGTTCCCCTGAAGCCCTCGAGAAGCGTCTCGCCGTGCTTGCCGCCGCGGCCCGGCGCATAGCGATACACCACGCCCGGCGGATCGGCCCCCGACCACGGCCGCTCGTCGCGCACCATCGTCCACATATAGCCCGTCTTCGTCCGGCCACGACCCGGGTCGAGAACCCGAACCGTGGTCTCGTCCATCCCGAGCTTGCCCGAACGCTTCAGCTCCGCGGCCAGGCAATCGACCACCGGCCGCAGGTGGAACGCCGCCTTGCCGACCCAGCCGGCCAGCGTCGAACGGTGCAGCTCGATACCCGAGCGGGCAAATATCTGAGACAGGCGGTAGAGGGGGAGGTGATCGGCGTGCTTCGACACCAGCACATGCGCCAGCAGCGCCTCGGTAGGCAGCGCTCCTTCGATCAGATGGGCTGGCGCCGGCGCCTGGGTGACGCCCTCCTCGCAGGCCCGGCAGGCATACTTCGGCCGCACGGTGACGATCACCCGAAGCTGCGCCGGAACGATATCGAGCCGCTCGGTGCGGTCTTCGCCGATGCGAACCATCTCGCCGCAGCCGCAAGGGCACTCGATGCTCTCAGGCTCGATCACCTGCACGATGCGCGGCAGGTGGGCCGGCAGCCGACCGATGTTGCGTTCGGCGGCGGGACGCTTCGGACGCGCCGGCCGCGTATTGCCCGCCGGCCCGTCTTCCTCGGTCTCGGCGAGCGCCCCCTCCAGCTCCTCCAGGGCGAGCTGGAGCTGATCGGGATGAAGCTTCTCGGACTTCTTCCCGTAGATCGCCCGCCGCAGCTCGTCGAGAAGATGTTCGAGACGGCGGTTCTGCTCGGTGAGCGAGACGACCTCGGCACGCAGCGTCTCGACAACGCCTCCGGGACCTCGTGCCTCAAGACTGCGGTTGCGGTCGCTCAGCGCCGCGTTCTCGGCGCGCAGCGCCTCAAGAGCCGCCTGCTGGCCGTCGATCAGCGCCCGCAAGGGCGGGGCAAGCGATGAAAGATCGACCCCGACCGTGCCCGTCTCCATGCCCGGACACTACGATGAAATCGGCGCTCCGGGATGCGACAAACCGAATCGGACCGGCCCAGGGTCAGGCCGCCGCGAGCGGCCGGCGGACCCGCGACGACCACACCCGGCGCCAATCCAGACCTTCGAACAGGGCCTCGAACTGGGCGCGAGACAGGCGCATCGTGCCGTCATGAACCGTCGGCCAGGCGAAACGACCCTGCTCAAGGCGCTTGTGGGCCAGGACCAGCCCGGTCCCGTCCCACCAGAGCACCTTGATCCGGTCCATCCGCTTGCACCGAAAGACCACGGCCACCCCGGAATAGGGGTCCAGACCCAGCTCGTCCTGGACGATCGCCGCCAGCCCCTCGTGCTGCTTGCGGAAGTCGACGGGCCGCGTCGCCACCACGATCTTCAGGCCGGACCCGGGAACGATCAACGGATCGCTCGCAGCGCCGAGGCGATCGAGGTGATGCGCACCGTGCTGACGTCCCCGTCCAGGCGCACCGTCACGCCCCGCGCCTCGATCGAGACCGATCCGACATGGCCGGGAGCGGGAGCCGACTCCACCTCGACCGTGGCAAACGGCCCCTCGCTCTGCGGCGCCGGAGGCGCCACGAGCTCGCCCCGGCGAAACTGCTTGCGCCAGAACGACAGTCTCCGATGCGGCACCCCATGGCGCTCGGCGACTTCCTCCACGGTCGTCCCCCGCTCAAAACTCTCCTGGACGATCCATACCTTCTCTTCGTCTGACCAGTGCTGGCGACGCGCATCGGGCTGCGAAGACCGCGAGGCCTCAGCCTCCCCGGCCTCCTCGCCGCCCTCATCCACAGCGGCTTGGGTCCAATCGCCCCGATCCCGGTCTTGCATCCCATGACCCTCCCATGTGAAAGGGCCATCCAACGTCAGCAGCAACACGGACGGAAGGTGGGGGGCTCGCAGCGCTTACGAATCCCGCGCATGTCGCGCGTGTATCGGTCGCCGACAGCGGACGCCAGGCTCTTGAGCGACGCCGCGACGCGCGTGTATCGGTCCGTATGTCGTAAGCGGTGGCCGGGCCCCATATCGGAGTCCGGGTTGACAAGGGTTTGGGAGGGGCGGTTTGAGCGTCGCGGTCAGTGGTTCCCGCTATCGAAGTTCCACGGCAGCAGCTCATGGATCTTCGACTGCGGGTGGCCGGCGG
>JAJDVB010000006.1 GCA_022826345.1 Alphaproteobacteria bacterium
AAATCGGCGACCTTCCGCACCGACTCCCGCCCAAGAGCTTCCAGGGCCAGGTGCTTCCGCTGCGCGCGCGTGACCCGAAAAGGACGTCACGACGGGGCATACCGCCTCGGAGGACGAACCGAAGGAGATCGTCATGATCGACACCACCAGCGCTACCGCATCCGCTTCCGCCACCGCAGCCGTCTGCGACAGCATCGCGCTCTACGGCGCCAGCCCTGAGCGCGGCGAACTCGACAGCCGCGAGGTCTGGGACGAGGACGACGCCCTCGATGCACTGAGCGAGGCCATCCGCGTCATCGTGGACGGCGTCACCGTCGACGGCACTCAGATGGCCGACGAGCGCGAGGCCCTGATGTGGGGCCTGACCAACATGCTGCACTCCCAGGTCACCCGTCTCGACCGCGCCGTCGACCGCATCGCGCCCGAGATGCGCGACCTCGAGCGCGCGCAGGACGGCACCGAGGTGAAGGCATGGGAGTTGCAGACCATGACCGACCGCGCGCAGAACCTCGGCGACAGGCGCGACGCCTTCGAGAAGCTCCGCGACCTCGCCGCCGACGCCTACCGCGTCGAGACCGGCGACACCTGGCGCCCGCGCCACGGCTCCCACACCTCGCAGACCGGACAGCTCACCTCCGCCGCCATCGACGCCCGCGACTTCCGCCGCGCACGGCAGGACCGCGAGACCCGCGCGCACCTGCCGGAGGGGACGCTGGTCGCCATCACCGGCGGCAAGACCGTCAGCGATGCAGACGCCGTCTGGACCACGCTCGACTCCGCGCGCTCGAAGTACGGCGACATGGTGCTGCTGCACGGTGGCGGCCCCGGCGTCGAGAAGATCGCGGCGAGCTGGGCAGATGCGCGCGGCGTCGACCAGGTCGTGTGCCGCCCGGACTGGAAGGCGCACGGCAACGCTGCCCCCTTCCGCAGGAACGAAGAGCTGCTGAACCTGCTGCCGAAGGGCGTGATCGCATTCCCCGGATCGGGCATCACCGGCAACCTGATCGACAAGGCCCGCCAGCTCGGCATCCCGGTCATGAGCGTCAAGGCCGCATGACGGCGACACAGCCTCTTCCACCCCGAGCCGGTCGCTGCCTCTGCGGCGACCGGCTCCCCCCCCCTTTTCGCCGTGCCCGCCACCGCGCTTCGCAGCTCGGCGCATCCGCGCCTGCGCCGCTCACGCTCACGTGGTTCGCATGGTGCGACCCGTCGTGCGCCGCCGCTTCGCGTCAGGCTCGGCGCTTGCGCGCCTTCACCGGACGCTCGACCGGCGCACCTGCGCTACAGTTGCGCTACACCACCGTCTCCGTGTGCCGCCCTATCGTGCGCACCATCGGCGATCACCGCCGACGCTCCCCTCGCACGCTGAGGCCCATCTCAGGTCGCGTCCGCTGTCCCTCGCGCGCCCGCATCGCCGGCGCGTGTTGCCCGACCGCGTGCCAGGACGCACGCTCAAGCGTCGGCCCCCCGGCTGGGGCCTGACCGCTTTCCTCCCTGTCATAAGTCCCTGTCTACGGCGGAGCCGCTTTGGCTCTCACACCCCACGCACCCGGGGTGCAGGGGCTGAATTGTGATGAATCCAGCCGCAACATCTACGCTGAAGTACGCTGCAGTACGCTCAACTCCGCACAAATAGTGTTGGAGGTAATGTGCTGACAATAAGCCGCACATTGATGACATTGTTATGGTTGACAATTCGAGAAACGCGGGACCTAATTGTGGGACGTTTGAATTCGCAATCTGGTCTCTTCTGCCAAGCTCTCGTGCGACAGGAAATGCTTGCCCAACGTCAGCGGTAACCGCGATAAGCGCCGTAAGGGAGCGCCATTACCGAAGACCTGACTCCGAAAGACACAAACATGACCTCGCCAGCACCCGCCAGGACGAAAACACGCCAAGCCCAAAACATCGAGCGCGGCTTCAGACGCTCGAAACGCTCGGTCAGGTTTTCCGATCATGAGTGGGAACAGGTCCAGAAAGCGGCAGCGGAGCGCGGCATCACGCCTTCCGAGTACGTCCGAACCGCCGCTCTCAACGCTGTTGACGGCGCAGCGGGCGCCGATGTCAATGCTCTCTCCCCTGCCTTGGTCGAGATCATCAAGCTCACCCACCGCAGCGCCTACATCCTGTCGACCCTCAAGCGCGACGAAATGATCCGCGACGGGCGTGCGCGAGAGATGGATGAAATGGTACGAGCCGCGCGTATCGCGCAAGCAGACATCCTCCGGACCACACCAGCGTCACACGGCACCTTCGGGGCGTAATGCCCTGGAGCATGATGGACGTCATCGCGAGCAGGCTTGAGGCGAGAGCGGATGGCGCCTTCCACCGCACTTCGAGACTTGTCGGCGCGTTCGACAGGAGACACGCGCCTCGCAACCGACCCATCGCGGGCCCAGAATGACTGCACGTCATCTGTTTTTCCAGGATCAGCTCGGCCTCCCGCGGCCTAAGCGACCCCGCGTGTCCAGGCGTCTCGCCAGCCGTGTAGCAGGGCTGTTTCCTAGACGAGCGGTTGCTTCAGCCAGATCACCGGAATGGGCTCGCGAGCGACGATGTCCTCAGGTTTGCCGCCGTTCTTCGTCTTGTCGATAGTGCAGTCGTAGAAATTCGACAGCGCCTTGTGCCACGCGACCCAACCGTGGTCGGCAGTTTCCCTCTCGAATTGAACCATTCCCGTCACCCATACCGTCCTTCTGGACTTCAACAGTTTGCAGAGATCTGCCTGCTTCGTGAGCCTGCGGAGTATCTCTTGCGGCTTGACACCCCCGTAGATGCAGTTGTTGCTGTCGACGTCGTCTATGATGAGGACGTCAGCGCATTCCATACTCCACGGATCCCCTGTCCCGAGGAGGCGCCGTGTCCGTCGCTTGACAGGCGAAGCCCCACCGCCGCCCTTCGCTGAGCCGTGTGCGCTGTCGGGAATCCCTTGATGAGCAAGGGCTCCAGGTGATCTGAGATTTTTCTTACCCCAGCGAGGTCGCAGATTTCTGCGGCTCTCGGGTCGGCGAAGAGGGCGATCCGGCGATTTCCACCCCATG
>JAJDVB010000157.1 GCA_022826345.1 Alphaproteobacteria bacterium
GTAGTGGCGAACGTGGCCTAACCCGTTGACATCGGGTAGAAATTCGTTGTCCAGCGCATTTCCGCCTGAGCAACGAGAGCGCCACGCCCGCCATGATCGAAGATACTCCCCTCCCGTTCGATCTTCCAGCCGTACAACGCAAGAAGGTGACCGCCGATTTCGCCGGCGGGTCGATCTCGTCGGACGGCGGGCTTGTCCTGCTGCGCGCGGCGGAACGCCGGCTCGGCCTTGCCGAGACGCTGGCTGGCTGCATCCGGGAGTGGCGGGAGCCTGCGCGGACGGTTCACACGCTGCCGGCGATGCTCCGGTTTCGCATGTTCGCGATCGCCTGCGGCTACGAGGACGCCGACGATTGCGACGAGCTGCGCGCCGATCCGCTGTTCAAGCTGGCGGTCGGCCGGGCGCCGGAGAGCGGCCGCGACCTCTGCTCGCAGCCCACCATGAGCCGGCTGGAGAACGCGCCGTCGCGCACCGAGGTGGCGCGCCTGACGGCCGCCCTGGTCGACATCTTCTGCCGCTCCTTCCCGATCCCGCCGGCGGCGATCACGCTCGACATCGACGACACCTGCGACGCGGTGCACGGCCATCAGCAGCTGTCGCTGTTCAACGCCCACTACGACACGCGGTGCTTCCTGCCGATCCACGTCTATCATGTCGAGAGCGGCAAGCCGGTGGCGGTCCTTCTGCGCCCCGGCAAGACGCCCTCGGGGGTCGAGGTCCGCACGCTGCTCAAGCACCTGACGCGGCGCATCCGCCGGCACTGGCCGCGCACCCGGCTCACCTTCCGGGGCGACAGCCATTACGGCCGGACCGAGGCCATGGCGTGGTGCGAGGCGAACGGCGTCGGCTACATCTTCGGCCTGGCCGGCAACGCCGCGCTGCACGGCCTCGCCTACCAGGCCGGCGACGACCTCAAGGTGCGCCGCGCCGAGACCGGCGCGGAGCGGATGCGCGGCTTCGCCGACTTCGCCTACGCCGCCGGCTCGTGGAAGCGCGAGCGCCGCGTCGTCGCCCGGCTCGAGGCGACCACCCGCGGCTTCGACGCGCGCTACATCGTCACCTCGCTCACCGGCGAACCCCGCCGCCTCTATGAAGGGACCTACTGCGCGCGCGGCCAGGCGGAAAACCTGATCAAGCAGCACAAGGTCCAGCTCGCCTCCGACCGCACCTCCTGCCAGAGCCCGCTTGCCAACCAGTTCCGGCTGGTCCTGCACACCGCGGCCTACTGGCTGATGCTCGCGCTCCGCGATGCGGTGCCGCGCAGGATGCCGCTCGCCTGGTCCGAGTTCGCCACCCTCCGGCAGAGATTGCTCAAGAACCTGCCCCGGACCCGATCCGGGGTCGGTGCCCGGGTGATCGAGAAGGCCGCCAGCATGCGCATCCACTTCGCCTCGGCCTGTCCCGACCCCGCCCTGTTCCGCATGCTGACCGGGCGTCTCGCAACCTCGGGACCCTGATCGACGGGGCGGCGTGCCCTAGGAACCCGAGACCGTTCAACCCCCAACCCGGATACCGAAAATCTCAGACACCAGCACCGCAAGGGCGCTGAACCGGAGACCCTGCGCGCTCGAAATTAACCGATAAACGCGCCTTCTCGCGAATAAGTCGCGCTAGAATGGCCGGATGGCCTGCGGTAGCCTGCGGTCGCAGAATTCGAAGCACCGAATATTCCCGATCCCGACAGCAAGCCGACATGGAAACAGGCGACCAATTCTTCGACCGCCCGATCCTCAACTCCCCATATGGATACCCGGCGCGGCACTGGGAGCTCGACGAGAGCGGCCAGCCCACCCACCGGATCCTCGATCGGCGGCGCGATGTTTCGTTCATCACGCCGATCCCCATGGCGAAGAAGGCCAAAGGCGCGCAACGGACGCTGATCTTCGACGAGGAGGCGGCGCGAGTCGCGACCGACGATCAGCAGTACGAGCTGGCGCAGACCATCAACAGCGTACGCAACGCCGTCGATCGCTGGCGGGAGCTGCCCGATCCCGCGCAATGGAGGGTGACTCCGGAGACGGCGCGGTTGCTGCAACACTGGCGCCACCACAGGTTCAACGAGATCCGCCCGTTCTTCTGCCAGGTCGAGGCCGTGGAGACGGCGATCTGGCTAACGGAGGTCGCTCCTGGTCTCGGCAACACGGGCCGCCGCTTCCTCGATCACCTGGAAGGGGCAAACGGGGAAGCGAACCCCGATCTTGCCCGACTCGCCCTGAAGCTTGCCACCGGTGCCGGCAAGACCACCGTCATGGCCATGCTCATCGCCTGGCAGACGATCAACGCGGTCCGACGACCGAACAGCCGACGCTTCACGCGGGGCTTCCTGGTCGTCACCCCCGGCATCACGATCAAGGACCGGCTCCGCGTCCTCCAGCCGAACGACCCCGACAGCTACTACCAGAGCCGGGAGCTGGTGCCGGGCGACATGCTGGGCGATCTCGACCGAGCGAAAATCGTCATCACCAACTTCCACGCCTTCAAGCTTCGCGAGACGATGGAGGTCTCGAGGGGCGGCCGCGCGCTCCTCCAGGGCCGCGGCCCGGAGCTGCGCTCGCTCGAAAGCCAGGGCCAGATGCTCCAGCGGGTCATGCCCGATCTCATGGGCATGAGGAACGTGCTCGCGCTGAACGACGAGGCGCATCACTGCTACCGGGAGAAGGGGGGCGAGGACGACGAAGGCAAGCTGACGGGGGACGACCGCAAAGAGGCCGAAAAGAACCGGGAGGCCGCGCGACTCTGGATCTCCGGTCTGGAGGCGGTCG
The DNA here is from genome assembly GCA_022826345.1 of Alphaproteobacteria bacterium. Next base: position 2,763 of record JAJDVB010000157.1, read on the forward strand.
GCCGCAAGCTCGGCCTCGCCCGGGTGATCGATCTCTCCGCGACGCCGTTCTTCCTGCGCGGCTCCGGCTACGCGGAAGGGACGCTCTTCCCCTGGACGATGAGCGACTTCTCGCTGATGGACGCGATCGAGTGCGGCATCGTCAAGCTGCCCCGCGTGCCGGTGGCCGACAACATCCCCGGCGGCGAGATGCCGAAGTTCCGCAATCTGTGGGAGCACATCCGCAAGGACATGCCGAGGAAGGGCCGCGGCAAGGCCTCCAACCTCGACCCCCTGAAGATTCCGGTACCATTGCAGACGGCCTTGGAAGCCCTCTACGGCCACTACAGGAAGACCTTCGCGCTCTGGCGGGAGGCGGGCATCGAGGTGCCTCCCTGCTTCATCGTGGTCTGCAACAACACGTCCACCTCGAAGCTGATCTACGACTACATCGCGGGCTTCCAGCGCGAGAACCCGGACGGCTCCACGACGCTGGAGAACGGCCGCCTCGAACTGTTCAGGAACTTCGACGAGCACGGCACGCCGCTCGCGCGCCCGCGCACCCTCCTGATCGACAGCGAACAGTTGGAGTCCGGGGAGGCGCTCGACAGGAACTTCCGCACCATGGCAGCCGACGAGATCGAACGCTTCCGCCGCGAGATCGTGGCGCGCACCGGCGACCAGAAGCGTGCTGAGAACCTTTCCGACCAGGATCTGCTGCGCGAGGCGATGAACACCGTCGGCAAGGAGGACCGGCTCGGTGGGGCCACCCGCTGCGTCGTCTCGGTCTCAATGCTGACGGAAGGCTGGGACGCCAACACCGTCACCCACGTGCTCGGCGTGCGCGCGTTCGGCACGCAGCTCCTCTGCGAGCAAGCGGTCGGCCGCTCGCTGCGCCGGCAATCCTATGAGCTCGACGACAAAGGCATCTTCCCCGTCGAGTACGCGGATGTCCTCGGCATTCCCTTCGACTTCACGGCAAAGCCTATGATCGCCCTGCCGCAGAGGCCGCGCAAGACGGTGCAGATCCATGCCGTGACGCCGGAGCGCGACAACTGCGAGATTCGTTTTCCGCGGGTCGCCGGCTACCGCGTCGAGTTGCCGGAGGAACGCTTGCAGGCGAACTTCACCGACGATGACACGCTGGTCCTGACGCCGGAACTCGTCGGCCCCTCGCGCACGCGTGTCGAGGGGATCATCGGCGAGGGTGTCGACCTCAACCTCGTGCACACCGGCGATCTGCGACGTTCAACCCTGCTGTTCCACCTGACCAAGCGCCTGCTGGAGACCAAGTGGCGCGATCCCGCGGAAGAGCCGAAGCTGCATCTGTTCGGCCAGCTCAAGCGGATCGCGCGCCAGTGGCTCGATAACCGCCTGGTCTGCAAGGGCGGCACCTATCCCGCGCAGCTCATGTATCTGGCGCTCGCCGACATGGCGTGCGAGCGCATCACCCGGGGCATCGTCGCGCACCATGTGGGCGAGCGGCCGGTAAAGGCCGTTCTCGACCCGTACAACGCGGCGGGCTCGACTGTCCACGTGCGCTTCGCCACATCGAAGCAGACCCTGTGGAAGACAGATGCCCGCCTCTGCCACGTCAACCATGTCGTCTGCGACAGCGACTGGGAGGCCGAGTTCTGCCGCGTCGCCGAGGGGCATCCCCGGGTCCGCGCCCATGTCAAGAACCACGGGCTCGGCCTGGAAGTGCCGTATCGCCTGGGTTCCGAGGCGCGCACCTACATCCCCGACTTCATCGTGCTGGTCGACGACGGGCGAGGGGAAGACGACCCGCTGCACCTGGTCGTCGAGATCAAGGGCTATCGCGGCGAGGACGCCAAGGACAAGAAGGCGACGATGGACACCTACTGGGTGCCGGGCGTCAACGCGCTCGGCACCTTCGGGCGTTGGGCGTTCGCCGAGTTCACCGACGTCTACGAAATCGAGGCGGGGTTCGACGAGCTTGTCCGTGGCTTCGTTCTCGCGGATGCTGCCGAATGAGGGCAACCCGCTCGGATATCGAGAAGGGGACGGGAGTGAGGCTGCACTACTATCCCGAGACCGACAGTCTCGACGTCGAGTTCAAGGCCGGATGCCCTGACGAGACGCGCGAGGTACCGGACGGGCTGAACGTCAATCTCGACGCCGATGGAAGCGTGTTCGGTTTCGAGATCGACCATGCCTCGCGACGCCTCGATCTCTCGACGCTGGAAACCGAGGCGGTTCCGCTGCGCTCGACAAGGGACGGTTGATCGGCAGCGCGTCGCGGCATGGGCGGAGAGTGTCGATCCCCGGCGGCGCACACCCTAACGGAGAGGGCATGATGAAATTGAAAGTGGTCGTTCACGAGGCGGAAGAGGGAGGGTATTGGGCCGAGGTGCCTGCCATCCCTGGATGCGCCACGCAGGGTGAGTCTTTCGAGGAGTTGCTGAACAACCTCTATGAGGCGGTCGAGGGCTGCCTGTCTGTGGATGTCGGGGAGATTGCCGAACCAGCCACCGGCAGGATTGTCGAGATAGCCGTTTGAAGGCAGTCAGCGGCAGGCGATTTTGCCGCGTGCTGGAGGCGCGGGGGTGGACGCTGATGCGCACGCGCGGCAGTCACCGTATCTACGCGAAAGCGGGCTCGGACATACGCATCTCGGTACCGGTCCACGGGAGCATGTCGCTCAAGCGCGGCTTGCAGAGACATCTCATGAAGCTGGCGGACATCGATGACGCCGAATTGTAGTCCGAAAGCAGGACGCTGAGCCCATGGCGCAAAAGCCGAGAAAACCCAAATCCGTCGAGACGCTGACCCACGGCGAGGCGGCGCGGCGCAACATCCCGACGGCGGAATACCATCCCGTCATGTCGGAGGAGGACAAGGCGCCGATCCGCGTGGCCTATGAGCGCCGCAACCGAGACCTCGACCCGCAGCTGGTCTGGCGCGGCAAAGACGAGCAGGATGCCGCCGACCTCGTCGTCCAGGCGCCGCCGCTCTACATCCAGGAGAAGGTGCACCCCAAGGTCCTGATCGACGACCTGCTGCGCCAGACGAAGAAACGGCAGGACGAGGAGAGGGATGAGGTGGCGCCGGACCTGTTCGCCGATTTCAACGGCCTCCCCGACGGCGCCGCGACGACCGAGTTCTACAAGCACGACGCCAACTGGTCGAACCGCATGATCCTCGGCGACAGCCTGCAGGTCATGGCCTCGCTGTCCGAGCGCGAGGGCCTGCGCGGCAAGGTGCAGTGCATCTATATCGACCCGCCCTACGGCATCAAGTTCAACTCCAACTTCCAGTGGTCCACCAGAAGCCGCGACGTTGCCGACGGAAAGGGTGATCACATTACTCGCGAGCCAGAGCAAGTGAAGGCATTCCGTGATACCTGGCGGGACGGCATCCATTCCTACCTGGCCTATTTGCGCGATCGGCTCACCTTAGCAAGGGACCTTTTGGCTGAAAGCGGATCCGTCTTCGTTCAGATCGGAGACGAAAATGTCCACCGGGTGCGGGCGTTGATGGACGAAGTGTTCGGAGCTGAAAACTTCATAACTGAGATAACAAACTCGACTACCACAAGTTCTTCAAGCCAATTCCTTGATACTGTAACGGACTTTATCCTCTGGTACGCGAAACGCCGAGAAGTTTGCAAATTTCGAAATGCCTACACGAACAAATCAAATAGCGACAGCGTAGATAAACTTTATCGCCATATCATGACAAATGATGGGTGTATCCATAGAAGCACGAGAATCGAAGACATTTCCACAGATCGGAAGCCGCGAATTTTTCGTATAGATCAATTGACATCGCAAACTCACGCATCGACGACTAGATACACGGTGAAGTTCCAAGGACGATCATATTCCGTAGGCAAACGGCAATGGTCGACCCCCATTGAGAGGCGTGTGCGTTGTTCGGAGTTCCTTGCTGAGCAAGGTCTTCCGGACGGGTTGAGATTTTTCTTACCCCAGCGGCGTGGCTGATTTCCGCGGGGTCCGGCGCGACGAACGATCCGGATTGTCGATTTTCACCCCATG
>JAJDVB010000095.1 GCA_022826345.1 Alphaproteobacteria bacterium
GCGGAGCACGAGCTGCTCTCCGCGCTGGCCGACCATCCCGGCCAGGTTCTCTCGCGCGAGCGGCTGCTCGCCCTCATTACCCACCGGTCATGGGAGCCGGGCGACCGGACCATCGACGTCCTGGTCCGCCGGCTCAGGCGCAAGATCGAGCAGGACCCCGGCAAGCCCGAGCTCATCGTGACCGCGCACGGCGAGGGCTACGTGTTCACGCCGGCCGTCACCACCTGAGCGCTGCGCTCGGCTGAATCGAGGCCGGCCCAGAGCGTCACCAGCGCCTCCCGGGACTCGTCGAACAGGCTCCCTAGATCTTCAGCGAGCGCCGCCGCCTCCGGCGTCCGCGCGCGCGCCTCCAGCACGCCGCAGCGGTCCGCCAGGCGGCGCAGCCCGAGGCTGCCGGCGGCGCCGCGCAGCGCATGGGCGAGATCCGCCGCGCGCTCGATGCGCCCCTCGGCCAGAGCCTGCCTGATCCCGTCGATCTGGACCGGGGCGGTTTCCACGAACGTGTCGATCATCAGGGCGCCGCGCTCGGCGCCCAAAACGGCGCGGTCCTCCGCCAGCACGGTCGGATCGATGATCGAGCCGTCGTCGCCGCTGTCCCGCTCGCCGCCCCCACCGCCGCGTCCGTCGCGTGTGTGGCCGAGGACGCGCGCAATCGTCTCCGCCAGGCCGTCAGGCGCGATGGGCTTGCCGATGAAGGCATCCATCCCCGACTGCAGGTGCTGCGCGACCTCGCTGTCGAACACGTGCGCCGACATGGCGATGACGGGCAGCGAGCGGATTGCCGCATCGGCGTGGGCGCGGATGCGCTGCGTCGCCTCGATGCCGTCGATGCCGGGCAGGCTGATGTCCATGAGGACGAGATCGAACGCCTGCTCTTCCAACAGTTCGAGCCCTTCTTCCGCGGTGGGCGCGACCAGCGGCGTGTGCCCCATCCTGGCGACGAAGGCCTCCACCACCATCGCGTTCACCACGTTGTCCTCGACGATGAGGACATCCAGCGCCCGGCCGGTGCCGATCGCCTCGTAGGCTGCCGCCTCGACTGGCGGCTGGATGGCGGCTTCGCCCTTTGGCAGCGGCAGCGTGACGGAGAAGCAGCTGCCGTCTCCCGGCTCCGTCTCCACCTCGACGCGGCCCCCCATCGCGGTGACCAGGCGCTTGGAGATGGCGAGGCCGAGCCCGGTGCCGGTCTGCTGCCCGTGCCGGCGCGATGCGGCGGCCTGATAGAAAGGCTCGAAGAGATGAGCGAGGTCGGCCTCGGCGATGCCGGGGCCGGTGTCCCGCACGGCCAGACGCATCGCATCGGGCTCCGCGCCGTTCGAGACCTCGAGCGTGACGGCGCCTCGGTCGGTGAACTTGATGCCGTTGCCGAGCAAGTTGAGCAGCACCTGGCTCAGCTTCTGGCGATCGCCGGTCACCGCCGCCGGCACGCCCTCCGCGATCGCCAGGTCGAGGACAAGCTCCTTCTCCCTGGCGCGGCCCTGCATCAACACCACGATGTCCTCGACCAGCTCGTGCAGGTCGAAGACCGCGCTCTCCACCTCGATCTCACCCGATTCGACCCGCGAGTAGTCGAGAATGTCGTTGAGGATACCGAGCAGGATTTCGCTCGACGAGCGCATGACCCTGACTTGCTGGCGCTGGCGCTCGTTGAGCGGACCGTCGGCCATGAGCCGCAGCATGCCGAGAACCCCGTTCATCGGGGTGCGGATCTCATGGCTCATGGTGGCGAGGAACTCCGACTTGGCACGGCTCGCCTGCTCGGCGCGGGCGCGGGCGCGATCATGGTTCCGCACCTCCTCGACCAGCCGAGCATTGGCCTCGGTCAGCTGCGCCGTGCGTTCCGCGACCAGTCTCTCCAGGTGCTCCTTGTGCTGCCGCAACTCGGCGTTGGTCTGTTCCCGCTCCTTCTCAAGCTCCCGCTTGTCGATCGCCTGGTCGCGGAAGACCCGCACCGTATCGGCCATGTCTGAGAGCTCGTCCTTCCCTCCCCTGGGCACATCGACGTCGAGCCGCCCGGCCGCCAGGCTCTGCATGACCCGGTGCAGCGCCGTGAGCCGGTGAACGATGTTGCGATGCACGTAGAGCCAGGCGATGGCGCCCGCGATGGCGATAAACAGCACGATCTGGAGCAGGACGGTGAGGCCGCCGAACTCGACGGCGCTGTCCGCCGCCTCGGATGCGTCGGCGGCGATCTGTTGCGAGCGGGAGACCACCGCAGCAACACCCTCGTTCATCCGGTCGGTCAAGGCGCGATTATCGTCGGCCAGGGTGGCGAGCGCCGCATCGAGGGCCAGCGCCCGGCGGCGCTGGTCGAAGAGGCCCAGGGTGCCGGGCGGCCCGTCCGACGCGAGCGCGGCGACGAGCGCCTCCCCCTGCTCGCGGCGGATCGGGTCGTCGATCAGGGCCACCCGGCGCTCCAGAATGCGGAGGTTGCCGCTGTAGCGCTCCTCGATCCAGCCGATCTCGCTGGTATCCCGCGCGCGGCCGAGCTGGTTCAGCAGAAGCCCCTGCTCGGAGGCGCGCATCCGGAGCTCGAACATCCGCTCCAGCAGGAAGAGGTCCGCTTCGACCAGCCGGTCAAAGGCGTCCAGCATGGCCGCCAGGCGTGCCGTGTCTTCGGCGAGCTCGTAGAGATTGGAGATGACGACCGTCGCCCCCGACGCCGCGTTGGAGGTGAGCGTCTCGGAAAGCGCGGAGAGTTCGCCAGCCGCATCCAGCGTGCGCGCAACCGAAGCGGCCAGCACGGCATTCATCCCGATCCGCGCCGCGACGATCTCGTCCTGCCGATTGAGGTTCGCGGCAAGCGCCGACACCACGCCGCGTAGCTCCGCCACTTCCTGCTCGGGAAAGCCGTAGCCTTCCAGCACGTCGAGGCGGGCAGAGAGCAGATCTGTCGTGGACCGCAGGATATCGGCCTGGGCCCGCCGCTCCGCCTGGCTCTCGGCAGTGGCGAGCAGGGCGCCGTGCGCCGCGATCTGGGTCGAGGTCTCGGCGATGATCCGCCCCTCGGCGATCGCCGGCATGGCCTCATCGACGATGGTGGTCTGCGCGGTGTCGACGTTGCGCAGTACGACCCAGCCGATGATCCCGGCTGCGATCGAGAGAGCCGCCACCCCCGCAAACGAAGCGAACAGGCGGCTCGCGATGCCGAAGCGGCCGAACATCGCGAAATTAGAACACCGGTTGGAATCGAAAGGCAATCGGCCGCATCATGCCGGCCATGAGACCGTGGCGCTTGCCAAGACTGCTTCCTGGCCTCCTTGCGAGCCTGGTGCTGGCCGCAGGCCCGACGCTCGGGTCCGGGCAAGAGGCAGTGGAGGAGTCCGCGTCGCCCTCCGCGTGGGCGCTCGAAGTGTGGTCGCCGCCCTTCGACTTCCGCAGCCCGACGGAGACCATCACCTATCGCCCCCTGGAGCGGGCATCGCAAAAGTGGCGCATCTGCGCCTCATACCCCCACCTCAAGGATTCGTACTGGCTGAGCGTCAACTACGGCATGGTCGAGGAAGCAAAGCGGCTGGGCGTCGCGCTCCGCGTGGTCGAGGCCGGCGGCTACCCCAACCTCGAACGCCAGATTGCCCAGATCACCGAATGCGCCCAGGACGCGGACATCCTGGCGCTGGGCGCGGTGAGCTTCGACGGGCTGACCGAGGCGGTGCTCGCGATCAGCGAGGAGATCCCGGTGATCGCCGTGGTCAACGACATCGCCGACCCCGGCATCAGCGCCAAGGCCGCCGTCTCCTGGGTCACGATGGGGGAGGTCCCTGGCGCCTATCTCGCCAGCCTCCACCCGGCCGGCACGCCGCCCGTCAAGGTGGCGTGGTTCCCCGGCCCGCGGGAATCGCAATGGGCCCATTTCGTCGAGGAGGGATTCACCGAGGCGCTCGCCGGCAGCGCGGTCGACATCGTCGTAAGGAAGTGGGGCGATACCGGCCGCGAAATCCAGCTGATCCTGGTCGAGGAAGCGCTGGAGGAACGCCCCGATGTCGACTACATCGTGGGCAGCGCGGTCACCGCCGGCGCGGCGGTAAGCCTGCTCAGAGCGCGCGGCCTTACGGGCCAAATACAAGTGCTCGCGAACTACTTCACCCACGCGGTCTATCGCGGGATCAAGCGCGAGAAGATCCTCGCGGCGCCTACGGACTTTCCGGCCTTGCAGGGGCGGATGGGCATCGAGATGGCCGTGCGGCTTCTCGAAGGCAAGCTCGAATACCCGCACGCCGGGCCTTTGATCCACATCGTCGAACAGGCCAATCTCGACTCCTTCAGCCCGCGCCTTTCGCTGGCACCCGCCGACTTCTCCCCGACATTCGTCGTCGAATAGGCGCCGACTGACGGCACGGGCCGGGAGCGGCGGCCCTCTCCCGGCTTTGCCCTTTGGCTTCTCTTTGGCATGATGCGCTCGCAAATCTGGCGCGCCGGCGGGGTTAGGCCGAAGGCGGGCACGCCGGAGCCGCGTTGAGGGGGCCTGGAACCGTGCAAGCATCTTTGGAGAGCTGCCCAGCCCTCGTGCTCAACGCCGACTACCGGCCGCTCAGCTACTTCCCGCTCTCCGTCTGGGGCTGGCAGGACGCGGTCAAGGCGGCGTTCCTCGACCGGGTGACCATCCTCTCGGAATACGACCGGGCGATCCGCTCGCCGAGCACGGCCATCCGGCTGCCGAGCGTCGTCGCGCTCAAGCGCTACCGGCCGCTCGCGCGCCGGCCCGCGTTCACGCGGTTCAACGTCTTCCTGCGGGATTCGTTCACCTGCCAGTATTGCGTGGCGCCCTTCCCGGTGGAGGACCTCACCTTCGACCACCTGGTGCCGCGCTCGCGTGGCGGGCGCACCACCTGGGACAACGTCGTCACAGCCTGCAGCGCCTGCAACCTCGCCAAGAGCAACCGGCTGCCGCGAGAGTGCGGCATGCGGCCGGCGCGCAAGCCGCGTCCGCCCAGCGCCTACGACCTGCACCAGGCGGGACGGCGCTTTCCGCCCCGCTACCTGCACGAGAGCTGGGGCGACTACCTCTACTGGGATTCCGAGCTAGACCCCGACTGACGCCGCCCACGCGGGAGATTGCACATGCTCGTCGAGCAAGTCTGGACCGCCAACGCCTATCGCAATTTCAACTACTTGATCGCTTGCCCGGAAACCGGCGAGGCGCTAGCGGTCGACCCGCTGGACCACAAGCGCTGCCTCAAGGCGGCCAAGGACAAAGGCTGGCAGATCACCCAGATCCTCAATACCCACGAGCACGGCGATCATACCGGCGGCAACAAGGCGATGATCAAGGCGACCGGCGCCAGCCTGCTCGCCCACGCCAACGCCAAGGGCAAGATTCCCGATATCGACCGCGGGCTCGGCGCGGGCGACGTGATCAAGGTGGGCGCCACGGTAGAGCTGGAGGCACTGGACACCCCCGGCCACACCATGAGCCACGTGTGCCTGCTGTCCCGCACCGACACACCGGCGCTTTTCTGCGGCGATACCCTCTTCAATGCCGGCGCCGGCAACTGCCATTCCGGCGGCCACCCCGCCGAGCTCTACGAGACCTTCGCGGGCCAGCTCGCCAAGCTGCCAGACGAGACCCTGATCTACCCAGGCCACGACTACATCGAGAACAACCTGCAGTTCACCCTGGACCGGGAGCCTGACAACGAGCGGGCGGCATCGCTGCTCAAGGAGATAGGGCCGCAGGACCCCGACGACGCCCTGGTCTCGACGCTCGCGCTGGAGAAGGAGATCAACACCTTCTTCCGTCTCCACAGCCCGAGCGTGATCGCGCGCCTGCGCGAGGCCTTCCCTGATCTCTCGGACGACCCCGGCCCGCGCGAGGTCTTCCTCAAGCTCCGCGAACTCCGGAACAGCTGGTAGGAAAAGCTAAGCGGAAAGGGCGACGGTGGGGGTAGGCTCCACGGCTCGGACGACGCTGACACGCCACGCGATGCGTCCGACGCCGACAAGTTGACCACGCCGGAGGCCAGAGACCGGCGATGAGATACAGCGATCAAGATATCCTGCGTCAGCTACAGCTGGGTGAGGATAGTCTCTGGGAATTCAAACAGGTTGCGTTCGCCGGAGATCGCCTGACCAGCCCACGTCGGGACGATCTAGCTGACGAGATCGCGGCGTTCGCCAATTCGGAGGGAGGCGTGCTGCTCTGCGGCGTCACCGACCACGGCGACGTACAGGGCCTGTCACGCGACCAGATCGTGGCGTTGGACGCGATTTTGGTCGAGATCAGCACGGATTCCATCAAACCGTCGGTGCGCATCGGCACTCTTCACATGCAACTCCAGGACGACAAGAGAGTGCTACTGGTTCACATTCCGGAGGGCGAAGCACTGCATGACAGCCCCGGCGGCAGTTACCTTCGGGTGGGTGGCTCCAAACGGAGGATGTCCAGCGATGAGCGGCTACGCCTCGCGCAGCGGCGTGGACAGGCGCGCTTTCAGTCGTTCGACGAACAGCCGGTTCCGGGCACCGGGTTCGGGACGCTTGACGATTCGCTCTGGATGCCGCTGTTGAGCGCCGAGGGCGCAGCTGATCCCGAAGCAGCGCTAGGTAAGCTGGCTCTCCTGGCTCCCGACGAGGCCGGTGTGACTCGCGCCACGGTGGCCGGCGTATTGCTGTGCACGCGTAACCCCGAGCGCTGGTTTCCCAACGCCCGCGTCTCGGCGGTCCGTTACCGCGAAAAAGATCGCGCCTCCGGGCAGATCGACGCGCTGGAAATAACCGGTCCGCTGAACCGACAAATTACCGACGCGGTCGCCTTCGCCCTCAGGAATATGCGGGTTGCGGCACGCAAGCAGCCGGAGCGCGTCGACTTACCAGAGTACAGTGACAAGGCGCTGTTCGAGGCTCTGGTCAACGCCGTTGCACATCGCGACTACTCAATGCGCAGTAGCAAAATTCGCCTGTCAATGTTCGAAGATCGTATGGAGATTCAGTCGCCTGGCTCGCTCCCGAACAACCTCACGGTAGAAAGCATGGCGATGCGGCAAGCGACCCGTAATGAAGCATTAACTTCCGTGTTGGGGCGGATGCCGGTGGGCGGGGTCCGGGGCTCCGACGACAGGCGCTATTTTATGGAGCGTCGAGGAGACGGGGTTCCGATAATCCAACGGGAGACCCGCGAACTTACCGGTAGGTTGCCGGAATACTGCCTGATCGACGGATCGGAGGTCCGCCTCACCATCCCCGCCGCGGCACAAGAGCTGAGTCCCGCCTTGGCCGTCATCACCGTGCGCTCGGCGGGTCGGCCTCTAATTGGCGTCGACCTACTGACTCTTTTCCCTAACAAGACTTGGAAGCGCGCGATCACCGACGAGAACGGCGAGGCAGCTGTCGATCTACACACGACGCATCTGCCCATGACGGTGTTCGTGGCCGCTGATGAATATGCTGCCCATCTGGAACGAGAATGGACGCCTGCGAGCCGTCCGCTCTCCGTGGAGCTGGACCCATTACCCTCCGGGGGTGCGGCCGTGTTCCCAGAAGCCACCGGTCACCTACCGGGGCTGTCCGGTAGGCTGAACCCAATTCGAGATACCCATGACCGGACTTATCTTTACGCCTCCAACATCTCGATAAACGAGGGACGCCAGCAGCCGGTCTCCTTCGTTCTCGGAGACGAACTGCGCCTGACCGACGCTGAAGGTCGGACGATGCTGGTACGTATTGTGGAAGTTTTGGGTCGCTCGGCACTGGTGGAGTACCGGTCATACGGCGTAGGGAGCGAATGACCGTCCAAGGACAGGGCAGATAACGTCGGCGCTGCGCGCCTCGCATCAATCGAACAGCGCCTGGGCCATGAACTTTCGCGCGTCGATGTTGGTGCCGCAGACGATGACCGCAGTGCGCTTGCCCGGCAGCCGGCCGGCGAGCGGGCCGAGCAGCGCAGCCGTCGCGGCAGCACCAGCCGGCTCCACGGCGAGCTTCATCTCGGCGAAGAGCAGCCCCATGGCGCGGCGCATGGCCTCATCGTCGATCGTCACCAGCTCGTCCACATAGCGCCGGCAGAGCTGGTAAGAGTAGGGCTGGGCGTAAGGCGCGCCGAGGCTGTCGGCGATGGTGGTGACCTTGTCGATGGCCTGGGGCGAGCCGGCCGCGAAGCTGCGGTGCATGGTATCGGCGCCTTCCGGTTCGACCCCATAGACGCGGCACTGCGGCTGCACCGTCTTGATGGCGCAGGAGACGCCGGCACACAGGCCGCCGCCGCCGATGGGAACGATGACCGCATCCAGCGCCGGCACCTGCCGCGCAAGCTCCAGGCCGACGGTGGCGGTACCGAGCGCGATGGTCCGCCCCTCGAAGGGATGGATGAAGGTGCGCCCTTCGTCGGCCTCGATGGCGCGCACGGCCTCGAACGCCGCGTGCACGTTCGGGACCTGTACCAGTTCCGCGCCGTAGCGGCGCACTTGGGCGACGCGGAAGGGATCGGCGCCCTCCATCATCACCACCTTGGCCGACGTGCCGACGCGGGCGGCGGCGAAGGCCACAGCGATGGCGTGGTTGCCGGCGCTCACCGCCGTGACGCCGCGCCCTCGCGCCGCCTCGTCGAGCGCCAGCGCGTTGAGCAGCGCGCCCCGCGCCTTGAAGGTGCCGGTGCGCTGGAACAACTCGAGCTTGAGGAGGACTGCGCTCTCGGGTCCGAGCGCGTCCGAGAGAGCCGGCGCGCGCCAGCGGTGGACGGGCGTCTCGACGACAAGGTCGTCGAGGGTCGCCCGCGCCGCCTCGATTGCCGCGAGGTCCGGCGGGGCCTCGCTCTCCGCCGCCACCGAGCTACCGCCCCTGAAAACGTGGCACGCGCTTTTCGACGAACGCCATGACCGCCTCACGGTGATCGTCGGTAGAGCCGAGGACGCCGTAGGTGGCGGAAGCCCGGTCCAGCCCGGCGCGAAGATCGCCGCCGATGCCATCGCGCACCAGCCGCTTGATGGCGCGGATGGCCAACGTCGGCCCGTCCGCCAGTTGGCGCGCGAGTTCCATGGTCTGGGGGATCAACTCGTCGTCGGCGCAGACCCGGTTGACGAGGCCGATGCGCTCGGCCTCCGCCGCGTCGATGGCCTCACCCGTCCAGAGCAGCTCCAGCGCCTTCGCCTGGCCCACCACCCGCGGCAGCCAGTGCGCCCCGCCCGCGCCCGGCGCGAGCCCGACCTTGACGTAGGTCTCCGCAAACCTGGCCGAGGCCGCGGCGAAGCGCAGGTCCATCGCGAGCGCGAGGTCGAGGCCAGCGCCGATGGCAGCGCCGTTGATCGCCGCAATCACCGGCTTGTCCGTGTCGGCAAGGGTGAGCGGAATGCGATGCACGTGCTCGCCGATCGTCGCGCGCTGCTCGGCCGGCGCCTGCTCCAGGCCCTCCCCCATCAGCTCCTTGATGTCGCCGCCGCTGCAGAAGGCCTTGCCCGCCCCGGTCACCACCACCACGTTCACGTCCTCGCGGTCGCGACAGTCCGCGAGCGCTGCCGCCCAGGCGTCGATCATGGAGCGGGTGAAGGCGTTGCGACGCTCGGGCCGGTTGAGCGTGATCGTCGCGATGCGCTCCGCGACCTCCAGGCGGATCTCGTCGCTCAAGGGTGGTCTCCTTCCTCTGCTGCAGCGCCGCCGGCAGCCTCCGCTACCGCGTCGCCGGAAGCAGCGACCATCGCGGGCCAGAGCGCAGCGCCGCCGCCCCGCGCGGTTTCGGAACCGAGCACCTGCCACCAGTGGGCCTCGTTGCCGCACTCGTCGCGCCAGGCCCAGAGCCGCTTGGTCCAACGGTGCAGATCGTGCTCGGCGGTGTAGCCGATGGCGCCGTGCACCTGATGCGCGAGACGGGCGACCGTGCCTGCCGCCTGGCTTGCTCTCGCCTTGGCGGCGGCGAAGGCGAAGGGGGTGCCCGCCTCCGCCGCGGCATCCACCGCCGCCCCTGTGGCTGCCGCCTCCCCGGCAATTTCGGCCAGATAGTGCTGAATCGCCTGGAAGCGCTTGAGCGGGCGGCCGAACTGCACGCGCTCGCCCGCGTAGCGCAGGCTCATGGCAAGGACCTGCTCCATCGCGCCCCGCAGCTGGGCGGCGCGGGCGAGCGCCATGAGTGCGAAGCCGTCCACCTCCGGTGGCAGGGAGGCCAAGAAGTCCGGCCGGCCGGAGACAGCGACGTCGTCGCGCGGCTCGCCGGCCAGGTTCACACCTTCGACCACGTTGCTGGGCGTGAGGAAAGCCAGGCCATGGCCCGGTGCGCCCACCACCAGCACCGCGGCGATCCGCGCCCATGGCACCCTCGGCAGGATGGCGGCGTCGATGTCCTCTCGCACCGCCGGCTGCGCGGCCAGCGGGCCGGTCGGCGGCGCATAGAGGGTGAGCGGGCCGTCCGGCACCTCGGCCCCGGCGCGGTGGCAAAGCAGGGTCCCGATCATCGTTTCCGCGACCGGGATCGGCGCGGCATGGCGACCCGCCGCCCGCAGCACTGCAAGCCCCGCCGCGAGACCGGCGCCTTTGGCTTCCTCGGGCAACGCCGCCCTCGCGAGCCCAGTCTCGGCGAAGATCTGCCAGAGCTGTTCGGGCCAGAAGCCTTCCGCGAGCGTCGCGCGCGCGCCCTCGCTCTCCGCCGCGAACATGTCGTCGGCAGTCTGCTCGACCAGGCGCGCCGTCTCGTCGCTCATGGGCCCCTCACCTGACTCCCAGGCCACGGGCGATGATCGAGCGCAGGACCTCGTTGGTGCCGCCGCGTAGCGTGAACGAGGGCAGTCCCAGCACCGTCGCGCCCAGCGCGGACTCGAGCGACGGCGCGTTGGCGCTTCCCACTAGGGCGGGCTCCAGCGGGACGGCGCGGCGCAGCGTCTCGACGACCTCGGCCTCGAAGCGTGTGCCCATGTCCTTGACGATGGCGGCCTCGACCTCCGGTAGCTCCCCTTTCTCCAGCTGGCCTGCGACCGCGAGTGACATGGCGCGGAGCGCATAGAACTCCGCCGCAAGCCGTCCGATCGCCTCGGCGAGGCGCGGCTCGGGCTCGGGGCCCGCCGCCTCGACCAGCGCGGCGAAGAGATGGAAGGTGCTGAGAATGCGCTCGGGCCCGCTCCGCTCCAGCGCCAGCTCGCCGGTCACCTGACGCCAGCCGTCGCCCTCCTGGCCGATCAGTCGGTCGGCGGGAATCACCACGTCCTCGAAGACGCATTCGTTGAAGTCGTGCTTGCCGGCCAAGTTGACGATCGGACTGACCTTCACGCCATCGGCTTCGAGGTCGATCAGGAACTGGCTGAGGCCCTCGTGGCGGCTCTCGCCGGCAGGTCCCGTGCGGCAGAGCGCGATCATGTACTGCGAGCGGTGGGCGTTGCTGGTCCACACCTTGGTGCCGTCGATGCGCCAACCGTCCGCCGTCCGCTCCGCGCGGGTGCGCACCGAGGCGAGGTCGGACCCTGAATCCGGTTCGCTCATGCCGATGGCGAAATAGCACTCGCCGGCGGCGATCCGGGGGAGGATCGTTTGGCGCTGTTCCTCGCTGCCGAAGCGCAGCAGCAGCGGGCCGCTCTGCCGGTCCGCCACCCAGTGGGCGTAGACCGGAGCACCGGCCGCCAGCAACTCCTCGATCACGACGTAGCGCTCCAGCGCCGAGCGCTCGTGCCCGCCGTAGCGCTTGGGCCAGCACATGCCGATCCAACCCCGCGCGCCGAGCGCTCGGCTGAAGGTGGCTGACCAGTCCGAGCCGAAGTCGGAATCGGGCCGCCAACCCTCGGCGGCTTGCGAGTCCGCGAGGAACGCCCGCACTTCGGTGCGCAGCGCATCGGTGCCGGGCGGCATCGCCGGCGGCGGGAAATCGAAGCCCGTCACGGCGCGCGGCGACCTCCTGCGCCGGACGGGGCTTCCGGCCTGCGGCGGGCCCGGTGGGATAGCGCGAACGTAATGTTCATGCGGGACTCGCCGGGATTAAGCGGGATAACTGGGATTAAGTGGGATACTCCAGTGCCGGTGGCGGCAGGAGGAGTCGCTTGGACGACGAACCCACCTCCCCCTGTCCCCCTCCCCCCAAGGGCGGAGGGGGAACGTGGTGGCACCGCCCGTCCTCTCTTCCTTCCCTAGCAATGGTGCCGAGGGAAGGTGGAGGAGACCCCGACCTGCTCTCCCTCTCCTCCCCGCCGGGGAGGAGAGGGCCGGGGTGAGGAGGGGGCGAACGAGCCCATGTGCGCACACCGAATTCATCGCGAGAACCTGACGCGGTCGGCGCACACCGTGCACCGCACTATGGTGCGGGTCGCTCGCGCCCGAAGGGTCTCGCGCACGGTAATAGGGTGCATTCGGACAAGGGCGCGCGATCAGCGGCCAAAGGTCTCGGCGTAGCGCGCGAGCTTGGCCCGCCAGGCCGCGTTGTTCAGAATCTCGCGGTTGACGACCGCCGCAGGCGCCTCGCCCCGCATCAAGGCCTTGCAAGCGACGATGTCGTCGGCGCCGAGCCCGGCGAAGCACTGGTCGGTCCAGGCCAGCGCGTGCGGCGCGAACACCACGTTGTCGAGCTTGAGGATGGGATCGTTCGGGTCCGGCGGCTCCGGGTCGAGCACGTCGAGGCCGGCGCCCGCGATCCGCCCTTCCCGCAGCGCTGCCGTCAGCGCCTTCTGGTCGACGGTGCCGCCGCGCGAGGTGTTCACGAAATAGGCCGTGGGCTTCATCGAGGCGATCAGGCGCTCGTCGACGATGTGGTGGGTCTCGTCGCTCAGCGGGCAGTTCACGGTCAGGATGTCCGACTCGCGACAAACCGTGTCGAGATCCACCATCCGCACGCCCAACTCCTCCGCCACCGCCGGGTCGGCATAGGGGTCGCAGGCCATGAAGTTCATGTCGAAGGGCTTGGCCATGCGGAACATCTCGGCCCCGATGTTACCGATGCCGACCGAGCCCAGCGTCTTGCCGACGAGGCCCACCCCCATGTGGGCGCCCTTGCGGGCGAAGCCGGGCGGGCCTTCCAGGGTCAGCTGGTGCTTGAGCAGGAGCTTGCAGGTGACCGCGAGGATCAGCGCGATGATGGCGACCGCCACCGGCCGGCGCACGCCGTTGGGCGTGATGACCAGCGCGATGTCGTTGTCGGTGCAGGCGGGCACGTCCACGCTGTCGTAGCCGACGCCGAAGCGCGCGACCATGGCGAGCCGGCCGTCGCTCGGCACGCTGGAGCGGTCGAAGCGCTGGGCCAGCAGGATCAGTGCGTCGTGCCCGGCAAGCTCGGACGCGTCCACCGGCCCCTCGCCGTTATCGAGATAGCGCCACTCGATGTCGGGGTCGTCGTCCAGTGGCGTGCGGTCGAACATGGGGAAGAGCGGCTCGCCCTCCGCCGTGAGAAAATCCCTGCTCAGTGCAACCCTAAACTTTTCAGACATAACCCGTTGATCCCCCTTATCTCTTCGGCCGCCGCCGGCCGCGCTTGCATTGGGCGCGCAGGCCCTCTGCGCCCTCGCGCATGGACTGCTGCAATAGCCAGACATCGCCCGAATAGCAGATGAAGTCGAACCCTTCGTTGAACAGCGCCACGCCGGTCTCGACGTTGGGCACCAGCCGGCCCAGGGACTTGTTGTTCTTCTTCGCCGCCTGCACCACGCGCGCCACCGCCGCGATGAAGTCCGGGTGGTCGAACTGGCCCGCGATGCCCATGGAGACCGAGAGGTCGAAGTGGCCGATCCAGAGCACGTCGACGTCCTCGATCGCCGCGATGTCGTCGACGTTCTCGATGCCCTCGGCAGTCTCGATCAGGGCGACGAAGGTGCAGCGCCGGTTGGCGTCGCGCAGCTTCTTCTTCGTGTCCCCCGGCTCGTAGCGGTCGTGGGCGATCTGCAGCGCGACGCCGCGCTCGCCGTCCGGCGCGTACTTGACGTAGCTCAGCAGCTCCCGCGCCACCTTCGCCGAACCCACCATGGGCAGCATGATGCCCTCGGCCCCCATGTCCATGGCGCGCGCCGCGTGGTGGTATTCGCGCGACGGCACGCGGACGATGGCGGGCATGTCGCCCGCCTGCATGTAGCGCAGCATCTGCTTCAGCGTGTCGAAGCCGAAGCCCGAATGCTCCATGTCGAGCAGCACGTACTCGCAGCCGGTAGCCTTCAGGATCTGGCCGATCCCCGGCGTGCTGAACTCGACCACGAAGGTGCCGACCTTGAGCCGGCCGTGGCGAGACATCTCCTTGAGGGCGTGTTCTGCCATGTCCTTCCCTTTTTCGATCCGTCGGAATGCTTGTCGGCTAGGCGCCGATCTCGATACGCGAGACCGCGAACGGTGCCAATTCGAGGCGGCTGGGATCGCCCGGCTGGCCTGGGCTTGCGGCGAGGCCCGCCGGATCGGTCACCGCGTCCACGAAGTTGCTCGCATCCAGCCGGCCAATGGCAGCCGCGCCACCCGCGAGGCCCGAAACCGTCACCGTTTGGGGCGCCGGCGTGAGGTTGGCGAGCCAGAGCAGCGTCCCGCCGCCTGTCTCGTAGGCGAGCCCCAGCACGCGCGTGGCGTCGCCGCTGGACACGGCGCGCACCGCCGCCCCCTTCGCCGCCGCGAGCGCCGAGACGATGTGATAGAGCGGCATCACCGCCGGCCCATCGAGATCGTCGAACCAGGGTTGCGGGTGTTCGGTCCTGCGATAGACCATGCCGAGCGCGCCGGAAGGTTGGCCGAGCGCCAGCGCTTCCAGACCGAGCGGCGCCACGCGGCAGGCATAGCCGAGCGTGAAGGCCGAACCCAGCAGGGCGCGGTGGCGCGGGTCCTGGCGGTTGAAGGAATAGCGCCCGTTGTCGCCGTTCTGGTGGACGTCCGGCCCGTAGGGGTTGAAGCGCATGCCAATGGCGCTCGGCGATGCGGTAGGGCTTGCCGCCCGCCAGCGCCTTGGCCGAGGCGACGATATCCGGCAGCGTCTGCAGGGTCTCGATCACCGAGAGGTCGTCCGGCTCGTGCACCACCGCGCAGGTGGCATGGGTCAGGAAGTCGAACAGGTCCGGCGTGGCGCAGTTGCGGTTGAGCTCGGTGAAGTTGGTGAAGACGCCGCCGCCCATACGAACGCCGGGGAAGGCTGCGCGCGCCGCGCCGTAGACCTCGTCGAAGTCCGGGATGCCGAGGGCCGCGATCTTCTCCAGGGTGAACTTCAGGAGGCGCGCCTGCTCCGGCACGATGGCGTCCGGCGCGAGCCCGGCATGCGCGGCGATCTCGGCGGCCTGCGCCAGCTCGTCGGCCACCGGCTGCTCGCAGGGCACCGTGATCTCCAGCACGACCTCGGCATCGAGGGCCTCGGCCAGGCCGCGGCCGGCGGCGAGCGCGTTCGCTGCATCGGGATCGCGCGGGTCGCATTCGCAGACGAGGTGCCCCGGCCCCAGCGCCTTGAGCAGGTCGAGCCCGTGGCCGAGGTGGTCGCGCTCAAGGTTGGCGACGCCGA
The DNA here is from genome assembly GCA_022826345.1 of Alphaproteobacteria bacterium. Next base: position 15,353 of record JAJDVB010000095.1, read on the forward strand.
GCCCGATCTCCGGCATGTACGTTCCGGTCTCGCCGCCGAGGGCGATCTCGATCGCCTCGTCGCCGCCCGCCCCGGTCGCCACGGCCGCCGAGCCGCCCTCGATGGTGAGCGTCGCCACTTGCCGCAGCCTCTCGCCCGCCGCCAGGGTGTAAGGGAAGGGCAGCGCCAGCGGGCGGTAGTAGGTCTTGTAGGACGCGTCAGTCCAGTTGCGCTGGTCCTCGGTCTCCCACGGGTCGGCGCCCTCAAAAGCGCAGGTGAGCCAGACCCCGGGCGACACCCGATGGCGCATGGCGGCTATGTCGTAGAAGGGCTGCAACGGCATGATCAGGCCGGGAAAGCTCGTCTCCTCCACCGTGCCGTCGCTGTGGGTGATGGTGCAGGCCTCGCCCGCTACGCCCTCCACCGGATGCAACACGACGAAGCCCGTCCGGCTGGTCCGGAACTCGGTCTCGGCCACGAACTCGACCGTGAAGACCAGGCTGCGCTCGCTCTCCGCCACGATCTCGGCGCGGAAGTCGAGCACGCCGTCGGGAGAGTCGATGCGCCCGTCGTAGCCCACGCGGAAGCCGCCGTCCTCTTCCTCGATCTCCAGGTTGGCGATCTCAGGCGCGCGGGTCTCCCAGCCCGCGCCGCGCACGACGAAGGCGAGGCCACGCAGCGCTTCCACGCCGCCGTAACGAATCCAGCGCAGCTTGCCGGCCTCGAGCGTGGCCGTGAGCGCGCCGGCGGTGATGGTCCGCGCTTCCGGTGCCTCCTGCTCGGTACCGTAGAGCGTGAGCGCCTCGCTGGGTGCCGTGGTCATGTCCCCTTCCCTGCCCCGGTCGATTCCGGCCCGTTATAGCAGCGCCCGCGGCAAGCAACACCCGGCGCTCAGGCGCCGACCTCCTCCCACCGGCCGCTCTCGCCGGAACGCGCCAGCGCATCCAGCGCCCGCATCATCTTGACCGATTCCTCCAGCGGAAATGCCGGCGGTGCCTCGCCCCGCACCGCCGCGCAGAACGCCTCGGCCTGTGGCACGTACTGGTTCACCCGTTCCAGGGTCTCGACCTCCTCGTTGAGGGGCTCCCAGATCTGGCGCGGCCCGAGGATCGAGATACGGGCCTCACGGGTTGGCGACTGGGCAAAGGGGTCGGGCAGCTCGATCCGCCCCTCGGTGCCGTGGATCGCCATGTGCTGATGGACCGCGGAGAGTGTGCCGCAGGTGAAGCTCAGGATGCCATTGGGGAACTGCAGCGTCGCGCTGGCTAGCACGTCTGTTCCCCATTCAGGATGCCGCTCGATCGCGGCGAAAGCGCTGATGGGATCGGCCTCGAACACGTAGCGCGCGGTCAGCAACGGATAGACGCCGATGTCGAGCAGTCCGCCGCCGCCCATCTCCCGCTTGTTGCGGATGTTCTCGGGGTCGTCCAGCCAGTAGCTGACCCAGCCCTGGATCGCCCGCAGGCGGCCGATGCGGCCGGCGCGCACCAGCTCCCGCACCCGCTTCCATTGCGGATGGTGGGTGACGACATAAGCCTCCTGAATCTGCATGCCGGTCTCGCCGCGCACGGCGATGAGCTGCGCCGCCTCGTCCGCATCGAGCGCAATCGGCTTCTCGCAGAGCACGTGCTTGCCGGCGCGCGCCGCCTTCGCCGACCAGGGCACGTGGAGGTGATTGGGCAGCGGGTTGAAGACCACGTCGATGGCGGGATCGGCCAACATGGACTCGTAATCGCCATAGGCCCGCGCCAAGCCGAAGCGCTCGGCCACCGCCTCAGCCTTGGCCAGCTCGCGGCTCGCGATGCCGTGGACGCGGAGGCCCTTGGCCTGCTGCAGCGCCGGAATCATGTGCTCGATGGCGAAGAATGAGGCGCCGAGCACGCCCCAGGAAAGTTCCGTCATGCCCCTACTCCCCGCCCCGGCAGAGCGCCGCCATCCTGCGGGAAGCCCCCCGACTGCTCAAGTGACGGCGGCAGGCTTAGGCCGAGACCCGGCACACCGTCTCGTTGCCGCGGCCCGTGACGACCCGGCGCCAGCCGGAAAGCGCGTGGTCAAGCTCGGGATCGCCGGTATCGACGTGAAGCGTGCCCTCATGCAGCGACGCGATCTTCTCGGGCGTCGCCGCGACGAGCAGCCGGTCGAGGCCCATCGCCCGCACAACGCGCGCGCCGATCTGCTGGTTGCCGCGCCCGAGAAAGTGCCCCTGGCCGCCGATGGGCGTGACCACGATGGCGCCGGGCCGGCTCTCTTCCAGCGCGCGCAGAATGCCCTCCTCGGTCGCGTCGGCGCCGATCACCACCCCGTCCCGCACCAGGTCGACGCCGAGCAGGGTTTTGGGCACGCCGAGCGCGTCGGCGATCGCCCGCGTGGTGGTGCCGGGCCCCAGGATGTAGAGCCGCCCGGTCTCCATCCGGCCCGCGATCTCGGCGGCGATTCCTGCCAGCGCCGCGCGGTCGCTGCTGACCCCACCCGCCTTCACGCTCTGAGTGAGGCCTGGCGCATAAGGAACTGGAAGATAACCGTAAAGCCTTGCCGAAACGGCGCCGGCGCGGAACGCCTCTTCGTCGATATCCATCACCTCGCGCGGCCGCGCATCGATGTCCTGGGCCAACGCCCTGAGCGCGATGTCGGCAGCAGCGCGGGGGCTGGTGGCGTAGACCGCCGAGTGCATCTTCACGCCCGCCGGCACGCCGATCACGGGCACCCGGTCGCCGAGCGCGGCCGCCATGTCGCGGGCGGTGCCGTCGCCGCCGGCGAAGACGATGAGCCGGACGCCGGCGGCCGCCATCGCCTCGGCCGCCGCGCAAGTATCCGCCGCGCTGGTCTCCCCTTCGGCCGGGGCGCCCACGATTGTCGGGCAGAGGCCCGCGTCTCGCGCGATCCCCTCCCCCATCTCGCCGGGAGCCGCGAGCAGTTCCAGTCCAGGCCGGGCGGCGGCAAGCGCGTTCAGCACCACCACCGCGCGTGCGCCCGCCTGCGGCAGCGCGCCGCGGGCGCGGGCTTCGCTCAGGATTGCCGCCGTGTCAGTGCCCTTGAGCCCGACGCTGCCGCCCATGCCGGCGATCGGGTTGACGATGAGGCCGAGTGCTGGCCCGGCCATGGCGTGCCGCTCAGCTGTAGCCGCCGCCGTGGCCGCCCAGGCCGCGCTTGACGTTGGCCCAGTTCCCCCGCTTGCGCCGGTAGGCGCGGGACGTGAAGGCCCAGCAGTCCGGATCCTCCGGCACGTCCCCATCGATGGGCCGGATGGCGGCGCTGTGGGGGGCCGCCGTCACATGCTCCGGCGCGGTGCGGGCCTCCTCGGCGATCCGCCGCAGCGCGCCCAGCACGTGGTCCATCTCCGCGATGGTGAGCGATTCGCCCGGCTCCAGGGTGAAGGGCTGCGGCACCAGCATCGGCACGTGACTCTCCATGTAATGCTGCACGCCGAAGTCGACCATCCGGTTCAGCACGTCGTGGCTGGCGACGCCGGTCTCCTCGTAGAGCGGCTCCCAGCTGTAGCGGACCTGCTCCAGCTTGGGATAGGTGTTCTTGGGCCACGGGATGGTCGTGCCCTCGATCTGCCTGATGTTGTGCAGCATGTAATTGTTGTTGAGCACCGCGGTCTCGGCGACCGCGCGCAGGCCCTCGGCGCCCAGGCTGCGGACCCAGGCATAGGCCTTGAGCACCGCGTGCACGTTGCCGATGAAGGCGCGGATCTTCTCGATTCCCTCCCCCGGCTCGTGGTCGAGGCCGTAGCGCTCCCCGTCGTAGGTGACGATGGGGCGCGGCAGGAAGCGCTCCAGATGCTGCTTGACGCCGACCGCGGCGCAGCCCAGGCCGAGCGCGCCGTGGGGCGCGGAGAAGGTCTTGTGCAAGTTGAACTGGCACATGTCGAAGCCGGTATCGCCCGCGCGCACGATCCCCAGCAGCGGATTGCCGTTGGCCTGGTCGTAGGCGCAGAGCCCACCGGCCTCGTGCACGATGTCCACGAACGCGCGGATGTGCGGGTTGTACTGCCCGGTATCCTCGGGGTTCGTCAGCATCAGGCCGGCGGTGCGCTCGGAGACCGCGGCCTTGAGCGCGTCGACCTCGGCGAAGCCCATCTCGCCCGGCATGAGCGTGATGACCTTGAAGCCGGCCACCGCCGGCGTCGCCGCGTCGGCCGGGTGCGAGAAGGCGGTGGTGATGATCTCGTCCCGCTTGCCGCCGTCGCCGCGCGATTCGTGATAGGCGCGGATCAGGCAAGCGTTGGTGTAGATGCCCTGCGCCCCGCTCGCCGGCTGGAAGGTGAAGGCGTCCATGCCGGCGATCTCGCACATCATGCGGTTGAAGCGGTAGAGGATCTCCAGCGTGCCCTGCAGCGTCTCCGGGTCTTGCAGCGGATGCACGTCGGCGAAAGCCGGCAGGCGCGCGACATACTCATGCACCTTGGGGCTGTATTTCATGGTGCAGGTGCCCATCATGTCGACGGTCACGTCGAAGCCCATGGCCATCTGCGAGAGCCGCAAGAAGTGCCGGAGCACCCGGTGCTGCGGCACCTGGGGCAGCGCCGGCGGCGTCGCCCGCCGCACCCCTTCGGGCAGCGCCGCAGCGACATCGCCGACCGCATCGGCGATGGCATCGTCCACCTTGGGCGGCAGCAGGCCACGCCCGCCGTCACCCGGAATCTCGTCGATCAGGGGCTCGTCCCAGTGCGCGGCATGGAAGCCGCTCCCTACGCGGTCTGTCATCGGACCGCCTCCCCGAGCGCGGAGACCAGTCTCTCGATCTCGGCCGCCCCGTGCAGCTCAGTCACGCAATAGAGCGCCGACTGGCCCAACGCCGGGAACTCGCCGCTCAGGTCCTTGCCACCGTGAATCTCGGCCTCCAGCAGCGCCGCGTTGACGGCCGCGACCGTCTTGCCCGTGCCCGAGAAGTCGACCACGAACTCCTTGAAGAACGGCTGTCCCAGGTGGGGCACGGAGACGCCGGGCAGCCCCGCGATCCTCTCCGCCGCGTAGCAGGCGCGCTGCATGATGCCGCGGCCGAGCTCGGCCATGCCCTCCGGGCCCATGAGCGAGAGATAGACCGCAGCCCCGATGGCCCAGACCCACTGGGTCGTGCCGGCGTAGTCGGTCGCATCGTGGCGGGTGTCGTACGACGTGCGCTCCATGGTGGACCAGGCGAAGCCGAAGCCCTCTCCTTCCACCTCCGGCGCGATGCTGAACATGATCGTGGGGTATTCGGCGACGAAGCGCGCCTCGTCGCGGCTCGCGATGAAGCCCCCGTTGCCCCCGCCCGCGTACATGTGAATGCCGAGCGGCTGCAGGTCGCCCACCACGAGGTCCGCGCCGTAGTCGGCGGGCGCCGCGAGCACGCCGAGGGAGATGGGGTCGACACCAGCGATCAGCATGGCGCCGGCCTCGTGGGCGATGTCGGCGATGGCCTGCGCCTTCGTCTCGATCAGGCCGAGATAGCCCGGACTCTCGATCACAACCGCGGCGGTCTCGGCCGAGACCTTGGCGCGGAGGTCGGCGAGGTCGGTGCCCCCGGTTGCGGGATCGCGGGCGACGGTCTCTATCGTCGCGAAGGGCTTGGCGAAGCCCTGGAGCTGCGAGCGCTTATCGGCGCTCATGGTCTCCGGCACCAGCACGCCGCGCCGGCCGGTAATGCGGCAGGCCATCGTCACGGCGGTGCCGATGGCGGCGCCGGCGTCGTAGGTGGGAGTCGAGACCACCTCCATGCCCACCAGCTCGCCGATCAGGCTCTGAAACTCGAAGAGCGCCTGGTTCTTGCCGTGGTCGGAGTAGGTGCCGCCGCCGTAAGCCGTGAGAAACTCGCCGCGATGGACGATCTCGTCCACGATCGCCGGCACGTAGTGCTGGGCGCAGCCGGCACCGCAGAAGTTGAGCCACGACCCGGTGCAGGGCTGGTTGCGGGCGACGATCTCCTCGAGATGCCGCCGCAGGTCTTGCTCGCCGGGCAGCGCCGGCGGCAGGTCGAGCAGCCCCTTGACCCTGAGCGCCTCCGGAATCGCGGCGTAAAGCTCCGACACGTCGCCCACGCCGATGGCATCCAGCAGCTTTCGCCGCGGCTCAGGCGCCGCATTCGGCACGTAAGGATGAGTGAACCCGTGGCCCATGTCTCGCCTCCCCTCCCGATTCCGGCCAGTCTATCGCGGGGCCGAAGGCGCACCAACGGCGCCCGGCCCGCTTTGACTGCCCGGCTGCGCCCGTGCAGTGTTCTGCGCCACGGCAGATCGGGAGCCCGCCATGGCCATCACCATCAACTGCGACATCGGCGAGGGGTACGGTCTCTACACCTTCGGCAACGATGAGCGGATCATGCCCTTCATCAGCATCGCCAACGTCGCGTGCGGCTTCCACGCCTCCGACCCCACGGTGATGCACGCGACCGTGCGCCTTGCCCTCGAACACGGAGTCAAGGTCGGCGCGCACCCGTCCCTCCCCGACCGCCAGGGTTTCGGGCGGCGGGAGATGCAGATGGAGCGCGAGGAGCTGCGCGACCTACTGATCTACCAGGTCGGCGCGCTCAAGGGCTTCCTCAAAGCGGCCGGCGCGCCGCTGAACCACATCAAGCCCCACGGCGCGCTCTTCGGCATGACCTCGAAGTACGAGCACTGCGCCGAGGCCGCCGCCGATGCGGCCGAAATCTTCGGCGTACCGCTGATCGGCCAGGGCGGAACCATGCACGACACCGTCTACACCCGGCGCGGCCTGCCCTGGTGGCCTGAGTTCTACGCCGATCTTGAGTACGACCGGGAGTGCAACCTGATCATCACGCGCGAGCACGAGCCTTACGAGCCGGCCGCGACGGCGAGCCGCACGCTCCGCGCCATCGAGGAGGGCATGGTCACGTCGGTGGAAGGCGTCGACGTGCCAATCCGGGCGGAAACGGTGTGCATCCACTCCGACACGCCGGGCATCGATGCGGTCGCGCCGGTCCTGCGCGAGGCGCTGGCACCCCACATGGCGTAATCCGCTCGCTCGCCGGCGCTTGGGGACACACGGCAGCGCAACGACGGAGGCAAAGCCATGGCGACCTCGAACCTGACACTTGGCGAGCGTGACGACGCCGCGATCGCCGGCATTCAGAAGCTCCGCTTCAACCCGCTGGCGGCGCGCGGCGGGCACGGCTCCTACCTTACGGCCGACGACGGCCGGGCCATCCTCGACCTCTCCGCCTCGGCGACGGCGGCGAGCCTCGGCTACGGCCATCCCGCCGTGATCGAGGCCGTGACCAAGGCGATGGCCGACATGGCGGGCGCGAGCCTGCTGATGTACCCGAACGAGCCGGCCGCCGCGCTCGCCGAGGCGTTGCTGGAGACGATGCCTGGAAACGCCGAGCGGCGCGTCTGGTACGGCCACTCCGGCTCCGACGCTAACGACGCCGCCTCCCGCGTGCTTGAGGCGGCGACCGGCCGACACCGCTTCATCTCCTTCATCGGCTCCTACCACGGCGGCGTGGCGGGCTCGATGAGCATCTCGGGCCACACGGCGATGACCCATACGCTGCCCCGGCCGGGTCTGGTGCTGCTGCCCTACCCCGACCCCTACCGGCCGCGATTTTCTGCCGACGACGTGCTCGACATGCTGGACTACCAGTTCGAGACGACCTGCCCCCCTGAGCAGGTTGCGGCCATATTCATCGAGCCGATCATGTCGGACGGCGGCCTGATCGTGCCGCCCGCAGGCTTCCTCAAGGCCCTGGAGGAGCGCTGCCGACGCTATGGCATCCTCACCGTTCTCGACGAGGTCAAGGTCGGCCTGGGCCGCTCAGGCGCGCTCCATGCCTTCAGCCACGAGGGGCTGGAGCCCGACATGGTCGTCCTCGGTAAGGGCCTGGGCGGCGGACTGCCGCTCTCCGCATTGATCGGCCCCGCTTCGATCATGGACCACCGTCCCGCCTTCGCGATCCAGACCACGGGCGGCAATCCGGTCTGCACCGCCGCAGGCCTCGCGGTGCTCCGCACCGTGCGCGACGAGGATCTCCCGAGCCGCGCGGAGCACGTGGGCACGGCGCTGGCGGAGGGTCTGAGGAAGCTCGCCGCGCGGCACGAAATGATCGGCGACGTGCGCGGGCGCGGTCTCGCGATCGGAGTGGACTTGGTGGAGGATCGCGAGCGCCACACGCCGGTCCCCGCGACCACGACGGCCAAGGTGATCGTCCGCGCCTACGAGCTTGGCGCGAGCTTCATCTACGTCGGCCTCGCGGCGAATGTGCTGGAGATCACGCCGCCGCTCACCCTGAGCGACGCGGAGTGCGAGGAGGGCCTCGGCATCATCGACCGGGCGCTCGCCGATGTCGCAGCCGGCCTGGTCCCCGACGAAGCCGTTCAGGCCTATATGAACTGGTGAGGAGTGTTACGAATGCCCACCGCCTCCCGTCCCATGGGCGTCTTCATCCTCGGCGACGTCGCGCCCGCCGATATTGTGAGTCTGAGTCGGCAGGTCGAACGCTGCGGTTTCTCCGACCTCTGGTTCGCTGAGGACTATTTCATGCTCTCGGGCTTCGCCAGCGCCGCGATGGCGCTCCAGGCCACCGAGGCAGTGGACGTGGGCATCGGCGCGGTCTCCAACCGGGCGCGTCATCCGGCCGTCACCGCCATGGAAGCCTCGACGCTGGCGAATGCCTATCCGGGCCGCTTCACCCTCGGCATCGGCCATGGCGTGCCGTTCTGGGTTGCGCAAATGCACCTCACGCCGAAATCGGTGCTGGGCTCGATGCGCGAGGCGATCACCGGCGTGAAGCACCTGTTCGCGGGCGAGACCCTCACGCAGACCGGCGATTACTACGGTTACGATGCGGTCTCGCTCACACACCCCGCGCCCGACCTCCAAGTGCTCGGCGCCGCCGTCGGGCCGAAGTCCGTCGATCTCTGCGCCGAGATCGCCGACGGGATGGTGCTCTCCGCGATGGCGGGCCCGCGCTATGTCGCAACCGTCCGGGAGCGAATTGCGAGGGTCCGACGCGAGCGTGGGTTGCCGGAGGACTTCCAGCTCGTCACCTATGCCATCACCAGTGTCGGCGAGGATCGCGCCGCCGCTCGTGCCAAGGTGCGTCCCTTGATCGCCCTTTATCTTGGGGCCATGGGCCCGACGCTGATCACAGGCGTCTACGATGCCAACGACGCGCTCGTTGGATTGATCGACGAGGGCGGCGCTGAGGCGATCGAAACCAACATGCCGGACGACTGGCTGGACTGGCTCGCGGTCGCGGGCGGGCCGGAGGACTGCCGCAGCGGCGTCGAGGCGCTGTTCGACGCGGGCGCGACCAAGGTCGTGCTCTGCGTCGTTCCCTCCGAAGAGTTGCCGACCCAGCTGGAGATTCTGGGGAGCGAGGTGCTGCCGGGGCTCTAACCCGCGCCGTCGATCACCGCGAGCGCCGCCTCGACCCCCGCCCCCACGTCGGCCTTTCCGCCTAGCGACGCGACGGCGCCGCCGAGCGCGGTCACGGCCACCGTCGCAAAGATCGGCCGCGCCACCGGCCCCATGTGGCCGATCCGCACCAGCTTGCCCAGCAGCGAGCCGCGCCCGGCGGAGAAGACCACGCCGTAGAGCCGGCGCGCCGCCTGCCGGATCGCAGCGTCCTCCAGCCCCTCCGGCACCCGCACCGTGGTCGCGGTATCGGCACAGATGGCCTCGCGTGCGGGCCAGAGGTCGAGGCCCATGGCGCGCACGCCCGCGCGGCAGGCGCGCGCCGTCAGCGCGTGCCGCGCCCACACCGCCTCCGGCCCTTCGTCGAGGTAGTTCTGCACCGCCGCGTCCAGCGCGTGAACCTCGGAGACAGAGGGCGTGTAGGGGAACAGCACGTCGGCGCGCCAGGCATCCCGCCAGTCCTTGAGGCTCAGCACGGAGTCCGTCGGCGCGGCGGGGTTGGCGTCGATCTTCGCCCAGGCGCGCTCGCTGACGTGGACGATGGAGAGCCCGGTGCTGCCGCCGAGGCACTTGTTGGGGCCGGTCACGAAGATGTCGGCGTGGATGTCCTCGGGGTGAACGTCCATCCCGCCGAAGGAGGAGACCGCGTCCACGATTGTCAGCACGTCATGGTCGCGGCAGATCGCGCCGATCTCGCGCACCGGATTGACCGTTCCCGACGGCGTGTCGTGATGGCAGACGGAGAGGATTCGAATATCGGGCCGGGCCTTCAGCATCTCGCTGACCGCGTCCGCGTCGATGGCGTCGTCGTAGGGAGCCACGATCTCGACCAGCTCCCGGCAGTGGCGCGCGGCCCAGAGGCCGAAGCCCTTGCCGTACTCGCCGGAGGCGAGGTTCAGCACCACGTCGTCGGCGCCGATCAGGGCGGCGGCGGCGGCTTCGAGCCCTAGCACCGGCTCGCCATGCAGGATCACCGGCGGCAATGCCGTGCGCAGCGACTCGGCGGTCTTGCGGACAGTCGATTCGTAGAATCGCTGGAAGGAAGGGTCGAAATCGTAGGTGACGGGCCGCGACAACGCCCGCAGGACCACCGGATACGCGTCGACCGGCCCCGCGCTCAGCGTGATGACCGGGGGATCGTCGTCACGATTTCGCATGGTAGCCGCAGCCAATTGCCCTTCCGGAACGAGAGACTACAACGCCGGCTCCGCATTCCCAACGCAATGCTGAAAAGAATCGAAGCCGAGTCTGCCGGGATGGTCCGGCGCAGGATTATCTTTCGTCTCGCCGGGCTCCGAACGTACCGCCAATCCCGTCGCGCATGAAGAGTCCGCCGACTTCCTCGTGATCGGAACCATAAAACTGCCCGAACAGTGTCCCTTCTCCCTCGAATATGCGGCCCCCGACCGTAGGAAAGAAACCCGCGTCTCTCGATGACGAGAAGTCTCCGGCGGCACCAAAGACACCGTCCACCATCTCCACACCTTCCCAGCGCATGTTGTTCCGGCGCGTGCCCGTGCGGTCGTTCACGATATTGCTGAACTCTACATTAACTGAAGGATAGTCATGCACGCTGACGCTGGGAATCGTTACGCTCGCATTTCCACTAACGAAATCTCCCTCGTTTCCTGCAACAAACTGAGCGTCCTGTTCCGCGATTCGGCCGTTCGCGTCTGCCGGATAGTAAGGAATCACGATACCGGCCATGGTCCCGGACCACGTCGCCGAACCGCTTGGTGGAGCGGCAACGTTGATACCGGTCGAGTCACCCACCGAAGACCAGTCGTAACGGTAGTGAGTCTCAAATCCATCAATAGGCTGCCTCTCCTGAATGGAGACCACGAACATACTGTGTTCCAGCCACCCAACCAGATTCCGGTGGTCCGTTGCTGCGTACTGATCTTGCGATTGGAATTCTTTCTTGGCCAGAAAGACGCCGTCGCGTTGACCGAAGAACTCGAAGTTCGATGTATCGATTTCTCCAGTCTTTCCGACAACGAGCCTCACTTCTTCGGCCGTGTTCCTTACATAGATGGTATCGCCTTGCGGGCAGTGCAAGGCCAAGCAGACGGGCACGAGACCACCGAAAAGGAAGATTTCTTTGTTCGAGTTATTTTGAATGCCATCGAGGCTTATCTCGATTTCTCCCGTCGTGAGAGAGCGCAACATGACCGACGGTTTCCCCCCGGTCGTCTCGTACTCGATGCTGCCTTCGTCGGTCACGCTTATCACGCACGGCGGCCCGCCGGCCGGGCACGAAATCTCGACGTAGCCTTGCTCCTCGGAGCGACCCGGCTGCACGGCCAAGCCGTCGATCGGGTCGACGCCATGGATCGCGGGCACACTGGTCAAGACCGCGGTTGATCCGTCGTCCGGCGGCGCCATGGCGACCTTCGGGCCGGTGCCTCCGCCGCCGCAGCCGTATGCCGCCAGCGAGAACCACACAAGTAACGAAAGAAATAGATACCGTGAATTTCGAGGAACCATCATTGACAGTTCCTATAGTTCGTTGGAACACACATGCACTACCTACTTTATCTGAATAAATCGACGGCGTAAAAGCCAAATCTTGACTTGGGTCAACAAGCCGGCGAAGCCAACAGCCGCCTTGCTTCTGAAAGCAAATGACGGAGGACCTTCAGCGGAGGGCACGCAGAATGCGACTTGCTGGAGTTCCCCCTCTGGGGGCCGGCACCGAATGCCAGGGCGGCATGACAGGTCGTTTGACGAGGGTGCCCTTTGTAGTAGGTTTGTTATGTTGGCCCCGCCAGAGTCGGGTCGCGCGAGGGGCCGAACGGTGAGCCGCCACGGAGAAAGAGCCATGCCGGAGACGCCGCATCTGGACCGCGTGAAGAGCCCCGAAGACCTGCGCAACCTCTCGGTCAAGGAACTCAAGAAGGTTGCCGAGGAGCTTCGCGCCGAGACCGTCGACGCCGTCTCGGTGACCGGCGGCCATCTGGGCGCAGGGCTTGGGGTGGTCGAGTTGACGGTGGCCCTCCACCACGTGTTCGACACACCGCGCGACCGCCTGATCTGGGACGTGGGGCACCAGTCCTACCCGCACAAGATCATCACAGGCCGGCGCGACCGCATCCGCACCATCCGCCAGCCGGGCGGGCTCTACGGCTTCACCAAGCGGACCGAGAGCGACTACGACCCGTTCGGCGCGGCGCACTCGTCGACCTCCATCTCCGCCGGCCTCGGCATGGCGGTGGCGAGCGAGCTCACGGGCCAAGCGCGCAACGTCATCTGCGTCATCGGCGACGGCGCCATGTCGGGCGGCATGGCTTACGAGGCGATGAACAACGCGGGCTCCATGCCGCCTCGCCTCATCGTCATTCTCAACGACAACGAAATGTCGATCGCGCCTGCGGTGGGCGCGCTCAACGCCTACCTCTCGCGGCTGCTCTCCAGCCACCAGTTTCGCAGCCTGCGGGAGCTCGGCAAGCAGTGGGCGCGCCGGCTGCCCAAGGCGATGGGCGATGCCGCGATGCGGGCCGAGGAGTATTCCCGCGGCATGGTCACCGGCGGCACCCTCTTCGAGGAGCTGGGCTTCTTCTATATCGGGCCGATCGACGGCCACAATCTCGACCATCTGGTCCCTGTGCTCCGCAACGTGCGCAAGGACGAGACGCCTGGCCCGGTGCTGCTTCACGTCGTCACCAGCAAGGGCAAGGGCTACGAGCCGGCCGAGAGCGCGCCGGACCGCGGCCACGCGCTCGGCAAGTTCGACGTGGTGACGGGCGAGCAGAAGAAGGGAACGCCCAAGGCGCCGAGCTACACCGCCGTGTTCGCCCAGAGCCTGATCAAGGAGGCGGATCGGGACGAGAAGATCGTGGCGCTGACCGCCGCCATGCCGTCGGGTACCGGGCTCGACAAGTTCGCGAAGGCGCACCCCGACCGCTGCTTCGATGTGGGCATCGCGGAGCAGCACTGCGTCACCTTCGCGGCGGGGATGGCGACGGAGGGCCTGAGACCCTTCGCCGCGATCTATTCCACCTTCCTCCAGCGGGCCTACGACCAGATCGTGCACGACGTTGCGATCCAGAAGCTGCCGGTTCGCTTCGCCATCGACCGTGCGGGCCTGGTGGGCGCCGACGGCCCGACCCATGCGGGCAGTTTCGACATCACCTATCTGGCGACCCTGCCGGGCTTTGTCGTCATGGCGGCGGCGGACGAGGCCGAGCTGGTCCACATGGTGCACACGGCGGCGAAGCTCGACGACTGCCCAAGCGCCTTCCGCTATCCGCGCGGCGAGGGCGTCGGCGTGCCGCTGCCGGAGACGCCCAAGATGCTGGAGATCGGCAAGGGGCGGATCCTGCGAGAGGGCACGTCGATCGCGATCATCTCCCTCGGCGCCCGCCTGCAGGAGGCCCTGGCCGCCGCCGACGAGCTGCAGACGCGGGGTCTCTCCACCACCGTCGCCGATGCCCGCTTCGCCAAGCCGCTGGACGAGGACCTGATCCGCCGGCTGGCGCGGGAGCACGAGGTGGTGATTACCATCGAGGAAGGCTCGATCGGGGGCTTCGGCGCGCACGTCATGCAGTTCCTGGCCACGGCGGGCTTCCTCGACGGCGGCCTCAAGATCCGGCCGATGCTCCTGCCCGACCGTTTCGTGGCCCACGGCACGCCCGCCGGCATGTACGAGGACGCGGGGCTGACCGCGCGCGACATCGCCGATACGGCGCTCGGGGCGCTGGGCAGCAACTCGGCCACCCTGCCGCAACGCGCCTGACGCCCATGCAGGTTGCGCGCGCCGGGCCAGACCGGCGGAGTGAAACTATCGTCGGCCAGCCGCCGGACAGTCTGGACGGCACCGTTCCCGCCCCCGATATCGAGCAGGTCATCGAGGACGCCGCCGGCGCCCTGCGCGGCCTGCAGCGCGACGACGGCCACTGGCTGTTCGAGCTCGAAGCGGACGCGACCATCCCGGCCGAGTACATCCTTCTCAACCACTTCCTCGACGAAATCGATCCGGAGACCGAGGCGCGCCTTGGCAATTACATTCGCGCTCGTCAGGCCGATCACGGCGGCTGGCCGCTCTTCCACGGCGGCGCCTTCGACATAAGCTGCACCGTCAAGGCCTACTACGCCCTCAAGCTGATCGGCGACGACCCGGACGCACCGCACATGGTGCGGGCGCGCAAGGCCGTGCTCGCCGCCGGTGGCGCGGCGCGGTGCAACGTGTTCACGCGGATCACCCTCGCATTATTCGGCCAGGTGCCGTGGCGCGCCACACCGGCGATGCCGGTGGAGATCGTATATCTACCGCGCTGGTTCCCCTTCCACCTGGACAAGGTCTCTTACTGGTCGCGCACTACCATCGTGCCGCTCACGATCCTGCTCGCGCTCAAGCCTCGCGCCAGGAACCCGCGGGGCGTCGGCATCGCCGAGCTGTTCACGACCCCGCCGGAGCGGGAATGGCACTACTTCCCGAGGGGGACCCTCACGCAGTGGTCCTTCCTGACCCTCGACCGTGCGCTCACGGTCGGCGAGAAGGCGATACCGGGCAGGGTGCGCCGCCGCGCGATCGACAAGGCGCTCGACTGGTGCATGACGCGCCTCAACGGCGAGGACGGCCTGGGCGCGATCTTCCCGCCGATGGCCAACGTGGTCATGGCCTTCGATGCCCTGGGCTACGGGCCCGATCATCCGCCGCGCCGCACCGCCCGCCGCGCGCTCGACCTCCTGCTGACCGAGCCCACGAACGGCAGCCAGTACTGCCAGCCCTGCGTCTCGCCGGTCTGGGACACCGGGCTCGCCGCGCACAGTCTCATGGAATGCGACGGCGAGGAGGACCGCCGTGCGGCGGACGACTCCCTCCCCTGGCTTGCCGACCTCCAGATTCTCGATGTCGCGGGCGACTGGGCCGCGGTGCGGCCGGACGCTCCGCCGGGGGGCTGGGCCTTCCAGTATCGCAACGACTACTACCCAGACGTGGACGACACGGCGGTCGTCGCGATGGCGCTCCACCGCGCCGACGCGGAAGCGCACCGCGAGGCGATCGAGCGGGCAGCCGCGTGGATCGTCGCCATGCAGAACGAAAACGGCGGCTGGGGCTCCTTCGACGCCGAGAACGAGTACTACGCGCTCAACCACATTCCCTTCGCCGACCACGGCGCCCTGCTCGACCCGGCAACCGCCGACGTTAGCGCGCGCTGCGTGAGCTTCCTCTGTCAGATCGGCTATTCGCGCGAGCACGACACCGTCGCCAGGGGCGTCGCCTATCTCCTCGCCGAGCAGGAGGAGAACGGCTCCTGGTTCGGCCGCTGGGGCACCAACTACATATACGGCACCTGGTCGGTCCTCTGCGCCTTGAACGCCGCCGGCGAGGGCCCGGCGTCGCCGGCCATGCGCAAGGCGGTCGCCTGGCTCGAAGCCAAGCAGCGCGCCGACGGCGGCTGGGGCGAGACCGGCGACAGCTACTACGCCGAGCGCATCGAGCCCGCGTTCGACGTGGTCTCCACCCCGTCGCAGACCGCGTGGGCGCTGCTCGCGCTCATGGCCGCGGGCGAAGTGCGGAGCGATGCCGTGCGGCGCGGCATCGACTATCTCTGCCGCGCCGAGCGCGAGGGCGCGAAGTGGCTGGAGGACGACTACACCGCCGTCGGCTTCCCGCGCGTCTTCTACCTTCGCTATCACGGCTACAGCGCCTACTTCCCGCTGTGGGCGCTGGCGCGCTACCGCGCACTCACGCGCGGCAACGACCACCTTCCGCGCTACGGCATGTAGCCGGTGTTCCGTTGCCGCAGTTCCTATCCAGTTGATTCGCTGCGCGGCCTGAGAAACCCCCACCTCACCCCGGCCCTCTCCGCCCCCAGGGGCGGAGAGGGAGACTCCGCCATCGGCGTCAGCGTTCCCCCTCCGCCCATTGGGGGGAGGGGGACAGGGGGAGGTGGGAATCATCGACCGCTGCGGCCACGCTAGTAAGACCGCGGCATGCCGAGCACATGCTGGCCGAGGTAGGCGAGGATGAGGTTGGTCGAGATCGGCGCCACGCGGTAGAGCCGGGTCTCGCGGAACTTGCGCTCCACGTCGTATTCCTCGGCGAAGCCGAAGCCGCCGTGGGTCTGCAGGCAGGTATCGCCCGCCTTCCACGAGGCTTCGGAGGCCAGCAGCTTCGCCATGTTGGCCTCGGGCCCGCAGGCGCGCCCTGCGTCGAAGAGCGCTGCGGCCTTGCTCACCATGAGCTTTGCCGCCTCCATCTGCGCGTAGGCCTCGGCGATGGGGAACTGCACGCCCTGGTTGGCGCCGATGGGCCGGCCGAACACCTTGCGCTCAGAGGCATACGCGCTCGCCTTGTCGATGAACCAGCGGCAGTCGCCGATGCACTCGGCGGCAATCAGGATGCGCTCGGCGTTCATGCCGTCGAGGATGTAGCGAAAGCCCTTCCCCTCCTCGCCGATCAGGCTCGCAGCCGGGATCACCAGGTCGTCGAAGAAAAGCTCCGTGGTCGCATGGTTGATCATGGTGCGGATCGGCCGGATCTCAAGGCCGTTGCCCACCGCCTGCTCCAGCTCGACGAGGAAGACGGAGAGGCCCTCCGTCCGCTTCGTCGTCTCCTCCCTAGGCGTGGTCCGCGCGAGCAGCAGCAGCAGGTCCGAGTGCTCGGCCCGCGAGATCCAGACCTTCTGGCCGTTCACGGTGTAGTCGCCGTCCGGCCTGCGCTCGGCGGTGGTGCGGAGCTGCGTCGTGTCCGAGCCCGTGGTGGGCTCGGTGACGCCGAAGGCCAGCAGCCTGCGCGCGCCGCTCGCGATCTCGGGCAGATACGCCTCCGTCTGCGCGTCCGAGCCGTGCCGCAGCACCGTGCCCATGGTGTACATCTGCGCGTGGCAGGCGCCGCCGTTGCAGCCCGTCGCGTGGATTTCTTCGAGGATCGCCGCGGCCGCGCCGATACCCAAACCGCTGCCGCCGTAGCGCTCCGGAATCAGCGCCGCGAGGAAGCCCGCGTCGGTGAGCGCCTGGACGAACTCCTCCGGGTAGGCGCGCGCCCGGTCCTTCTCGCGCCAGTATTCGCCGGGGTAGCGCGCGCAGAGCGCGCGGACCGGCTCCCGCAGCTCTCCGTGGTCCTCGTCCAGGTCGATGAGGGCGGGGCGTTCGCTCATTCCACGGTGACCGACTTGGCGAGGTTGCGCGGCTGGTCCACGTCGGTCCCCTTCAGCACCGCCACGTGGTAGGCGATGAGCTGCACCGGGATCGCGTAGAGGATGGGCGCTACGAAGGGGTCGAGCGAGGGCAGCACGATGGCGTCCTCGGCCAGCGGCGCCAGCGCCTCGCAGCCCGCCTCGTCGCTGATGACGACGATGTGGGCGCCGCGCGCCGCCGCTTCGCGCAGGTTGGACGCCGTCTTGTCGAAGAGCGGGCCGGGGGGTGCCACGACGATCACCGGCACGCCCCGGTCGATCAGCGCGATGGGGCCGTGCTTCAGCTCCCCGGCGGCAAAGCCCTCGGCATGGATGTAGGAAAGCTCCTTCAGCTTGAGCGCGCCTTCCATGGCGATGGGGTAGCCGGTGCCGCGCCCGATGTAGAGCACCGTCTCCGCCTGCCGCAGCGTCTCGGCCAGCGCCAGGATGCGCTCGTCGTGGCCCAGCACGTC
>JAJDVB010000083.1 GCA_022826345.1 Alphaproteobacteria bacterium
ATCGTGGACGCCGCCGGCATGACCATGACGCTCGCGGTCTGCCCGCCGGGCCAGGGCCCCTCGCTCCACGCCCACCACCAGACCTACGAGACCTTCACCGTGCTCAAGGGCCGCTTCGAGGTGACCTGGAACGACGACGGCAGCGGGCGGGTGGAGCTCGACGAGTTCGACACCATCTCGGTGCCGCCTAAGGTCAACCGCGCCTTCCGCAACATCGGCGACGACGAGGCCATCCTGCAGGTGCTGATCTCGGGCGGCGTGCACGACATGACCGACATCGACATGGCGCCGTCGACCGCGGTCAAGCTCGACGCGATCAAGCCGGGCGTGAAGGAGAAGTTTGCGGCCAAGGGCCTCACCTTCACCGCGCAGAAGGACGAGGCCGCCTGAGCGGCGCGGCCGGGCGGGAGGGCTGCGCCATGGAGAGTGTCCGCATCGGCGTGATCGGCCTCGGCTGGTTCGGCGAGGTCCATTGCGACGCGATCCGGGCCACACCGGGCCTGGAGCTTGCCGGGCTTTGCACGCGGACCGAATCGCGGCTCGCCGACCTCGGAGCCAAGTACGGCGTCGATCTGCTGGAGACCGACTACCGGGCGCTGCTGGCGCGTGACGACCTCGATGCCGTCAGCGTCGTTACCATGTGGGACCAGCACACCGGGCCTACGCTGGATGCGCTGGCGGCGGGCAAGCACGTCTTCCTCGAGAAGCCGATGGCGTCGACGGTCGACGACTGCGCGAAGATTGTCGCGGCGGCGGAGGCGGCATCAGGTTTCCTCATGGTGGGGCACATCTGCCGCTTCAACCCGCGCTACGCCGCGGCCAAGCGGGAGATCGAGGCCGGCAACATCGGGCGCATCGTGGCGCTCAGCTCGCGGCGGAACATCCCGGCGGCGTGGACTCCCGAGATCCTGAACAAGATCGGGCCGATCATCGGCGACGCCATCCACGACACCGACCTGATGCTCTGGTTCACCGGCGCGCACGTGGTGAGCGCCTACGCCCAGACCGTGGACGTGCGCGGCCTCAAGTACCCCGACATCGGCCAGACCATGTACCGCTTCGATTCGGGCGCGACCGCGACACTGGAGACGGTCTGGTGCATGCCGGAGAAGACCCCCTTCGACATCGACGAGCGCATGTCGATCATCGGCACGGAGGGTTTCATCCACATCCAGGACACCTTCCCCAACATCGGCATCTGCACCAAGGACGGGTTCAGGAGCCCGGACACCACCTATTGGCCGGAGCTGCACGGCAGGCTCTCGGGCGCGCTCCGCGAGGAGTTCCTCTACTTCACCCGCTGCGTGCGCGAGGGCACGCCGCCCACCATCATCACGCCCGCAGAATCGATGGAGGCGGTGCGGACCACGCTCGCGGCCGAGCGCTCGGCGGAAACCGGCGAGGTGGTGCGGCTGGATTAGGCGGCAGATCCAACGGGCCTTGCGCGGGCGGCCAACATAGACTAAGTTTACTAGACTAAGTCTATGGGATTATTGCCATGCGTACCGTCAACATGCACGAGGCCAAGACCCAGCTGTCGCGTCTTGTCGCCGATGCAGCCGCCGGCGAACCGTTCGTCATCGCCCGTGCGGGCAAGCCCCTGGTGAAAGTGATTGCGGTAGACGCGGCGGCCTCCGGCACGACGAGCCGGCTCGGGTTCATGGAAGGGCAGTTCACGATACCGGAGGACTTCGACCGCATCGGTGCCGCTGAGATCGAAGCGTTGTTCGACGGCGGCGAGTGAGGCTCCTGCTCGACACGCACGTCTTGCTCTGGGCGGCGGCTGATCCCGATCGGTTGCCGCGCGACGTGCATGCCCTGATGGAAGCGCCGACTACCGAACTCGTCTTCAGTGCCGCGTCGCTGTGGGAGATCGCTATCAAGAACAGCCTCGGGCGGAGGGCGTTCAGCGTCGACCCACGCCTGATGCGCCGGAACCTCCTGGAGCGCGACTACCGCGAGCTTCCCATATCCGGGGCGCATGCGACCGTCGTGGACCTGTTGCCGCCCATCCACAAGGACCCGTTCGACCGTATCCTGGTCGCGCAGGCCCAGATCGAGGGGCTCACCCTCCTGACGGCGGACGATACTCTGGCACGCTATCCGGGGCCGATCCGCGCTCTCTGAACGCGGGCGAACCGGAGCCTCACCGGAAGTTCGGGATCACGTGGTCGCCGTAGTCGGCGACGATGCGCTCCTCCGCGCCGTTGGTGAGGTAGATCGTGAACTGGGTGACGCCCGCCGCCTCCAGCGCCTTGAGCTTGGCGACGTGCTCGTCCGGCTCGCCCAGGATGCAGAAGGAGTCGGTGATCTCCGGCGTGATGTAGTAGGTGTTGTCGGAGACCTTGTCGGCGTGCTGGCGGTAATTGTAGCCCTCGCCGCCCGCGCCCGCGCCGCGCCGCGCCTCGATGTAGGCGGTGAGGCTGTCCGGCACGAGGTCGGTGTCGGCGCCGTACTTCTCCACGATGTCGGCCACGTGGTTGCCGACCAGCGCCGGAAACCACTTGGTCTGCGCGACGCCGGTCTCCCGGTCGCCGACCCAGACCGGAGCGGCCGAGAGCACCCGGTAGCCCCCCATGTCGCGGCCCGCGGCCTCGCCCGCCGCCTTGGCCTGGCCGCCGAACCATTCGCAGAGCCCCACGTCGGCAAGCTGAATGATGAGCCCATCGCCGACCTCTCCGGCCGTCTTGAGCGCCTTGGGCCCGTAGGCCGCGAACCAGACCGGCATGGGGTGGCCCGCGACCCATTCCATGTAGACCGGCTCCGGGCAGTCCGCGTACTGCACGGTATCACCTGCCACCATCTTGCGCATGGCATCGCAGAACTCGGCGGTATAGGCGAGCGTCGCCGGCGACTTGCCCATGACCCGCATGGAGCTGTCGCCGCGACCCACGGCAATGTCGAAGCGCCCGCGCCCGATGTCACTCAGCGTGGCGAAGAGGCTCGCCGCCACCGACCAGTCGCGCACCTTGGGATTGGTCACCAGCGGGCCGAAGCGCACGCGCTCGGTATGCGCCATGCAGACCGCCATCTTGGTGTAGCAGTCCGACCAGAGGATGTGGGAATCGAAGAACCAGACATAGTCGAAGCCCGCCGCCTCGCACTGGCGCGCGATGGCAATGGTGCGCTCGACTCCGATGTCGCCCTTGAAGGCAATCCCGAATTCCATGCCGCTTCTCCTCCGATCAGATCACGTTGGGCTCTGGCCTGCGTCGGCGCCGTTGCCCGGCGCTTTCAGCAGCCGCCCCAGTGGATGCACCTCACCGGGGCCATAACCCTCGGGCGCAGTCTCGGTGCCAGCGCGGCGCTCCGCCGTCGCCGCTTCGTCGATACGCAGGGGATCGACCGCGCCATTGCCGCCCGCGATCACCACGCCGTAGACCCGCTCGGCCCGCTCCCGCGTGATCCAGCCCTGCTCGACATCGGCCAGCACCGCCTCGGGCGTCCTCGCGCGGGGGTCGCCGAAGCCGCCGCCGCCGTTGGAGCGGTAGATCAGCTGATCGCCGGGGGCGAGGCGGATGCCCATGGCGTGCATGCCGAGTTCCTCTTCCGTCTCCGGCGACGCCACGCGGCGCAGCCTCAGCGTGTTGGGGCCGCCATTGGTGCCGCCGGCGAGCCCGAAGGGCGTCACCTCGGCGCGGTCGCCGTGCATGGTCATGGTCATGGCGCCGAGCGTCTTGAAGCTGCGGTCGATCCCGACCCCGCCGCGCCAGGTGCCGTCGCCGCAGGAATCGGTGACCCCTTCGCAGTTGGTGTAGAGCAGCGGATACCAGCGTTCGAGGATCTCCACCGGCTGGTTGGTCGCACCCCCGATGAAGATCATCATCTGGAAGGGGTTGCCGTCCTTGTAGCTGCGCGCGCCCTGGCCGCCCTCGTTCCAGAGGTAGTTGACGTAGTGCTTGCCGGTCTTGGGATGCACGCCGCCGATGCAGAGGTTCGCGAGGTTGATGCCGGCGGCGTACATGCGCTTGGGGTTCACGTCCTGGAAGGCTGCGGCCCAGCAGGCCATGGTGACCGCAGCGACCTTCTCGTAAGCTCCGCTCGCGTAGCCGGAGGCAGGTGTCGGCTCCTCGATGTGGACGCAGCTCCCCGGCACGGACAGCACCTCGACCGTGCGGCTCAGGCCATGGTTGAGCGGCGCAAGCTGCGGGAAGCAGTGGAGCGTGCCGTCGAAGACTGCGGTCTCCAGCGAGGCGCGCGGGAAGCCGAAGGGGCCGACAGGCGCGGCATCGCTCTCCCGAAAATCGAAGCTCGCGCGGTCGCCCGCGATGGTGAGCCGGCAGTGCACCCGGATGCGCGGGTGCTCGGGATGCATGATGTCCTTGTCCGAGAAATCCTCGAACTCGTATTCGCCGTCCGGCAGCTGCGCAACCTGGGCGCGGAATCGCTCCTCGGTGTAGTCGAAGATGTCCTCGAACAGCGCCTCGATGGTCTCCGCCCCGTGGCGGGCGTAGAGCTCCAGCAGGCGGTCCTCAATCAGCGATCCCGCCTGCCGCTGGGCATGGATGTCGGCGATGCGCTCGCGCCCGGTGCGCATGTTGTACTCGATCAGCGTCATCACCGTGCGGTCGAGCTCGCCGTCATGGAAGAGCCGCATGGGCGGCATCCTGAGCCCTTCGGAGTAGCAGTCCACCGCGCGCGGGTTGAAGCTGCCGGGCAGCGCGCCGCCCACGTCGGGCCAGTGGCCGGTGCTGGAGTTGAAGGCGACGAGGCGGCCGTCGTGATGGATCGGTCGGATCAGCTTCACGTCGTTGCAGTGGATGCCGCCGGTGTAGGGGTCGTTGAAGATGTAGATGTCGCCGGGCTCGAATTCGCCGACCCACTCCTTCACCACCCGCACGGAAGGCTCGAAGGAGCCGATGTGGGGCGCCTGATCCCGGTTGCCGTGGGCGACGAGGCGGCCCTCCGCCGTAAGCAGCGCGCAGGAGTGGTCGTGGCCCTCGCTGATGGTCGGCGCATAGGCGAGGCGGGCGATCATCTCGCTGCCCTCGTCGCACATGCTGCCAAGCGCGTTGCGCAGCACCTCGAAGGTGATGGGGTCCAGCTGCATGGTCCTACCCGCTCGTGCAGATCAGGTTGAAGCGATCGTCCACGCGGGCGTTCGAGCCGGGGATGAGCACCGTCGTGCTGTCCAGCTGCTCGATGATGGCGGGGCCCGGAATCTCGAAACCTGCGGGGAGCAAGGTGCGCTCGTAGACCGGTGCCTCGACCCAGCCCTCGGCCTCGTCGAACATCTGCCTCCGCCCGCGCGGATCGGGACTCGCAGCGCCGTTCGCGCCGAACGTGGGCTCCGGGCCGGGCGTGCGCCGGGCCTCGGCCGCGACCCGGGCGTTGACGATCTCGAGCTCGGCAAGGTCCTCCGGCAGGGTGTAGCCATAGTCCTCGGTGTGACGCTGGTGGAACGCGCGGAAGAGTGCGCGGATGTCGTCGTCGTCGAGCGGGCCCGGCTGGACCGCGAGCGTGAGCCCGCCCGAGACCTGGCCATAGTAGCGCACATCGATCTCGCGGCGGAGCACCACGTCCCCAGCCGCCACGCCGTCGCGCGTGAGCCGCGCCATCGCCCGCTCTTCCAAGTCGGCGAAGGCATCGTTGATCTCGCCGGTATCGAAGCGCTCGTCGGTGGCGAAGATGGACTGCACGAAGTCGTGCCGGACCTCCACGTGAAGCACGCCCATGGCAGAGCCGAGGCCGGGGCGGAACGGCACGATCACCTCGGGAATGCCGAGCTCGCGGGCAAGCTCGACCGCGTAGAGCGGCCCGGCGCCGCCGAAGGCGACCAGCGCGAAGTCGCGCGGGTCGTGGCCGCGCTTCACCGAGATGAGGCGGATCGCGCCCGCCATGTTGGCGCGCATGACGCGAAGAATGCCGGCCGCGGCTTCCGCTCGCGAATACCCCAGGGGCTCCGCGATCCGGTCGATGGCCTGCTGGGCGAGTTCGGGATGCAGCGCGACCCGACCCGCAAGTCTTGTCTCCCCGCCGAGACGGCCGAGCACGAGGTTCGCATCGGTCGCGGTGGGCTTGCTGCCGCCCTGGCCATAGCAGGCCGGGCCCGGCCGTGCGCCCGCGCTATCGGGCCCTACCTTCAGCACCCCGCCCTCGTCGATGCGGGCGATGGAGCCGCCGCCAGCGCCGATGGCCGTGACGTCCACCGAAGGGAAGCTGATGACGATGTTGAATTCGATGTTCCACTCGGGCCGGATCAGCGGGCGGCCCCGGCGCGAGAGCGAGACGTCGGCGCTGGTCCCGCCCACGTCGAGGACGATCACGTCGGGCCTCTCGGCGAGCCGACCGATGGCAGCACCCGCCATCACGCCTGCCGCCGGCCCCGACTGGCAGATTCGCGCGGGGATGCGGCGTGCTGCCTCTATGGACATCACACCGCCGCCGGAATGGGTGATGAGGACCGAGCCGTCGTAGCCGATGCCTTCGAGCCGGGCGAGGAGCGCAGCGAGATAGCGCTCCAGCACCGGGCCGAGATAGGCGTTGGCTACGGTGGTGCTGGTGCGCTCGAACTCGCGGATCTCGGGCAGGATGTCGGAGGAGCGGCAGACGTAGCCGCCCGGCATCTCGTCGCCGAGGATCTCGTGCGCGCGGCGCTCGTGCGCGTCGTTGATGTAGCTGTGGAGGAAGCTCACCGCCACCGCCTCGATCCCGCGCTCGCGGAGGCGGGCAGCGATGGCGCGCAAGCCGGCTTCGTCGAGGGGCTCCAGCACCTCGCCCTCGTAGGTGGTGCGCTGGGCGACGGTCATGGTGTCGCGGCGGTCGACCAGCGCGGGCGCGGGGTCCCAGTCGGAATCGTAGAGGGTGGGTCGGGCGGCGCGCGCGGCGTGCAGCACGTCGGTAAAGCCAGCGGTGGTCACCAGCGCGGTGCGGGCGCCGGTGCGCATGATGACCGTGTTGGTGGCAATGGTGGTGCCAATCTTGATGAGCTTGATATCGGCGGGCTTGGCGTCCACGGCCTCGATGCCGGCGAGCATGCCGTCGATAAAGTCGGGCGGCGTCGACGCGGTCTTCGCGACCTCGACCGCGCCCGTCGCCGCGTCGTGGCGGATCACGTCGGTGAACGTGCCGCCCACATCGACAGCGAGCACGTAGCGGCCGCCCTGGCTGGCGCTACTCATTTGAAATCACGTTCTCTTGCCACGGTGTTGCCCGCGCTGTGGCGACAAGCCGCGCACGATAGTCGCCCGCCACGCCTGCGCCAAGCGGGCGGAAGGCGGTCAGGGAATCGCGCTGCCTCCACCGTGACCCTCGATCAGAGCAAGCACGGCGGGCGGGTCGAGGGGGACGGCGCGGATGGTGGCGCCGAAGGGCTCCAGCGCGTCCTCCACGGCGCCGGCGAAGGCTGCAGCGGCCGGGATTGCGCCGCCCTCCCCCACCCCCTTGACGCCGAGGGGGTTGAGGCTGCAGCGGCTCTCCATGTGATGGATCTCGATCGGCGGGATCTCAATGGCCGTCGGGATCAGGTAGTCCATGAAGGTGGTGACCAGCGGCTGGCCATCGGCGTCGAAGCGGAGCTTCTCGTAGAAGGCGCCGCCGATCCCCTGCGCCGTGCCGCCCAGTATTTGTCCCTCGACGATGGTGGGATTGATCATCACCCCGCAGTCATGGACCACGACGTAGGTCTCGATCTCCACCATGCCGGTGGCGATGTCCACGACCACAACCGCGCCGTGGACCCCGCTCGCAATCGCACCGTCGGGGGAGCGGTAGTAGTCGGCGGCGCGGAGGCCCGGCTCGGTGCCCGATGCGAGCGTGTTGATGGGGTTGGCCGCATACGCGAGAGCGGCGAGCGTCACCGCCATCTGCGGCGCCCCCTTCACGTATACGGCGCCATCCGCCAGCACCAGGTCCTCGGGCGCCGCCTCCAACTCTTCCGAGGCAAGGTCCAGCGCCCGATCGCGGACCGTCTTTGCCGCGCCGAGCGCGGCACTGCCGCCGACCACGGCCGCGCGACTGGCGAAGGTGCCGACGCCCCAGGCGAAGCGGTCGCTTCGCCCGCTTTCGACCACCACCTGCTCCGGCGGGACGGCGAGGGTCTCCGCCACAATCTGTGTAAGCGTGGTGTGGTGGCCCTGCCCTTGCGAGGGATAGCCCGTCGTCACATGCACGTGGCCGGTGGGCTCGACCCGCACCTCGACCCCCTCGTAGGGCGAGATGCCAGTGCCCTCGACGAAGAAGGCGATGCCGGCACCGCGGAAGATGCCCTGCTCGCGCTCCGCCGGCTGGCCGCGCTTGACGCCCGCGTAGTCGAGAGCGTCGAGCGCCTTCGCGAGCTGCGCGGGGTAGTCGCTGTCACGGTGGATGAACGGGGTGTTGCCCTGGAAGATGCGGCCGGAATCCCAGGGGCAGTCCTCGGGCCGCACCAGATTGCGCCGCCTGATCTCGGCCGCATCGATTCCAAGCGCGCGGGCCACGTGGTTCATGGCCGCTTCCGAGACGAAGTTGCCGTGCGGCTGGCCGGCGCCCCGGTAGGGGCTCACGGTCGGCGTGTTGGTGTAGACGGCCTCGTAGGTCGAGTGCACCGCCGGGATCTTGTAGGGGCCCGGCAGGATGGCCTGGGCGCATTGGGCGTTGATGGGGCCGTAGGGGCAGTAGGCGCCGCTGTCGTAGAGGAAGTGATCCTTGATGCCGAGGATGTGCCCGTCCTTGGTCGCCGCCACCTCGATGCGATGCACCATCAGCCGCTCGTGGTTGGAGCCGATGAAGTGCTCGCGGCGGTCCTCTATCCACTTGACGGGGCGGCCGAGCATGCGGGCGGCGAAGGGGACCAGCACCTCCTCCGGGTAAACCAGATAGATCTTGACGCCGAAGCCGCCGCCCACGTCGGGCGCGATTACGGTGACAGCGGCCTCCGGCATACCGAGTTTGTCGGCAATGACCCCGCGCGCCGAGACCGGCGCCTGGGTCGTGTCCCAGATCGTGAGCTGATCGAGGCTCGCATCGTAGCGGGCGACGACGCCCCGGGTCTCCATCGGCTGGGCGGCGCCCCGCTCGGGCCGGAGCTCCTCGCGCAGCATGAAGTCGGCCTGGGCGAAGGCGCGCTCGATATCGCCGGTGTTGTCGGCGGTGCGGCAGGCGACGTTGGAATCCGTGTCGTCGTGGACCAAGGGCGCGCCGGGCTGAGCCGCTGCCACCAAGTCCACCGCCGCCGCCTCGGGCACGTAGTCGACCTCGATCAGGTCGAGCGCGTCCTCGGCGAGGTAGCGGCTCTTTGCGACCACCAACGCCACCGGCTCGCCGACGAAACGGACCTGCCCCGGCGCCAGCGCCTGGTGGGTGCGGGGGTGAATGAAGCCGGGGTCCTCGTTGAGGAGCGGCATGGGCGTGTTGACGGCGCCCAGGTCCTCGTGGGTGATGACCGCGTGCACGCCGGGGAGCGCGAGCGCCGCGCTGGCATCGATACGCGTGAACCGCGCCTTGGCGTGCGGGCTGCGGAGCACGGTCGCGTGCAGCATCTCCGGCAGGTGAATGTCGTCGATGAAGCGCGCGCGCCCGGTGAGCAGCCGCGCGTCCTCGCGCCGCTCGACCGGCTCGCCGATCAGCCGCGTGGTCATGGCTCCTCGCCCCGCAGCATCGCTGCGGCCCGGCGCACCGCCGCCACGATCTGCTGGTAGCCGGTGCATCGACAGAGGTTGCCGGAGAGCGCATGCCGGATTTCGGCGTCGCTCGGCGCCGGGTTAGCGGCGAGGAAGGGTTTGAGCGTCATCAGGATGCCGGGGGTGCAATAGCCGCATTGCAGCCCGTGCTCGCGGCGGAAGGCCTCCTGCAGCGGGTGGAGCGCCTCGCCGTCGGCGAGCGATTCCACCGTCTCGACCGAGGCCCCGTCCGCCTGCACCGCGAACATGAGGCAGGAGCGCACCGGCGCGCCGTCGAGCAGCACGGAGCAGGCGCCGCAGACCCCGTGCTCGCAGCCCACATGGGTGCCGGTGAGTCCCGCTTCGTGCCGAATGAAGTCGGAGAGCAGGAGCCTGGGCTCGACCTGCCGTTCGTGGGCCTCGCCGTTGATGGTGACGCGCACGCTGCGTTCGTGATTCGGCATTCAGCGCCCCATCCTGGTGAGCGCCTCGCGGCAGGCACGCCGCGTGAGCGCGGCCACGAGTTTCTGGCGGTACCAGGCGGGCGCATGGGGGTCGTCCGCCGGCTCGGAGGCCTCCGCCGCGGCGTCGGCGGCCGCCGCGCACGCATCGACATCCATGCCCCGCTCGGCCAGTATCGCCTCGGCTTGCGGCATCCGGGCGGGCCCGTCGCCGGTTCCGGTGACGACGACGCGGGCGGCGATACCGCCTGCGCCATCCGGCCGCAGCAGCACCGCAACCGCGACGAGCGCGAAATCCCCCTGGCGGCGCGCGGCCTCCTGAAAGGCCCAGCCGGTCCCCTCGGGCAACGCAGGCGCGCGAACCTCGGTGAGCAGGTCGTCCGGCGCCAGCGCCGTCTC